>JAYZEI010000047.1:0-9428 GCA_036337375.1 Planctomycetota bacterium | reverse complement strand
CAACACGCCGCCTTCTTTGGCGATCAGCGGAAACAGATGCCCGGGCCGCACAAAATCGGTCCCTTTGCCGGCGGGATCAATCAGTGCCGCGACCGTAAGGCACTTTTCCTCCGCCGTGATACCGGTGCGGACCGACCGATGATCGACCGGGACGGTAAAAGCCGTCCCCAAAGGCGCCGTGTTGGCATCGACCATCGGCGCCAACTCAAGGCGGCTGGCCAATTCCGGAAGAATCGGCATACAAAGTTGGCCGCGGCCCGAGAGAATAAAATTGATGATCTCCGGCGTCACTTTTTCGGCCGCGCAAATGAAATCGCCTTCGTTTTCGCGGTCTTCGGCATCGACCACGATCACAACTTCTCCGCGGCCGACTGCTTCGATGGTTTGTTCGACGGTGGAAAACTGATTAGACAAGACAAACCCCTATTGGGAGTTAATGACCAAATCCAAAATTCAAAGCCGCAACGGCCCGTTGTTCTCGGCGTTTTTGCTGTTGGTTACCGATAGTTCGGCCAATCGGCAGAGACCGCATTCCGCAATCTGCAATCCGCAATGTATTATACTTTCCTGCGAACCCCAGTGTAACGTATGCCCATGTTGTCACGCGAAGAGTTAATCGAGCAGGCGTATTTCTTCCGTATCTTATCTGAACGGACCCGCCAGCAGATGCCCAGCCAGGAAGTGATCTCGTCGATCAAGGAAGAAGTGCTGTCCACGACCAAATTGCCGATGGCGCTCGATTTCATCTCTAGCGAATTACGGCTAAGTGGCGTCTTCGCGCCGGCAATGCGGCGACTGGATCATTATTTCACCCCATTTCAGACCTTTATCGTCTCCGAAGCGGAAAACGATCGCGGCCGGTTCGAGTTGAATACCGGGTTGGAAATATTGCGGCGCGAAGCCGAATTCCGCGCGGGCCAACCGACGCCGCAGGCCTTGTTTCTTTACCAGTTCGAATCGATCTCGCGCAACCGCCTGAATTATGATCACGGCCTGCAGGCAGTTGCCGACGATCCGATTTTCGACGAGGCGTGGCATGATTGGATCCTGACCGTACGGCGACAGATTGGTCTGGTCGATATTGCGGACCTGATTTACGTACGGAGTGAATTCTACGTGTTGCAAAAGGCTCGCCAGCAGCAGCCTGTCAACCGCGACGAACTGCCGCCGGTGCTGTTTGGTGAAAAGGAGGGCCGTATTGCCCTGGTCAACCGCCGCAAAGATCCGCTGCTGCTCTTCTCCGCGCTCAGCCGACAGCTTGGCTACCCGGAGATTCCTCGCCCCAAGCCGGAGGACAACAGCGGTGAGGTTCTCATGCAATTAGTCCGCCGCGTTGAGCGGATGGAACAGCGGATCAAGCTGCTGGAAGAGGAGCAAAAGGGCGGCATCGACATCCAAAAGTTCTACCAAACACCTGAAGGTGGATTTAATCCGCCCAAGGAGCCGTAGCCCGGAAAAAGCGCCGCAAGGTTCCGTCACCCCACTGCACCGGAATTCCGCCGCCACTCGAACCACACCGCCGGGCCGGCGGCAGCAAAATTCTCGTCGATTATTGTGGCAATTCCTGTTCAACCGGCGATTGCCGCGTGGTACACTGGCCCGAAGGTACCGGTCCTCAAGACAGCACGATGACTGAATGGTCCGGAATTGGCGCAAAGGACTTGCGACGAAGGACGATTTTCGAGTCGATTGGCTGCACTCTTCCACCAAGAGACTGGAATTAGCTCTGCACCTGACGGGTTTTTCTTAGAGATTCTTCCTCCATGGACATTCAACTGAACCTCAACACGGAGACGGTCGAAGAAGCCAAGTCGGAAATGACGCTGATCGTCCAAACCGGCACCTCCGTGCACGACGTCTTCCATCAAATGCGCGAAAACGACAAGGGCAGTGTGCTCGTTTGCGAAGACAAAAAGCTGCTCGGAATTTTCACGGAGCGCGATGCGGTCAAATTGATGGCGGACGACGCGAACCTGGACGTCGCTATTGACGAAGTCATGGTCAGCAACCCCGTTACCATTCATCGCAACGCTTCGATCGCTGAGGCCGTCCAAATGATGTCCAAAGGTGGATTTCGCCGACTGCCAATTGTCGACGACGACGACCGCCTGTTCGGTTGGGTGAAAGTATCGGGCATCCTCGGCTTTTTTGTGGATCATTTTCCTGAGACCGTTTTTAACCTGCCCCCCAAACCAAATGTGGTAATGCCTGAGCGCGAAGGCGCCTAAACGAATCCCGCCTACGACTTTGCCGATTGTTTCTCAATACGGCCGGCCTAATAATTGGACAGTGGAATTTGGACAGAGGAAACAGAGTAGAGATGGCTGCGAGTACAACTTCTGCGGACGAATCCGATGCGACTGAATCGGCAAAGCCGGTCAAGCAACTCGACCGCGCCACGGTTCGCTTTTGCGGCGACTCCGGCGACGGCATGCAACTGGCCGGCACGCAACTGACCAGCACGTCGGCGCTGGTTGGCAACGACGTCGCCACTTTTCCCGACTTTCCCGCCGAAATTCGCGCGCCGCGCGGCACCAAAGCCGGCGTCAGCGGCTTCCAAGTTCACTTTGCCTCGACCGACATCTTCACACCGGGTGATGAAGTCGACGCGCTGGTCGCGATGAATCCAGCCGCGTTGGTCACCAATCTGAGCGATCTCGTCCCCAGCGGCGTGTTGATCGTCGACAAGAATTCCTTTGGCAAAAAGGATCTGGAAAAGGCCGGCTATGAAGCAAATCCGTTAGAAGACGACAGCCTGGACGGCTACCAACTGTTCGCGGCCGAAATTACAAAACTCACGCGGTTGGCCGTCGAAGGATTGGACTTGAGCCTAAAGCACGCCGATCGTTGCAGAAACTTTTTCGCGATGGGATTGGTCTTCTGGTTGTACGATCGGCCGCTGGAACCAACGCTGCGGTACATCGATGAAAAATTCGACAGCTATCCCGATGTGGCCGAAGCCAACCGCCGCTGTTTGAAGGCCGGTTTCAATTACGGCGAGACTACCGAGGCGCTGCCCAGCCGGTACATGGTACCCAAAGCGGAACTCGAGCCCGGGCTTTATCGTAACGTCATGGGCAATACTGCGCTGGCCTACGGTTTGGTCACAGCCGCCGTACAGAGCGGATGCGAATTATTCTACGGCAGCTACCCGATTACACCCGCCAGTTCGATCCTGGAAGAATTGAACCGGCACAAGAATTTTGGCGTACGCTGCTTCCAGGCCGAAGACGAGATTGCCGCGGTCACCTCCACGATCGGTGCGGCGTTTGGCGGCGCGATGGCGGTGACCGGGACAAGTGGCCCGGGGATCGCGCTGAAGGGCGAAGCGATCGGCTTGGCCGTAATGACCGAATTGCCCCTGGTGATCGTCAATGTCCAGCGCGGCGGGCCGAGTACCGGTTTGCCGACGAAGACCGAACAGGCGGACCTGTTCCAGGCCATGTACGGCCGCAACGGCGAGTGCCCGCTGCCGGTCGTGGCGGCTCGCAGCCCGGCGGATTGTTTCGAAGTTGCGCAGGAGGCCTGGCGGATCGCCACCAAGTTTATGGTGCCCGTTGTCCTGCTGACCGATGGTTACATCGCCAACGGTTCGGAGCCGTGGAGAATTCCCGAAGTCGACGATTTGCCGAAGATCGCGGTGTCGCATCCAGACGGCGCGTCGAACGGCGACCAATTCGAGCCCTATGCCCGCGACGAAAACCTCGCGCGGCCCTGGGCGGTGCCCGGCACGCCGGGTTTGATGCACCGCATCGGCGGCCTGGAAAAACAAGACGGCACGGGAAATGTCAGCTACGACCCGGCAAACCATCATCACATGGTGGAAACCCGGCAGAAGAAAGTTGACAGCATCGCGGACGACATCCCCCTGCAGGAAGTAACCGGCGGCGACGACGCCAAGGTGCTGGTCGTCAGTTGGGGGGGCACGTTCGGGGCGTGCACGACGGCGGTCCAACAAATCCTCGCCGACGGCGGCAGTGTGGCGCATGCCCACTTGCGATATTTGAATCCACTGCCTCGCAACTTGGGTGACTTGCTGGAGCGGCACGAGAAAGTGCTGGTGCCTGAATTAAACCTGGGCCAACTCAATTTCATTTTGCGGGCCAACTTCCTGAAGGAGACGGTCAGCTTTAACAAGGTAGAGGGACGGCCGTTCACGGTCAGCGAACTCGTCGACAAGATTAACAATTTGCTTTAACCTTGCCTGCCCGCTATGACGGCGCGGAGGCAACAAAAAATCGGCTTCGAAAAAGGCAAAGATGAGCACAGATACTGCGTTACCTGTTTTGAAACCGGCCGACTTCGCCAGCGACCAGGAAGTTCGTTGGTGCCCCGGCTGTGGCGACTATTCGATCCTTGCACAGATGAAAAAAGTCTTGCCGACGATCGGCATCCCGCGCGAGCAAACCGTGTTCGTGTCCGGCATCGGCTGCTCCAGCCGTTTTCCGTATTACATGAATACATACGGCATCCACAGCATCCACGGCCGCGCGCCGGCGATCGCAACGGGACTCAAGACCGCGCGGCCCGAATTGTTCGTTTGGGTTATCACCGGCGATGGCGATGCGCTCAGCATCGGCGGCAATCACCTGATCCACGCCATCCGCCGCAACCTGGATATCAACATCGTACTGTTCAATAACCAGATCTACGGGCTGACCAAGGGCCAATATTCACCGACGTCACCGCTGGGCAAGAGAACAAAAACGTCGCCCATGGGCGCAATCGACAACCCGCTCAACGCGCTGTCGATTGCGATCGGCTGTGAAGCGACGTTCGTGGCCCGCTCGATCGACGTCAACATCAAACATCTCGGCATGGTCCTGCAGCGGGCGGCCGAACACGAAGGCACGGCGTTCATCGAGGTTTATCAAAATTGCAACATCTTCAACGACGGCGCTTGGAAATATGCGACCGAACGCGAATCTAAAACAGAAAACTTGCTGGAATTAGAACATGGCAAGCCGCTGATTTTCGGCAAGAATCGCGAGAAGGGCATCCGGCTTAACGGCATGAACCCGGAAGTTGTCGAATTGGGAAAAGGCGTCACCGAGGACGACCTGCTCTTTCACGATGAAAAATCGGACGAGCCGAGTTTGGCTTATCTGCTCAGCCGCATGCGACAGCCTGATTTCCCCGAACCGATCGGGGTTTTCCGCGCCGTCGATCGTCCCCGCTACGACGACGAGGTGCAAAAACAGATCGACCAGGCCAGGGAGACGCTCGGCGCGGGCGAGTTGGACCAGTTGTTCACATCGGGTGACACTTGGCTGGTGGGTGAGGAAAATATTAACGGCTAACGGGCCGAACCAGCAGGCCATCGAATATTACGATTTGAAAATTAGGAGCTGACATCATGCCCGTTTGTCCTGATTGCGGTTACGACAACATCGCGGGCATCGACGAGTGCGAGAAGTGCGGGCAGTCGATCACGGAACTCACCAACGTCAAGCCAACTTCGCCCCTGGCGAAAGGGCTCGTCAAAGATTCGATCGATTCGCTGTCACCACGTTCGCCGGTGGCTGTTTCGCCGGAGGAAAGTGTCGGCAACGTCCTGAATCTGCTCGTCAACAATCACATTGGCTGCGTACTGGTGGTCGAAAACGACAATCTGGTCGGCATCTTTAGCGAACGCGACGCGTTGATCCAATTAAATACCGAAGCGACGGGATTGAAACAGCGTCCAATTAAGGAATTCATGACCGATTCGCCAAGTACGCTGGAAGGCCACGACACCATCGCCTTTGCCGTGCACAAGATGTCGCTCGGCGGATACCGTCACGTTCCCGTTTTGACCGACGGCAAGCCGACCGGTGTTATTTCGATTCGCGACGTACTCCGTTATGCGACAGAACGGCAGCAATCTGCGTAAAGTTGTCGGGGGCCTCGCGGCGCGGACTCTTCAACCCGGTTGCTACCCGCAGTGCCCCAACTGCCGTGCTGCGTTGTCGGTTCGCATGTTTTGGCCGATAATAAAGCAAATTACCAACGGGGCCGTCGCATGGCGCAAGGCATCGAACAACTGAACACGACCATTCGCGTCGTCACGCCGGAAAACATCGCCTTCGAATATCGCATTGCGGGACCCTCTCGGCGATTTCTTGCTTATCTGATCGATTTGATGCTGCGCTGTTTTATTTTCTTCGCGTTTTCAATTTTGGTCGGCTGGACATTCGGCATCCTGGGTCTGTGGGGATTCGGCGCTGCCCTATTCGTTGTGCTTTGGTTCCTGTTCGATTGGTTTTATGGCGGAATACTGGAGACATTCTGGAATGGACAAACCGTCGGGAAAAAAGCGATGGGCCTCCGCGTCCTGACCGCCGAAGGGCAACCAATCAATGGCATGCAGGCCGTCATGCGGAACATCCTCCGCGCCGTCGACGGATTGCCACCAGCGACGTTCTTGGTCGGAATCCTGGTCTCTACCATGAACTCGCGATTTCAGCGACTGGGTGACCTGGCTTGCGGCACGATGGTCGTCATCGAACAATCAAGCTGGCTGCGGGGCTTGCCGCGGATCGACGATCCACTGGTAATTCGCCTGGCGTCGGAACTGCCGGCAAAATTTGAGCCCTCCAAAAGTCTCGCTCAGGCGTTGGCGGCCTACGTTGAGCGCCGCAAATACTTTTCCCCCGGGCGGCGGGCAGATATTGCGCACCACGTTGGCAGACCGCTGTGTGAAAAATTCAACCTGCCGCCCGACACGAGCCATGACCTGTTATTGTGCGCGCTCTATCACCGCACGTTCATCTTCGATCAGAGCGAAGACACCGCGCAGCTCAGCGGGCCGTTTCTGGAGAACGAGCCGACGCCACCCGTGAAGACCTCCGAAATTATCGATTCTTATACCTAAAGCAAGAGACTAATGAAGGTCGGCGAACTTTTAGTAACTCGGCGCGAAAACTGGAAGCAGCTTGACGCACTTTGTCGTCAACTTGAAAAGACACGTAAGCGCAAACTGCCGGCCGCCGCCGTAACGCGGTTTGCGGCGCTCTATCGCGCAGCGTGTGCCGATTTGGCATTGGCCGAGTCGTATCAACTGCCACAGGCCACGATTCAGTATCTCCATAATTTGGTTGGCCGCGCCCACAACCAGCTCTATCCGAGCCGTCGATTCAACCTCCACGGTTGGCGCGAAGAACTGCTGGTCCGCGTGCCGCAACGTTTGTTTTTTGACCGCAGTCTTTGGTTGGCGTTTGCCTTATTTTGGGGTGTGTTTCTGATTTCAACTTTTCTCGCCGCTGAAATCAAAATTCCCGGGATGTCGCGGACGCCGATGCCCGGCTACGCCGAAGGCCTGATTGGAACCGAATCGCTGGAAATTTACCAACAAAATTTCAGCCAGCCGCTGGAGAACCGTGACCCGAATGTCAACATTCAGATGGCCGGATTTTATCTGATGCACAATACTGGCATTGGCCTGCGGTGCTTTGCGATGGGGCTGCTGTTCGGTGTCGGCGGAATACTGGCAACGGTTTATAACGCGGCGCTGCTCGGCGCCGTGTTCGGATTTTTTACGCGTGTGCCCGAAAGCAGCAATTTTTACAGCTTCGTGACCGCACACGGGCCTTTTGAATTGACCGCGATCGTACTGTCGGCCGCGGCCGGCATGCGGATGGGATTCGCCCTCATCGATACACGTGGATATTCGCGGATCACCGCGCTGCAACGAACGGCCAAAGAAGCGATGCCGACAATGTCCGCGGCAATGATCCTCTTCGTACTGGCCGGTTTGATCGAGGCATTCATTTCACCGAGCGGCTTGGACTACTGGGTCAAGGCGCTGATCGCCGTGGTGAGCAGCGCCCTGCTGGTCTTTTATTTTGTGATGCTGGGCATGCCTGAAAGTGAACGCCATGCAACTGGATAGAACGTATATAGCGATTCGCGAGCGCGACCTGCTCGACATACTCGATTTGTCGTTGCACGTGTTCCGGGTTTTTTTCTTTCCGCTTATCGTAAGTCTGGCGGTTGGCGTTCTGCCTTTTTTCTTACTGCTGCATTGGTGGCAAGGGGGTTTTGATCCTGCGCAGCTTCAGGCCGATGACCTGTATTATGAATTTAGCTGGCGGTGGTCGACGGGATTTACAACCGCCTTTGGGGTTGTGCTGGCCGCTCCATTGGCAACCTCGATAATCACCCTGATGCTGGGGCAGACCATGTTTTCCCAGCGCACCGAACCCGTGCAGGTGGCTCGCGATTTTTTCGGATCACTGCCGCAATTGATTTTGTTTCAAGTCATCCTACGGCCGATTCTATTGTTCCCATTCCTCACGGCTTTTGTGCCGTTTGCCGTCTGGCCTTATTTGAACGAAATCATTTTGCTCGAGCGGAACCCACTATTCAAATCAAAAAGCAACCAGATTACCACAATGCGGCGGAGTAGCGCGCTGCACGGTTCCAGCTTCGGCGAACTCTTCAGCAGGTGGTTGGCCAACGCGGCATTTGCCGCAACGATGGCAACGCTGATGCTGCTGGCCATGTGGGCTACCAAGTTTTGGATGACGGGTAGCCTCCAAATTTCACGACTTACTTTTTTGTTGTTCGTCGAGATCTCATGCTGGCTGACGGCGTCTTACTTCGCGGTCGTTCGCTTCCTGAATTACCTAGACCTGCGAATTCGACGTGAAGGCTGGGAAGTCGAGTTGAAAATGCGCGCCGAAGCCGCCCGTATGGCCGGCCAGTTGATATGATTATGCCGTCAAATGTAACCCGAAGTGTCAGCGAAAGTCCCGAGATTCGGCACGTCCGTTCCTCGTCAAGGCTCCCTGTTACGTTCGTTTTTTTTACCGCACTGTTAATTTTGGCGAACCCGACCGTTGCTCAAGATGTCGACGACGCGGTCGAAGCAGGTCGTAACGCACTAGAAGACACGGGCCAATACCCTTGGTACGACTCTGCTGCAGACGATTTACGTCGCATCAATGTGCAGAACGAGCAAGTCAACAACCCACGAACGACCGCGTTTGGCGTCGGCGACTGGTTTACGCCATTGGCCTGGATCAGCATTGTGCTGATGCTCGCCCTACTGGGCTATCTGCTGGTTCGCGTGTACTTGGTGCGCGAATCGGCAAAGACGAACCTATCCAAAGCGGAAGAAGAGAACATCGGCGACCAAATCGACCGCATCGAGAACCTACCCGTGACCTTTCGCAAACAGATATCGGACCTTCTGGCCGAAGCGCGGCGACACTACGACGGGGGCAACTACGCGGAAGCCATCATTTTTTACTACAGCCATCTGCTCGTGCAACTCGATCGACGGCAGCTGATTCGGTTGGCCAAGGGAAAAACGAATCGGCAGTACCTGCGCGAAGTCTCGGGCCGAACCGGCTTGATCGATTTGCTCGGTGAAACGATGCTTATGTTCGAAGATGTTTTCTTCGGACGTCAAAACCTCAGTCGTGATCATTTTGATACCGTATGGC
>JAYZEI010000046.1:0-8543 GCA_036337375.1 Planctomycetota bacterium | reverse complement strand
TCTTGAAGGGCATTCAGGTTTACACGGCGGCGCGGCACTTCACACTGACCGGGGAGCACCCGGTAACACATTGGGGCCAGTTCCCCGGCCCGCGTAATTGGGTGCCGTGGACGGTTGGGATCGTCAGTGTCCTGTGCTATCCATTTTGGCTGGCCGGCCTGCCGATGTTCATCGGTACGACGATCAACTGGATTTTTGGCATCGCCGGCAGCGAAGCCGAACTGCTTTTTTATGCGCGGCTGTGGGGAACGCTCTGTATCCTGCTGGCCGTAACGCTAACGTGGCTGCAAAGCTACGGCGCGCTGGAAAAGGTGCAGACGTTTCTGGTCGGGCTGTTGTTACTCAGCATCGTGGCCGCCTGTTTTGCCGCCAAGCCTGACTGGCTGGCGGCGCTGGCCGGCACGTTCGTTCCCAAGGTTCCCGACTACGCCCCTTGGGTGAAAGACGCTTATCCCAAAGTGGCCGAAATTCCTGTCTGGATCGCCATCGGCACATTTCTCGGCGCGATCGGCGGAGGCACGTACGACTACATCGGCTATCTCGGCTGTTTCCGCGAAAAGAAGTGGGGACTGATCCAGTCGCGCGACGGATCGAAGGACTCCGGACTGCTACCGATCGACGAATCGCCCGAGAACATCCGCCGCGGAAAACGGTGGTTGCTGCCGGCCAAGATCGACGTGGGCGTCGGTTTCTTTTGCGTTTTGCTGTTTACGATTTGTTTCCTCACGCTAGGGGCGGCCATGTTGCATCCCCAAGAGCTCATTCCCGACTCAGCCGACCCGCTGAAGCATCAAGCGGAGTTTGTCACACAGTTTCATCCGGCGATGAAGTACTTTTATCAGTTGGGAATTTTCATGGCGTTTTGGGGCACGATCTACGGCGCATATGAAATCTACATCCGTACCGCGGAGGAGTGCTTCCGCCCCATCAGCCGCCGGGTGCGGGAAATGCCCAAACGCAAATTCCGGTTGATCGTGCTGATCTATTGTGCCGCCGGCGCACTGCCGCTTTTATGGCTGATGGAAAATCCGGTCAAGATCGTCACGCCTGCGGCCATCATTGGCGGCGTATTCATGTGCGGGCTTTGGTGTTTTCTCATGATCTGGACCGACCGTCATTTTCTGCCGAAGCCGCTGCAAATGGGCCGCACGCTACTCGCACTGACGGTCGTTTCCGGAACCGTGCTGACGGTGCTGGGACTCAAGGCGTTGTGGGATTACGCCGTGGGACTTTTTTAGCCGGGTTCGCGAATTCAACAGCAAACCGTGAAAGAACATCTAAAGTACGATGCGAGCGCTGCTACTGACCGAGTACAAGCACTTTGAAGTCACCGACATGCCCCAACCGGATGTGGGGCCCGATGATGTGTTGGTCCGCGTCCGGGCTTGCGGAATTTGCGGCAGCGATATTCACGGCTTCGACGGCAGTAGCGGCCGTCGGATTCCGCCGCTGGTGATGGGACACGAAGCTGCCGGGACCGTGGCGGCGGTCGGGGCAAATGTGGACGGTTTCGGCGAAGGCGACCGCGTCACCTTCGATTCGATGATCTCTTGCGGCCGGTGCGCGTATTGCGATCGGGGCCAATACAACCTGTGCGACAACCGGCAAGTGCTCGGTGTTTCATGCGGCGACTATCGACGCCACGGAGCTTTTGCAGAATTTGTGGTCGTGCCGCAGCGTATTGTTTACCCGCTACCGGAGGCGCTATCGTTTGAGCACGCGGCCATGGTCGAACCTGTTTCCGTGGCCCTGCATGCGGCCAATCTCGCGCGGGTGTCGCTCGGCGAATCGGCGGTCGTCGTCGGCAGCGGGATGATCGGTCTGTTGGTAATTCAGTGCTTGCGGCTGGCCGGCTGCGGCCAGATCATCGCTGTGGACCTCAGCGACGATCGCCTGGCGCTGGCGGAGCAGCTCGGCGCGGACGTGGGGATCAACGCGGCCGGCACCGATGTTGACGCCGCGATCGAAGCCGAACTTCGCGGCGACGGTGCGGACGTGGCGGTCGAAGCGGTCGGCAACACCGTAGCCGTACGTACGGCCATCACCGCGGTGCGCAAAGGCGGCCGCGTCGTGCTGGTTGGTAACCTTTCACCACAGATCGAATTCGATCTTCAGTCTGTCGTCACCCGCGAGATCTCGGTGCTCGGCTCGTGCGCGTCCAGCGGCGAGTACGATGTCTGCATCGATCTTTTGGCGAGCGGGAAGATCGACGCCGATCCGTTAATCACGGCGCGGAGTTCCCTGGACGAAGCGGCCGGTTGGTTTGATCGGCTCTACGGCCAGGAATCCGGTTTGATGAAAGTCATTGTCCAACCGTAACATCCGCGATCATCTTAACGTTTCGCTTGTCGATCGGCAGCGAATCAACTAGACTTCGAGTAGGGACTATTGTTCCCGGGCTTCCACCCGGAGCAACCTAAAACAGGCTCCGCTTGCAGCGTGCTTGGCGGTGGGGCCACGGCGGTGGTGCGTTCCTAAGCAGACCCCGGGAACGAACATCCCGCCAACGATCCTCCCCCTAGCCGGCGTTAGAGAATGAGGCACTTCCGCGGTTTACTGCTGACCGGCAACGCCTGCGCGACCGCCGTATTTGTGCTCGCCGTTGTCGTGTTGACGCGATCCAAATCGCCACTGCCGGCCGCCGCCCAACCGCCGGATGCCGCAGAAACAAAAAAAACTTCTACGGCTGCCGATGCTGAGTTTTTTGACGGGCAGTTTCTTCCTTTTCTGAAGCAACACTGCTTTAAGTGTCACGAAGGCGAAGAGCCGGAAAGCGAATTGCGGCTCGACCAGCAGAAGTCGCTCGCTGCGTTGCGAGGCGACCGCAAGCGGTGGACGAAAGTCATTCGCATGCTCAAAACCCGGCAGATGCCGCCCGAAGACGAGAAGCAACCTGCGACGGCACTCGCCGATTCGATCGCCGGCTGGCTCGATCATTCACTCAATTACGTCGATTGCGACGCGACCCGCGACCCGGGCTACGTCACCATCCGGAGGCTCAACGGCACCGAATACCGCAATACGGTGCGCGATTTGATCGGCGTCGATTTTCAGTTGCCCGACGACTTTCCGGCGGACGATGTCGGCTACGGTTTTGACAATATCGGCGACGTACTGACACTGCCGCCGATACTGATGGAAAAGTATCTAGCCGCGGCCGAACAAGTCACCGACCAGATGCTCGCCGAACTCTCGCCCGAGGCCGGCCCGAGCGTCGCGCTGGGCGGCGACCGGTTGCGGATCGTTGGCAATGGCCGGCGCCGCGGCGGCGCATCATGGCTGTACAGCCGCGGCGACGTGCTGACGCAGCACGCCTTCGCATCCAGCGGAGAATACCTGATCCGAGTGCACGCCGAGGCTGATCAGGCCGGTGCTGAGCGGGTCAAGATGGCGCTGTCGATCGACGGCCGCCGCGTGCAGGTGTTCGAAATCAAAAGCCACGGAAAAATCGAGCAGCACGAACATTCGCTGCGGCTCGAAAAAGGCGATCATCGCATCGCAATCAGCTTTATCAACGACTTCTATCGCCCCGAAGCCGACGATCCTGCCGAACGCGACCGCAACATGGCGGTGCACCAGTTTGAAGTTGTCGGCCCCAAACGCGAACGGCCGGCCGGCGAATCGAAAGTCGCCAAACGTGTCTTCTTTGTACAGCCCGGAGAAAATGTCCAACCGCAACAAGCGGCTGAACAGATACTTCGCCGCGTTGCCTCGCGGGCGTTCCGGCGACCGGCGACCGACGAAGAAGTCGCGCGGCTGGTTGAGTTAGGCAAGGCCCTCTTTCAGCGCAAAGGCGATTTTCAACAATCGCTGGCCGTGACCTTGCGGGCAATCCTGGTTTCGCCCAAGTTTCTGTTCAAAGTCGAACTGGACCCCGCAGCGGATCAGGGGCCGCGACTGCTCAGTGAGTACGAGCTGGCCACGCGGATGTCGTATTTTCTCTGGAGCACCATGCCGGACGACGACCTGTTGCGCGAGGCACGCGAGGGAACCCTCCGCAAGAATCTGCACTCTCAAATCACCCGGATGCTGGCCGACCCGCGGTCGCGCGCTTTGGGTGAAAACTTTGCCACGCAGTGGCTCGGCCTGCGCAATCTCCAGATGGCGCAGCCCGACGAGGAACGATTTCCCACTTACTCGGAAGAATTGCGGGATTCGATGTATCGCGAAGCGGTACTGTTTTTTGACGCGATCGTGCGTGAGGACCGCAACATTTTGGAACTGCTCGCCGCGGATTTCACGTTCGCCGACGAGCGGCTGGCGAAACACTATGGAATCGGTTCGGTAAATGGCGACGACTTTCGCCGCGTGGCGCTGGGCAACAACCATCCTCGCGGCGGCGTTATGACTCAGGCTGGTGTGCTGACGGTGACATCGAACCCGACGCGGACTTCACCCGTCAAACGCGGCAAGTGGATTTTGGAGAACATCCTGGGCACACCGCCGCCCGATCCGCCAGCGGATGTGCCCGAACTCAATGAAACCGAACAAGCCCGCAGTTCCGCCTCCCTCCGCGAACGACTCGAGGTACATCGCCAGAGTCCGAAGTGCTCAGTTTGCCACGCGCAGATGGATGCTCTGGGGTTCGCCATGGAACATTTTGATGCGGTTGGCTCCTGGCGCGAAAAAGATGGAAAATTCGAGATTGACGCCTCCGGAAAATTGCCCGCAGGCGAATCGTTTAGGGGTGCGAACGACCTGAAAAAACTACTGCAAACGAAATTCCGCGAGCAATTTGTGCGGTGCTTTGCCGAAAAAATGTTGACCTATGCCGTTGGTCGAGGGGTAGAATACTATGATCGCTGTGTAATTGACGATATTTGTAGCGCGGCGGCAAAAAATGACCACAGATTTTCATCCCTGGTGATCGAAATTATCAACAGCGACGCGTTTCAACGCCGTCGTGCAAAGTAGGTGCAGACAGGATTTTTCAAAAAACGGGGGGTCGGGCTCGTACCCGACAAATCGACAGGCTGACAATGAGTAAAAATTTAACAGTTTCACGACGTACGGTGCTCCGCGGACTCGGTGTCGCAGTGGGATTGCCGTGGCTTGAGGCGATGATGCCGAACCGCGGCCTGGCCGCGCCGGCCAGTTCGGCCAAGCCGCCGCGGCGGGCTGCTTTCTTTTTCGTGCCCAACGGCAAGAACATGGACCTGTGGAGGCCCGGTTCTACCGGCGAACTGAAAGAGTTGCCCGCGACACTCAAGCCGCTGGCCGAATACCGCCAACAAATCCTGATGTTCAGCGGCCTGACGCTCAACGGCGGCCGGTCGCTCGGCGACGGACCGGGCGATCACGCCCGCTGTCTCGCGTCGTTCCTCACCGGCGCTCATCCGCACAAAACTGGCGGCAAAGACATTCGCAACGGCACATCAATCGATCAGCTGATCGCACAGGCAATCGGCAACCAGACGCGACTGCCTTCGTTGGAGCTTGGAATCGAGCCGAGCCGCCAAGCAGGCTCGTGCGACAGCGGTTATAGCTGTGTTTATTCGTCGGCCATGTCGTGGCGAAACGAAACATCGCCGATCATGAAAGAAATCAATCCCCGCGCGGTCTTCGACCGGCTGTTCGGCGGCGGTGACTCGGTAGCGCAAAAGAAACAGGTGGCCGAGCGCAACGAGGATCGCAAGAGCATCCTCGACTTTGTACTCGACGACGCCAAATCGCTGCACCGCAAGCTTGGCTCCACCGACCGCCAAAAGTTGGACGAGTACCTGCACGCCATTCGACAGATTGAACGACAGATGGCCGAGACCGAAAAACTCGAACCGGGTGAAGTCGAAGCGGCCGACTATCCGCGCCCGGAAGGTGTGCCGCGCGAGTTCGAACAGCATGTAAAGGTGCTGTTGGACATGATGGTGCTGGCCATGCAAACCGATTCGACGCGGGCGCTGTCGTTCATGTACGGCAATGCGGGCAGCAATCGCAGCTATGCCAATATCGGTGTCCGCCAGGGCCATCACAGCCTATCGCATCATGGCAACGATAAAGGCAAACTGGATTCGCTGGCCAAGATCAATCTCCTGCACGTGTCGCTGTTGAAATACTTTCTCGACAAGCTCGCCAATATCAACGAGGGGGACGGCACGCTGCTGGACAATTCGATGGTCTTTTACGGCAGCGGTATCGCCGATCCAAATCGCCATCGCCATGAGGATTTGCCGATCCTCTTAGCCGGCGGGGGTGGCGGCACGCTTCAGGGCGGCCGGCATATCAAATATCCACACGACACGCCGCTGACAAATCTTTATTTGTCGCTCGCCCATCGCATGGGAGTTCGCGCTGACAAGTTTGCGGACAGCACGGGCGTTCTAAAGGATTTGGGCTAGGCCCGCCAAAAGGAACGCAAAGCACAAGTCTTCGCAGAAATGCCATGAACCGCGTAACGTGTCCCATCTGCGGCGGTGCCTTCGAATCGAACCTGTCGTCGGCCATGCCGTTCTGCTCCGAGCGCTGCCGCCAGGTTGACCTCGGCCGCTGGTTTAACGAGGAATACAGCATGCCTCACACGTCGATGGATGAGGGGGAAGAGCTGTACCGCGAAGAGGCGAATTAGGGCGGCTCCCCGGCGATTATCGAAAGTCCGCCACCGAAGCGGCTTTCCGGTTGTTTCCCGCTGCGTGGCGGTCTTATAATGCTGGCGCTTTGTTCGGCCATTTCGGCGGTTCGAAACGTCACTTTGTCCTTTCACTTCCGCCATCCGGGATCGCCTCCATGGAAGACGCCACTGACCGCCCCGACACGCTCCAACCCGTCCGCACGTTTGACTGGCACGACTATTTGCCGTGGTTAATCATCGTCAAAGCGCTGCGTCCGGCGACCAGTTTTCGCCTGCTGATTCTGGCAGCTGCCGGATTGGTTGCCATGACGGCCGGCTGGCGAATTAGCTGGGATTTGTTGGCCGAACCAAAAAAGCCAGCGAGCGGCTTCGTTGCCGTTGGCGAGCCTGCGGACACCGTCGACTCGGCAAGTTCACGCATCCGGCCGCACACCAAACCCGCATGGCCGTGGATTGAGCAATCCGAATTGCGGCCACCCGCTCCCACTACCCACGAGCTGCGGAAAAACCTGGGAAAAGTTGAACGGCGCGTTTTGCAGCCCCTAGACCCATTTGTGCTGTTATTCGACGGCGCGCTCACACCGACCGGCCTGGCCCACGTTTTGTTATGCGGTGCTTGGACGCTCATCGTCTGGTCATTTTTTGGGGCAATGATCACTCGAGTGGCCGCCTTGCGATTGACGATCGACGAACACGCTTCGTGGGGTCGGATGTCCGCTTATGCGCGATCGCGGTGGCATTCCTACTTTGCCGCGCCGCTGTTTCCCTTGGCCGGAGTTGTCACCGCCGCCATTCCGATCGCCGTGTTGGGGCTCTTAGCCCGATTGGATGTTATGACCATCGTCGCAGGCCTGTTGTGGCCGCTGGCGATCGTTGCCGGCCTGTTTATGACGCTGCTGCTTGTGGGTTTGATGCTTGGCTGGCCGCTGATGTACGCTACCATCAGCACCGAAGGAACCGATTCGTTCGACGCGCTGGGCCGGTCGTACGCTTACGTTTATCAGCGGCCACTGCATTACTTGTTCTATATCGTCGTGGCGCTAGTCTGTGGCGGAATCGGATTGTTTATTGTCGAACTCTTTGCCTATCTGGTGATCAATACGACCGGGTGGGCCGCTTCGTGGTTCTTGCCGAGCGAACGTGCCGGCGACTTGCTGAATGGGGAACTGGACACGGGACTGGGTTATGTAGGTTCGTCGCTAATCCTGTTTTGGAAGAACATCGTGTTGGCCATCGTTGCCGGCTTTCCGCTGGCCTACATGTGGTGTGCGGCGACGGCAATTTATCTGCTGCTCCGCCGGCAAGTGGACGCGGCAGAAATGGACGAAGTTGAACTGGATGACGACGACGACCGCAATGGTCTGCCGCCGCTGACTTCCGAACCTACCGGGGGTGTTGGCACGGCAAACGAGTCCGATGCCGCAGCGGTCACCGAAACACCCGCGTCCCCGGACGAATAGCCGTCTGTTAGCCGTTAAGCTATTTTTCCGCCGCCAAAAACTGCGGCGCGGTCACACCCATTGAAACGTAGATGCTCATCAGCGCATCCACCGATAGATCTGCGACAACTACCGATTCGACGGGCACGAACATCAACCCGCCTCCAACCGGAACCGGCGCGGTGGGGATGATCACCGCAAAATAATCACGGCCCTCGATCGCGAACTGCTCGGGTGAAGTCAGCAGCGCCAGCAACACTGTCGGATGCTCTTTCCCAAAAAAGCAGTAGACCGCCCGCATCCCCTTTAGATCGGCGTCGTCTTTTTTGTCCATCATGCCGATCAGTTGCCTCGATGTGCTGTAGATGCTCTTAACAATCGGCACGCGACTGAGGAATGCGTCCGCGATTCGATGAAAAAGACGCTTGGCGCCCAGTTCCACCAACACGCCCAAAGCAAACACAACTCCCAGTACGATAATCCAACCAATCAAATACGCCAGCGTATCGCTCTCGACTAGATTAAGACCGACCTTGCGC
>JAYZEI010000045.1:0-10755 GCA_036337375.1 Planctomycetota bacterium | reverse complement strand
CCCAAATGCTGGCTGACGAAACGGCGCAGGTCGTGGCGATTGTATTTTCGCACCTTGATCCGGTGCAGGCAGCAGATGTGCTGAAACGACTCCCGGAGGAAATGCGTGTCGAGGTTGTACGGAAACTGAGTAACCTAGATCAGCTAAGCGACGATCTTGTAAGAGAAATTGAAGAGGGATTGGAAAGTTGGCTCGCCGATCAGCTAAAACGTACTCAGCGCCGCAATGCCGGAATTCGCGCGGTCAGTACGATTTTGGAAGTCTCCTCAGGAGATGTGAAGCGTGATATTTTCGAGCAGCTGCGGCGAAAAGACGCGCAGTTGACGTTGGAACTGCAAGGTGACGCCGGTCGCGAGGTTTACGGCTCGCAGATGAACCGTTCGACGACAAATCGCGCACGAGCAACTTCAGGACAGTCAGAATCACCCAACCCGCCTAGCGGCGAGAAGTCCGAAACTTTGATGACATTTGAAGATGTCATCAGGTTGGATGACGCGACGTTGCGGACTGTTGTTGCCGCGGCGGATCCGCAGATTGCGATTCTCGCGTTGGCCGGTGCGACAGGCGATGTTGTCGATCGCTTGATCAAACAGATGAAGCCCCGCGAAGCCGACCGCTTGCGCGGCGCGCTGAATAATCTTGGCCCAACCAGGCTTCGGGACGTGGAAACCAGCCAACGGTCACTGGCCGATATAGCATCCAGATTGGATGCGGACGGCAAAATCAATTTACGGACGTAGCGGCCGTTGCGGCTTCCCCTGTGATCCGCTTGAGGTAACTCACTTCGGTGTCAGAACATTTCAACCAAGTTGATCACGCGGCGGTGAATGTTGTCGTTGAATTGGGCGGTACCGCACTGCCTCGCTATCAGGTTGAACGGTTGAGCAGCAATACAGTCATTTCGTTGGATCAAGAAAAGGAAGAACCCGTAAACGTGTATGCCGACGGGCGGCTTATCGCCCGCGGCGAATTGGTCGCCGTGAAAACGCGGTTTTGGATACGAATCACGGAACGCGTGCTCGGTGTGGACGCCGTAGTCTAGCACGGTCTTGAAAAATGACGGCAGGATTGAAAACTTTTACTACAGTTGCACTGGTTACAGTCGCACTGGTTGTCGTGACGCTATCCTCGGTCGCTGCAGCGGAGGAGGGTCGCTTTGCGTCGGCCGGGTCGATTTTGGATCCAGCCGATCCATCCTTGGTGCCGCCCTCGGGCCAACCCCAAGTACCGCCGCCGGCGTTTTCGAGCGGCCCAGAAGATACTGCGACAGAAAAACCACTTACACTGCGGCGTAACGCCAATTCGGATCTTGCGGGAAACCGTAATTTTAAATCTGGCAGTTCGTTGTACACGGTGCTGGGGAGCCTTGGACTGGTGCTGGGGATTTTTTTCGCGGCGATGTGGTTTTTCAAGCGAGGAATGCCTAATTCGTATCTTGCGTTGCCCCGCGAAGCGTTTGAAGTGTTCGGACACGCAGCGATCGGACCTCGACAGCAAGTTGAACTGGTGCGTATCGGCGACAGGCTGCTGTTGGTTGCGGTCAGCCAAGCCGGTTTACAGACTCTCACCGAGATAAAGGATCCGCGCGAAATCGAACGCCTGGCAAGATTATGCAAGCGAGAGACTGTTGAAGTCGGGCGATCGCCGGATGACGTTGTGCCGCAGCGCACATCCCGATCCAGACACTTCCGCAAGTCGCGGCAGGACGATGAACCGAGCACATTCGAACCAGCATACACGGGGGGCCGCGATGCGTGACCCATCCGTTTCACCGGCGTCCTTTTTCCGGTTGCCGCTTATGCTTGTTGTGTTCGCTGGTGTGGCGGTTGACGCTGCGGGCGAGGTGACCGAGCCGAGCCCGGAAAACCTCGCACCGCTGCAATCCGCGTTAGCTGAGTCGCAGAAAATTCCAGGCGTTGCCGAGGCGGTTTCGCCGATCCCGGATCCGCAATCGCTGATCGAACCAGAGCGCCTTAGTTCAACCCTGCAGACGATCTTGCTGCTGTCGGTCGTCAGTCTTGCACCGGCGGTTTTATTGATGACGACATGTTTTGTCAGGATCGCCGTTGTTCTTGGCTTGCTGCGGCAAGCACTGAGTACGCAAAACTTGCCTTCGACTCAAGTTGTTACTTCACTGGCTTTGTTTATGTCGCTAGTCATCATGTCACCGGTTTGGACCGACGTGTATCAGGACGGAATCCGCCCCTACACCGATCGAGAGAAGTCGTTGGAGCAGGCTTGGCACGACGGCGCGCACCCGGTGAGGAGGTTTATGAGTATGCAGATTGAGGCGACGGGAAACCAGGACGATATCTGGTTGTTCCTGCAGCATGTGCCGCACTCGAGCGAACCTCAAACGTACGACGATGTGCCGCTGACCGTCCTGCTGCCGGCGTTTATGTTGAGCGAGTTGAAGACCGCGTTTCTCATTGGGTTTCAAATATTTATTCCGTTTTTGATCCTGGACGTCGTTGTGGCGAGTGTCACGATGTCAATGGGAATGGTTATGCTGCCGCCCGCGCTGATTTCGCTGCCTTTCAAACTGTTATTGTTCGTGCTGGTGGATGGTTGGCACTTGGTCGTCGGCATGCTATTGCAGAGTTTCCAGCCATTTTCCTGACGCGGTGGCGGATCGTGCGCGGGCCCTGTAGATGAAGCCGTCGACGACGCTGAACACGGTAGACGGATCACCGGAATGACACCACAAAACGCTATCGACCTTGGCCGTGAGGCGTTGATGATGATGTTGTTGACCAGCGCGCCGGTGCTGGTTACGGGGTTGGTCGTAGGATTTGTGATCGGCTTGTTCCAAGCGATGACGCAAATTCAGGAGCAGACAATTTCGTTTGTACCTAAATTGGTCGCTGTGGTTTTGGTGCTCAGTATCATGCTGCCTTGGCTGATCAACCAACTTGTTGATTATTCTCATGAACTGATTTCCGGCATTCCGGGCGGCTTGTAGGCGGCCGCATGGTGCGAAAGGCATGGACCATGGAGTTTGCGGCTTCGTCGATGATCGCAGGGTACAGTCAGTTTTTGATTCTGGCGAGCGTACTGACCCGCATCGGCACCGTCGTGTGCGTCGCACCGATGGCGGGGGCTCGTACCGTCCCAATTCCGTTGCGGATTGCGTTTACCGTGGCAATTTCGTTGGTCGTCGCGCCGGTGTACTGGCAAACGGCAGCGATCGCCGAGCCGAATTGGTCCGCAATCGGAATCGTGCTTGGTGCAGAGGTGGTGATCGGATTGTGTATGGCATTCGGGCTCATTGTCCTATTTGGCAGCCTCGAACTGGCCGGCCAGATGGTTGGACAAGTGACCGGCATCACGTTGCCGGGCACCGCTGCCAGTAATAGTGAAGGCCCGTCCCAGTTCACGGGGCGGCTGCTGTACCTATTTGGAATTGCAATCTTTTTTACCGTTGGCGGGCATCGAATCCTGATTTCCGGGTTGTTGGGAACTTTTCAAGTTTTACCACCCGGAGTCGGTCGGCTACCGAGCGATATCGTCGGCATGTTGACGTTGATGCTCAGCGAAAGTTTTCAACTGGCAATTCGCATTGCCGCGCCTACACTGCTTGCGGTTGTCGGCGCAACGATCCTCTATGGATTGATCAGTCGCGCTGTGCCCCAGCTTAACGTTTGGTCGATGGGTTACGGAATGAACATGCTCGTGTTGCTGGCCGCGCTTTCGTTTTCGTTGGGTGCGATAGGGTACGTGTTGGCGGACGAAATGCCGATCTATCTGGAAAACATGTTGGCTCGGTTTTAATTTGACTCGTAGGCAGTTTGATGGCGCGAGAAAGTGATCCGCGATTCCCGGCGACTGCACGGAGGCGTCAACGAGCCCGCGCCGAGGGCCAGGTCGCGATAAGCCGCGATTTGACTCGGGGCGTGTTGCTCCTCTCGGCGGCACTTCTAATGTTTTCGTTCGGGCCGGCTTTGGGGTCGTTCGTTATCGACCTGACAAAACGGCAGCTGACCGCCGGTGGAGCAAAAGCAGAGCCCCAGTACTGGGTGGAACAGTGGCAATCGGTCGCGCTAGGATTCGTTCAGGCCCTTGCACCGATCGTGGTCGGAATGAGCGTGATTGCGCTAGCCTGCCATCTGGTGCAGACCAAGTTTCTGTTCCGCCCGGGCGCGGCAGCGCCGGATATACATCGAATTAACCCGGCCCGTGGTTGGGCGCGATGTTTCTCTTGGGACAACGTTGGTTTCGTTGGGTTCGGGTTGTTGAAGTTCGCCGCGATTTTGGCTGCCGGCGGTCTGGCGTTGTACGCAACGCGGGACAGGTTACTCGCGATAACGAATGCGGAGCCTCATCAAATTGCCGCCACGGCTGGATCTGTTTTGATGAATCTGCTCATTTACGTGTCGCTATCGCTCATCGCGCTGGCGCTGCTTGATTATCTCGCTCAACGTGGGCGTTACGAACGCAAGATTGGCATGACGGCAGAAGAATTACGAGAAGAAGTCAGAAGCCAAGCCGGCGGCGCGGAGTTTACCGCTCGCCGTCGCCGCGTGCGACGGTCGCTCGCTAAGGGCCAGGTCGCTGCTGTGAGGGCGCCGGAATAGGCTCTGCGTCCGCGGTTTGAGAGGGTTCCGGATAACCATACTCCCGCAAATACCAATCCCAGCGATCGGCAACCTTGGCTCGAGTTGTCTCGTCAAGATGGTGTCGGTTCGGCTGATAGTCGCTGTGCTCAGCGACATACTCCTCCACAAGCGGCCGCAATTCTTCGAAGCCGCTCAGTTCCAGGTTTTCATAAATTGTCCGCAGACGACCGATTGGATCGGTGACCAGTTCTTCGTAACGGACTTCGGCAATCTGATCCGGCTTCAATAATTCGCGTTGGCTGTGGTACGCATCGTAGAGCCGGTCAAAGGTATCAAGGACGAAATCCTCGAGCCAGTCGCAATGATTGGGAACCTGCATGGCCTGCGTCGCAAAGAGTGATCTCCACAGCCGAAGGCTGGATGCAAATACCGCAAACGGATCGCGCACAATATGAACGAACTTGGCGTCGGGAAACATTTTCAGCAGCGTTGCCACGCGGCCGAGGTGCGGAGGGGACTTCAATATAAAACGCCGCGGATCGCGAAAATGCAATCTCCGCAAAAACCAGAGCAGGCCCGCCTTCCAACGATCCAAATCCGCAGGCGGAAGATCGACAAAATCGAGATACGCCTCGTTGACGGGGCCCTGGTTGGGAAATGCCGCCGTTTCGTAAATCGACGGTATGCCGAGGTTCAGCAAGCCGAACTCGTCTTCCTGAGGACGATCCCAGCCGAGTGAGACGTTGTCCATCGGTCGCCGATCCGGCACCAAAAATTTGAAACAGCGGGTGTTAAACCACCGTGTTGACAGAAAATTCGCTGGCGAGAAACAATCGTAGTTTGTTGGATACGTATGCCGCTGGTCGAGCGCGAGCAATTCGTGCAATAGCGTCGTCCCTGATCGCCAGTGGCCAATGATGAACAGAGGCGATTGCATCGGCGGCGCGGCCTCCACCCGCCGCCGCCATCGTAATTCTTGCCAGCGGTGGCACAGCGAGTGAAACGGCGTGACGAAAATTGTCAACAGCGGCAGATACAGCCGTGAACATGAAACCGCAAATCGATGACGCCGCAATAAGCTCCAAAATGTCCGTGTCCGCATGCCGTCCCAAAAACGCGCGCGATACCAGGGATACTTGTTTAAGTCGGCGGCTTGATCAGGATGAGGTTGCTCGGTGGACATTTGCGACTAATTGTACGACGGGTGTTTGGGCTCGTCGACGCGCCGCGAAGCGGCGGTGACGGGTTTGCGCGACCCTCCTGCGGCATCGCCTGCTTGACATCTGTCTTCGGCCAGACTTACCATGACGGCTCTGTTCGGCCTGAGGTGCTTTTAGGTCTCGTAATTGCTCCATGTCCAAATCTCGCCAGCAACTTTCATTGACCGGGTTTGAAGAATTGTCCGAGGCTCCGTCACCATCACCACCGCCCCCGCCCGGCGATCTGGCGGAAAAAACCGTTTTTGTAGTCGATTCTCACTCGCTCATCTTCCAGGTTTTTCACGCGCTGGGCGAAATGACCAGCCCGCGGGGCGAGCCGGTTTCGGCAATCTACGGTTTTACCCGAGATTTATTTTTTTTGTTGCGTGAGAAAAAGCCCGATTTTTTGATTTGTGCGTTCGACATGCCGGGCCCGACGTTTCGGCACGACATGTTCGCCGCTTACAAAGCGGATCGTGGCGAAATGCCCGCCGATCTGGCCGCGCAATTTCCGCTGATTCGGAAGGTATTGGATGCCATGGGAATTCCGGTGCTTGGGTTGCCGGGGTTCGAAGCGGACGACGTTATCGCCACACTCGCGAGGATTTGTACCGAAGCGGGAACCAACTGCATGATGGTCACAGGCGACAAAGACTGTCGGCAATTGATCAACGATCGCGTGAAGATTTACAACATGCGGAAGGACGAAATCTACGACAGTGCAGCGCTGGCCGCGGATTGGGGTATTCGTCCGGATCAGGTTGTCGATTTTCAATCGCTCGTCGGCGATTCCGTGGATAACGTGCCCGGCGTGCCGCTGATCGGCCCGAAGTTCGCGCGTCAGTTGCTCGAGCAGTACGATACGCTCGACCAGATTCTCGATCACGCGGGGGAAGTTGCCGGCACGAAGCGGCGTCAAAATCTGATCGAGGGCCGCGATCAGGCGCTGCTCAGTCGGGAGCTGGTGCGACTGGTTGTAGACGTCCCGGTCACCGTCGACTGGTCCGCTGCCCGTGCCGGGCAAATTGATCGGGAGGCGGTTTTGGCCCTGTTTTCGGAATTTGGATTCCGCAGCCTCGGCGACCAATTGAATGAATTGCTCGGCGTTGTCGAACCGGAGGAACCGTGGGATGCGGATTACCGATGTGTTACCGACCAATCGCAATTGGATACGTTGATCGGACAGCTGAGACAGCAGTCTAGAATCTCATTCGACATTGAGACCACCAGCAGATGGCCGCGTTGGGCAGAACCCGTTGGCTATTCGGTTTCGTATTCGGCAGGCGAGGCGTATTACATTCCGGTGCGGGCGCCGGCGGGCGAACCGCAACTCAACCCGGCCGAGACACTGGAAGCCTTGCGACCAATCCTTGAAGATGCATCCATCGAAAAAGTCGGACAGAATTTGAAGTACGACATGATCGTGCTGCGGGGCTTGGGTGTACAGGTCCAGGGACTGGGGTTTGACACGATGGTCGCCAGCTACCTGTTGGAGGCCGGTCAAAGGAACCACAGCCTCGACGAGTTGTCAAAACGATATCTAAACCACGAGACGACCACAATCTCGACGTTAATCGGAAGCGGCAAGCAGCAGAAACGGATGGACGAGGTGCCTGTCGCCGCCGTGACCGATTACGCGTGCGAAGACGCCGATGTGCCTTTGCGGCTATCGCCAATTCTGCAAAAGCAGCTCGACGAATTGGCGTTAAGCGACCTGTTTCGCGAGTTGGAGTTGCCGCTGATTGATGTTTTGGTCGAGATGGAATTCAACGGCATCAAGGTGGACGTCGATCGTCTCGGCGAGTTGAGTGACGAATACTTGCTGCGGCTCGAAACGCTGCAGGCCGACATCTATGAATTGGCCGGCCACCCGTTCAATATATCTTCTCCCAAGCAATTGGCCGAAGTGCTGTTCGAAGAACAGGGTCTGCCGATCGTTAAGAAGACGCGTACCGGTGCGAGTACGGATGCCGACGTTTTAGAACAATTGGCAGCCAAACACCCGCTGCCCGCCAAAATCATCGAATATAGACAGTTCGCCAAATTGAAAAACACGTATGTTGACGCATTGCCGGCGATGGTGCATTCGCAGACGGGGCGGGTTCACGCTTCATTTCATCAGGTTGTCGCCGCGACGGGCCGGCTGAGCTCAAGCGATCCGAACTTGCAGAATATCCCCATTCGGACGGACGCGGGACGTGAGATTCGTTCGGCGTTTCTGCCGGGCCAAGATGGTTGGCAGTTGCTGGCAGCCGATTATTCGCAAATTGAATTGCGCGTGCTCGCGCATTGTTCGGGCGACGAAGCTTTGCTCGCCGCTTTCGAAAATGACGAAGATATTCACGCCGCTGTGGCTAGTCAGGTATACGGCGTACCGCAATCCGAAGTTACCCCGGACATGCGGCGCAGCGCCAAGGCCGTTAACTTCGGTATCATCTACGGCCAAAGCCCCTTCGGTTTGGCAAAGTCGCTGGACATCGAACACGACGAAGCCGGCGAGTTCATTGATGCTTATTTTGCACAATACCCGCAAGTCGACCGGTTTCTGCGCGACGTGTTGGAACGATGTCACGTTGACGGGTTTGTGTCCACGCTGTTCGGACGACGGCGGGCGATTCGAGGCGTTCGTCAAAACACGCCCGGGTATTCCCGAACCCTGCCGGAACGCACGGCGATCAACACGGTCATTCAAGGCACGGCGGCCGACCTGATCAAAAGGGCCATGATCAGCGTTCATCGGCGATTGAAGGACGAGAAGTTTTCTGCAAGGTTGTTGCTGCAAATCCACGACGAGTTGGTATTCGAGTTTCCGGATGACGAACAAAACCGGCTGACCGACTTGGTGCGTGAAGAAATGTCCGGCTCAGCGGAATTGACGGTGCCGCTGAAAGTCGACATAAAAATAGGGGCAAATTGGTCGCAACTTTAAGTCCGTACGTTGACTGCGGTATGCGGCGGTGAATCCCTTTCAACCTAACCCCGAACACCACCACGTGCACATCATCGGAATCATCGGCGGAATTGCGAGCGGCAAGTCGCTGGCGACCGAGTATTTTCGACAACTCGGCGCGGCCGTTCTAGACGCTGACGGTATCGCTCACGAGGTCCTGAGTGAGCCGGACGTTGTTGCTGCGCTCCGGGAACGTTGGGGCAATGGGATCGTGGATGACGCCGGACAGATTGAGCGAACGGCGCTGGCGGAGATCGTTTTCGGTTCGGCTAATTCCTCCCAAGAGGAGTTAAAGTATCTTGAACAACTCGTTCATCCCCGTATCGGTGACAGATTACAACAAGAATTGGCAGGGTTTGATGGGAGCCGTGTGGTGGTACTCGACGCAGCCGTTATGGTGAAAACGGGCTGGGACAAATTCTGCGATCAAATCTTGTTTGTTGAGGCGGACCGCGAATTGCGGCTCCATCGTGCTCGGCAACGGGGCTGGGATGAAAAGGAGTTTAGCCGTCGCGAATCCGCGCAGGAATCACTTGAGAAGAAAAGGTCACTCGCCGATTTTGTACTGGAAAACAACGGAACTCCGCCCCATCTTCAGAGACAAATTCGCGATTTTTGGGATTCACATTTAGACTTGGACATGCGAAACTGAGTGTGATGGCGATGGAACGCTGTCCAATCCACCAGGGATGGTCACTCCTCACTTCTCCGCTTTTGCGGTTTTCGATTTTCACAGTTTGTCCACAATCGTCACGCCGTCCCAAGGGACAGGCTCCGCCGGCGTCTTCAGCACGTTGGCAGCCTAAATTCACATCAGGGAGCCCACACCATGTCAGATGGAAGAAGCACAGGAGTCCGCAAAGAGCCGCCGCAGTCTGAGCGTGCGGTGGACGATTCACCGGATACCGATCCGTGGCAAGAGAAAAAGGCGGCTCTCGACGCGGAATTGGACGAGGAGCCGCTCTCGTTGGCGGAAGAAATCGTCGCCGAAGAAGGTGCCGGGAAGCTCACAACGCAAGATCGCTACGATGAAATCAAGCAGGGCGACGTCCACATCGCCGAGCTGCAGCGGATGTCGATGGGCGACTTGATCGACCAAGCGCGAAAAGCGAATCTCACCGATATTGCCGGCATGAAGAAGCAGGATCTGATTTTCAAGATCCTCAAAGAGCGCGTGAAAATGAACGGGCTCATGTACGGCGAAGGTACGCTCGAAATCCTCCCGGACGGATTTGGGTTTCTGCGCAGTCCTGATTACCACTATTTGTCGTGTCCCGACGATATCTACGTATCGCCGAGCCAGATTCGAAGGTTTAGCTTGCGGACAGGCACAACGGTCTCGGGCCAAATCCGACCGCCGAAAGAAAACGAGCGATACTTCGCGCTGCTGCGGGTTGAGGCGATCAACTATGAAGATCCGGGCATGGCGGCCGAGAAGGTCGACTTCGACGATCTTACGCCGCTTCATCCGATCGAGCGAATTGTCTTCGAAACGGAACCGGAAGAAGTGGAGATGCGCGTCGTCGATATGATTGTGCCGGTCGGATTTGGCCAGCGTGGTTTGATCGTTAGTCCGCCACGAGCCGGCAAGACGATCTTGCTGCAAAAGATGGCCAAGGGCGTGTTGGCCAATTACCCCGATGTCTACGTAATCATGTTGTTGATCGACGAACGGCCCGAAGAGGTCACCGACATGGAGCGGCAAGTCAAAGGCGATAATTGTGAGGTGATCAGTTCGACGTTTGACGAGGCGTCGGCGCGGCACGTGCAAGTATCGGAAATGGTCCTCGAAAAAGCGAAACGGATGGTTGAGTTCGGCCGTGACGTGGTCATTTTTCTCGATTCGGTCACGCGACTGGCGCGGGCCTGGAACGCGGAATGTCCAAATTCCGGAAAGATCCTCTCCGGTGGCATTGATGCGAATGCCATGCAGCGGCCCAAACGATTTTTTGGCTCCGCCCGCAAAGTGGAAGAAGGTGGTTCGCTGACGATCGTCGCCACCGCGCTGATAGACACCGGAAGTAAGATGGACGAGGTCATCTTCGAGGAG
>JAYZEI010000044.1:0-14079 GCA_036337375.1 Planctomycetota bacterium | reverse complement strand
CGGCCGCTACGACCAGACGAAAATCTCGTTCCGCCCCTTGCTGTACCCGATAAAAGTCGCCAATACGATTCTCGGCAACTCGCCGGCCACGCCGGGTACTTCGTGAATCAGGCGGGTGTTAAAAAAATAAAGGTCCCCCGGTTGCAGCACCACTTGGACGTTTTCGATGTGGTTATCCTTCGCGTAGTCGTGGAAACTGCCCCCCTTTAGATATGGATCGACTTCCGGCTGCCAGAGACAGCGATGCAAGACGCATTGTGCGGTTTGATCGTCGAGGTGCGTGTTCTGCAACACGAGCACGCCGGCGAATTGGTGGTCGAAGTCGTGCACGGCGTAGTCTGCCCGCTTCTCGCGGAGCCGCACCGAATCGAAATGCGGCTGGTAGGTGTAGCCCCCGTAATGTGCCCGGATGATCGCCGGTCCGTATTGGCGTCCGTCCGGTTCGTAGGCCGTCACCGCGCGCTTATCGATCGAAAGTTTTTCGAGCTTTTCGTACAGTACGCGGACCGGGTCGTGGCCCTCGGCCAGCAGGCGGTTGAACAACGTATGCGTTTCCTCCGCATGGGTCAGAAACGCTTCTTTGTCCGAGCCGCGATAACCGAGGCTGCTGCCGATATCGATCCGCGTGCGACCCGTTGCCGTTTTTGCTTTCCAGGCATAAGCCGGCTGGCTGCCTTCGCGATAGTAGCCCTCGGGAATGGCTTCGTCGAGGAACTTGGCCGGGACCGGTTGCCGCGGATCGTAAAGCAAATCCTCGGCAATCAAGTGACCGACCAGTGCGCGGCAGTCGCCCTCCGAGATGACCCTTCGCAAGACGATTGCGGGAATCGTGCCAGCTGCGAGATCGTCCAGCGGTTGTCCGCTACGGGCGAAAATTGTATTCAGGTCCGGCTCGACAATGGCCCAGGCGCTCATGCAGAAATTGTATGAAACTGCGGGGCGGACAGGAAAGCAGCCCGTCGCGACTATTTGGGCAAATCCGCCGGCGGGGCTGCCGCCGGTTTGACACCGAGGACCACCAGCACGCGATAAGTTCTGATCCTCGCACCGGCCGCAACGGGACTGGCTCCCGCCTTGGGCGATGGCTTGCCACCGGCGGGAACTGCAGCCGAGGCCTGTTCCTCGCGGTCTTTACGCTTAATTTCCGACGCATCTGCCGGCTTATCCGAGAGGGTGCCCGGGGGTGGCTCGGCCAGCTCGGCTTGATCCCCCGCAATTTGTTGCTGCGGATTTCGTTGTTGTTGGGCGCGGGTCACAATGACATCAGCAACGCGGTCGGCGAAGGATTTGGCCGCTGCGATTTCCGCCGGCCTGGCGAACTGCTCGCGCCCGCGCGGCTCCGCTCGCTGTGGTTTTCCCGCTTCGGCGATATCATCTGCTTTGACTCGGTCACGGCTTTCCCGCAGTACCGATTTTTTTTGCGCCTTATCCGATACAGCAGCATCTTCGTCGAGCACCGGTGCCGCGAATGGATCGACCGCCTCGGCATTCGAGAAGCCACCCCCCTCGCCAGCAGCATTTCGGGCAGGGGTAAGCATCGCCAGTTGCGGATTCATGTTTACCGTCGTGGACGACACCGAGCCGGCTTGTAACTTGGCGAGCATCGAATTTACTTCGTCACGGGTTCCCTCGACGATGGCGTAGGTTAATTGCTGACCGCCGCCGCCTTCGGCAAACGGTTCGATTCGTAATGTTTTCGGCTTTGCGACATTCTTACCTTCGTTTTCGGGCTCTTCGTTTGGAGTGTTCTGCGCGACGTTGCTCTTTGCCAGAAGATCGTTCCCGGCCTCAATCAGGCCCAGGTCCCGCAATGCGCCATCGCGAGGTAATCGATCGGCGGAAATGAATATTGCGATCCCATCGTTGTCGGTCAGGAAACCCGGTGCCGCAGAAGCGAGATTTCGTCGTCGATTTGCCGCCACAGCGCTGCGAACATCCGGACTTTTGAGACCGGGAGTTGAGACGATGCCCTTACTGGTTTCTTTGATCGGGGAACCGAGGGCCGCTGCGCCGTCGAATTCTGCCGATTCTTCGACGGCAGCATCGTCAGGCGAACCTACATACGCTCCGATTCGTGCATCGCTGTTTGCCGTCGGCGAACCGGTCTCGGCTTTCTGCTCGTCGTCGTGTGAAGCGGTTTGCCGGTTTTCGCTTGTCGGCGGCACAAAAATCATGATCAGTACGGCGGCCGCCACGGCCAGTACGCTCCAGGTCACGCGGCGCTTGAGGGCCGCCGACCGGTCGGCGGCGTCTCGCGCGGCAAACGGAGATGGGGCGTTGGCGGATTCAGGTTTCGACGAACCGGCCGGGTCCTGATCCGCATCGCGCCCCGAGAGCACCGCACTTTCCGTGCGGCGCAAAACCGCTTGGCTGAATTCTTCGCCAAGTGAGTGTTTGGGCAGCGACCGCAGTCCGCTTTGTAGGCTGCGGAGCTCGTCAAGCAGCTGCCGCGCCTCTTCGCTTTCGGCGAGCAATCGTTCCACGGTCCGCAACTCGTCGCCGGTGAGTTCACCATCGAGGTAAGCACCGATCAGTTCTTCGTGATATTGAGTGTCCATGATAAATGCTTCGTCAGCCGAGTTCTTCTTGCATGACTTTTTTCAGTTCGTCCCGCATCTGTAAACGGGCGCGGTGCAGGCGACTGCGGACCGTACCCACGGGTAAATTGAGAATCTCGGAAATTTCTTCGTACGAGCAATCCTCCATTTCGCGCAGGACTAGTATCCCTCGGTGCTCTTCGCTCAAAGCGGCCAGTGCCATGCGCACTTGCACAGCCCGGTCCTGCTGCTCGGCGTAGCCGTCAGGACCGATGTCGCCGTCGATCGGCTCGATACCCGCGACTTCGCGAGTCTGCTCGATCGAAGTGGTTGGCCGTTTGCGGCGCTTGTGGCTAACCGCGAGGTTGAAGGCAATCCGGTAGAGCCAAGTGAAAAACGCACTTTTGCGCTTGAACGAACCCAGTTTGACGAACGCCTGGATAAAGGCGTCTTGGACAACGTCTCGAGCATCTTCCGCCGAGCCCATCAAATGGACGACGGAGTTGAACAGTCGGTCCTGGTAGTTTTCGACCAACTGCCCAAACGCTCCCGAGTCGCCGGCTAAGGTTTCGTCGATGAGCTGGGCATCGTCTTTCACAACCGCTCCGATAGATGAGACGAAGGGTACTTGAAGAAAGTTCCCTCAGAAAGGGCGATCCCGCCCGGAGCCTCGGTTCCGGGGCGGAATATCCTACATCTTGCCGCTTTAGGGATCTGTTGTCAAACCGTTGATACAAAGAACGTTACGTCGTGATGTGTGTTCCCTGGGCCACTCCAGGACCCGGGCATCTACCTCACGGAGAGACGCCGCCACCTTGCCACAGTTTGCCCCGGGGTTGCCGCAGTACGATGATCCAGATCGCCACCACCGACACCAGTAGAATCGCGCTGACAATTTGTGAAATACTCAACCCCGTACCGAACATGGCCGCTTCGTCGGTGCGGATGATTTCGAGCAGGAATCGCGTGACCGGATAAATTGAAATCCAGAGAGCGAACACCTCTCCATCGCGGCGGCGAAACTGAGAATAGGTGAGGAAAAAACACATCAGTACAACAGCGTTAACGGCGCTGTAAATTTGGGTCGGCTGCAATCCTGGTGTATGGCTGGGTGGCGCGAATGTCAGAAATTTTGGTGCGGGATTCCCCGCTGTGACGAGCCGCACAGATGCCTTTCTTGTAAAGAGCATCTTTATTTGTGCGAGTGTTTCGATTTTCCGCCCATCGAGCTTGTCAATCCGCAATCCCGGTCCCAATCCTCGTCGCTGTGCCGGCGAACCGGGATCGGCTGATTTGATGACAATCGCATCGCCGTTGTCCGTGAATTTCAATCCGAATCCGCTTTCGATTTGTACGACGGGATCCGATGACTCTGAGCTGGCCAGCCGCGGGGACCACCGCAGGTAAACGACGCGCGACTTTTCTCGGGTCTCCAGCAGTAGTGCCGTTTTGAGCCGAAATCGTTCGCGAAGTTGCGAGAGGACTGAAATCTCGCGGCCGTCTCGAACCTTTTTTGTCAGGGGATCGCCGTCTATTGAAGTAATGTTGTCGCCGACGGCGATGCCACAGTTTGCCGCGCTTCCATCGGGGTGTACATAGTCGACGACAAGTGTGTCATCCGGTTTAACGCGGATGTGCAGCCCGAATGCCAAACCATGTTCCAATTGACGGTCGTAGGGTGGAGTGAACCCGGAGCCGCTACTAACCTGCGGGAATTCGACTGCCCACGGCAGTTCGCAGATGCCGCCAAAGCAACAGCCATTGAGCAAACAGCCAATCCGTCCCAATGCCAAGCCGAGCATGGCGCTGGGCGCGATCAGGTCAGCCACGGCGAGAACAGGCAGTTTGTGCCTACTGGCAAACCAAAAGAAAGCGGCGAAGCCGCCGAAGAGCGAACCGTAAGCGACCAATCCGCCCTTGGGTACATTAATGATTGCCAAAAAAGTTGCGACGAAGTCAAACTTTCTTGAGCCGTCGGCCGCCGTCTGCATTTGATGATAGGAAGTCTCCCAATATTCGATCACATGAAACAATCTTGCGCCAACAAGTCCGGCGGCGATCATCCAGAACGCCAGTGAAACGATAACATCCGCATCGAGATTTAATTTTGGCGCTCGATAGGCAGCCAAGCCGACGCCGCCGACGACTCCCATTAGGAACATCACGCCATAACCGCGGATCGGCAACCCACCGCCTTCGATCAGCGACGGCATCAGAAAAACAATTACTGCTGCAACGAGGAAGATAATAGGGATGAAGCCGCCCGTTTCCCCCGAGAAACCCTGTTTCCGGACCAGCGAGACCATCACCCCCACAGCGAAGAAAGTCCACAGCGCGAGCAGCAATCCAAACCCAAATACAGGAAGACCGTACAGTTCGCCGGGAATTGTGAAGAGCGTTTGTTTCATGTCAGGGGTGAGGACGGGGATGAAGGGGCGAGAATGAAAAATCCACTAAGGTCTCACCTCGATTTCCTCACCCCGGTGCGCTCAATAAAGCGTTGTCGATCAATCGTGCGGTGCCGACCCGCACGGCCAGCAGCGCGACGACAGTTTTGTTAACAACCGTTACGGGTTCTAGGGTTTCTGGGTCTGCGACTTCTACGTAGTCGATTTGTACGTCACCGGCGGATTGGATCAAGTCCGTCATTTTTCGGGCGATTTCTTGTGCATCGCGCTCGCCGGAGTCGATTAGAGATTCGGCTAAATGCAAACTCTTGGAGAGCGCGAGGGCTTGCCGCCGCTCGTCGGTGGTCAGGTAGGCGTTCCTGGAACTCAACGCCAGTCCGTCTTCGTCGCGGACAATGGGACAGATGCGGATGTCGATGGGCAGATCCAAGTCTTCGACCATCCGCTGCACAACCAAACATTGCTGGTAGTCCTTTTCCCCAAAATATGCAAAGTCGGCGGGAATGATATTGAATAATTTGAGGACAATTGTTGCGACGCCTTCAAAATGCCCGGGCCTACAGAGGCCCTCCAGAGGCTTTGCCACCGACCCCACCACCACCCGTGTGGCATGCCCCGCCCGGTACATCTCTTTCGTTCCGGGAGCGAAGACCAGATCGGCGGCATGCTCGGTGAGCAACTCCAAATCGCGGTCGAGATTGCGCGGATAATGGTCACAGTCCTCGCCCTCGCCGAATTGCGTCGGATTCACAAATACCGTGACGACAGTGAAGTCACACTCCGCGGTTGCAGCTTCTACCAAACTCAGGTGGCCCGCGTGCAGCGCTCCCATCGTTGGCACGAGACCGATTGTTTTTCCCTCGCTGCGAACGGCTGTAATAACCTCGTGCGCGGCTTCACGCGTTGTAATTAACGGCGGTTTTTTTGTCGATTCTGTCGCCATGGATCATAGCGGTTGCGGTACGTCGTGCATCGCCAATATGGCGGAAGTTATTTCGTTAAACGCGGCCTGTTCGTCGTCCAGCGATACGATCAGTGTCGGAATTGTGGCGGACAGGCAAACGGTTGGAAACTCGACGTCGCTGCGAAGCGTAATCAGCAATTTCGATTTTCTGATCTGCGGAAAAAGCTGAAGTCCACCACTGACAAACCAGATTCCCGAGCGTTGCCGGAATTCTATATCGGCATCTGGATCGTGGCCAGTCGTGTCGTCATCGGTCGCGTGTTTGTCGTCGTGGGCGATGGATTCGTTAAGTAATTGCGCGGGGACGTCAAACTGCTCATTGAGTGCCCGTACGGTACGCGAAGCTAATTCGTTCGCGATCGATTTTGGCTCGCAGACGATCGTGACGTGATTCGGCAGAGAATTGACGTGCTTGAGCATTTTTTTAACCGTCCAGTCAGTGTCCGCCACCATCATGTCCGCAGCGATTTCTGCAGACGGTTCCAGAACAAATCGTCGAAATGCCAATCGTGGATGTGGCAAGGTGAGCTGGCGGGTGGACAACGTGACCCGGTCGTAAAGCAGCAAATCAAGATCGATCGTTCGCGCAGACCATTGCTCGCCGCGGGTGCGGCCAAGTTTAGCTTCAAATTCTTGCAATCGTCGCAGCAGGAGCTTGGGCGCAAGTGATGTTTCGAGCTTGATCGCAGCGTTTAGATAGCTGCCTTGTCCATCCGGACCGCCAATGGGCCTGGTTTCGTAGATGCGGCTGCATGCCGTCACTCGCGCCAAGCTATGCTGATCGATTAGCTCCGTCGCCAGATCGATGGTCTGCCGGCGGTCACCAAGATTCGAGCCGAGGCCAACCAGGCAGGTCGCCATTGTAAAAACCGGCCAAATATCAAAGAAAATGGTGGGGGGGACATCCAAGCCTCGACCGCGCGGGTCGCCGACTGTCGATCCATGCAGTCGCCGCCCCCCAACCATAAATCATCATCGCTCACGCGACAGTTGTCGGGGCGGAAGTTTTGCAAACAGTGCCAACTCAATTGCTGCAACAGCGCAAAACCACCCGATGAATCAACAAGTAGTTATGCGATGGCCTGGCTGTTCCAGCGAGATAACAAGAATTACGAAACCGATGAGCGGTGACGCTGAACGCAAAATTTCCGATAGGCGGTATTCTGTCGCGTTGAAAGTAAATGTCAAGCAACAATTTTTAAAAAAAGTTTTTTCAAAAAGTATACCCTTGTATTTATCTTGACTAGTTGATACTTCGCATGCAACAGACGTGACACCTCCGATAAAGAGCCATGAAAGTTGTTACGCGCTTCGCCACTACAGTCCGCGTCGATGATTGAGCGCGGGGAGCTGCGTACGAATTTGTTGCAGCGCACGCATATCGATTTCTGTGCACACAATTCCTTCTTGTTCCGTCGCCCGCGCCAATACGTTTCCCCACGGACCGACGATCATCGAATTGCCATATGTCTGTGTTCCATCTGCATGCTGCCCGCACTGGTTGGGCGCAATGACAAAAGCTTGGTTCTCGATCGCACGAGCGCGGATAAGCGTTTCCCAGTGGTCTCGACCTGTTGCCGACGTAAACGCCGCGGGCGCGAAGATGACGTCCGCGCGTTGGTCGGCCAAGAGGCGATAAAATTCGGGAAACCGCAAGTCGTAACAAATCGACAGTCCGGCCCTACCGAAACCCAGGTCCGCTGTCACCGCGCGATCTCCGGGTATGATCCAGTTCGACTCGGTAACCTGAACACGGTTCGGCAAATTGATATCGAAGAGATGCACTTTGCGATAGCGCGCCAATAATTCGCCGTCTGCCGAGTAAAGCACACTGGTGTTGTAGGCTTTACTTGCTTGTGGACTTTTTTCGGCAATGCTGCCGGCCAGGATCACGATACTCCATCGTCGAGCGAGTTCTTGGATGGCGTCGGTCGTAGGTCCCGGAATGGGTTCGGCATTTTTGACAACCACGTCGAAATGCCCAATACAATTGAACATTTCCGGAAGGGCAACCAGTGTCGCACCCCGTTCGGCAGCTTGGGCGACGAACTCCGTTGTTTGCCGCAGATTGGCAACCTTGTCCTCGCTAGAGTTCAATTGAACTGCCGCTGCCAGAAATCTTTCGTCCATGTCTGTAAGAGACAACCGCCAGAAGCCGAGAGCAAGCGCCCCCGGCCCCTTGCCTAGCGTTGTCCAACTCGTCGCTGGTGAGCGTTCACGTATTGGAGTTCTAGGGTGTTGGTTTGTCGAAAAGCTTTGAGTCGGCTTTGGGTTGTGGTTTGGTGAGACGGGTGGCCGAGGCGCTCGCCGGTACAGCCTCGACTTGCGTGCTCGGGTGATTGGGCTTCACTCGTAGCTTTAGCACGCTCGTGGTTGCCGAGTCGGTCACCGAAGGCGGCGTCACGGAAGGCCGCTTCACCGAAGTTGCCGTCACCGAGGGAGGCTTCACCGGGGGCAGCTTCACTGGGGGTGCCACAACGTCTTTGCCTGAATCGACCGCCGGTGGCGGCGGTACGGCTTCGCCCGAATCGATATCTTCAGTTACGCGATAGGAGAATAAAGACGCAGGTTCGTGCATGCGAGCGTGCCACGGATAGTCGAACAGATTTCGGTAATTGTAAGGCCGCCGGTAGTAATTGCCGTGAAATGCGGGATATCGGTGCGTCCAGCGGCTGCCTGCGGGATAACACCCATAATGAGGCTGATAGCAACTTTGCGGCATTTGCCGCGTTCTAGTGCGGATTACACGACAGTCACTCCCGCAACATGTATTGCAGCCCGATCCGCCGCAAGCGTTGCAGTCGTCGGTTGCCACAACTTCTTTGGCTGCGGTTCCGCCAGCGGCATTTTCCTGAGCGAAACAGGCACTCGGTGCCAATCCGGTGGAAACAACGATCAACAACCCCAGTCCGGCGATACGCATTGGTTTTCTCCGAATTACAAAATGACAAACGTCGGTTCCCGCTCCACGCTCGACTGATGCGGAGACACTTACTCTTTGGTTCCATCGGTCCTGAAAATCAGAAGATAAAGCTTTACCGACGAGATTCGCATAACTGGAATAATCGTCATGACTTCACAGCCAGCACCAGAGTGGCGTCGTCAGCCCGCATAACCGGTACAGTTCGCCCAAATAAATTCTCTTTGCCAATGATTCAAGTTTTTTACTTCGTCAAACCACCTTTGCGCTTGCTGTCTTGTAGACCGCAATTAACGTGGAAATCAAGAGACACGTTTAAGACTCTTCACGTGCCGTTGCTTCTCACCTGATCATGGAATCGAACCGTTTGATCGCTGACTAAAACAGACTGTTCAGTTCTGCTGTCGTCATGTACCGAGAACAACCGCGACGTCGCGATTTCAAGACTAATGAATTTGGTGCCGGCTCTTTCCGAGTCATGCACCGAATCGCCGCACGATCAAATTTGCAGGGCAGTGGTAGATCAATCAGCTGAGGAAAACCACATGATGAAGCAACGACTGTTGATTTTTTGTCGCTCCAAGGTACAGCGAGCTCCGTTTAGCCGGCTTTCTTCGCAATACGATCTTGAGTTTCGCGAGGTTCCATCGGTGGGTCGTGACATGACAACCCCATTCCGAGCGGTCGTCGTCTACCTGGATGCGCAGACGATGAATGGGACGCCGCCAAACACGTATTTTGGTGAATTGGAGACACTCGCCAGCGGACGTCCGATTATTGCCGTAGTCGACGAGCACTGTCCTTTGCGGCTTGAACAGCTCGCGCGGTCAACGGCAGATGCTTGTTTCACATCGCCGCTGCAACTCGACCATTTATCGCAGGTGATTACCGCCACACGCGATCCGGCATCGGATATGGCTGGCCTTTGTACCGGACTACCGCACAAGGTTCTTCATGGCCGTACGCGGTCGCTGATCACCTTCACACCATCGATGTTCGACGTATTCGAAGAGTTGAAAGTTGCTTCGACGCACGACGTCACCATCCTACTGATCGGCGAAACCGGATCGGGCAAGACCTATTTGGCGCACCTGATTCACGAGCTTTCTTCTCGGCACACAGACCGATTTTTGGCGGTCGCCTGCGGCGCGCTGCCTCCGGATTTATTGGAAAGTGAAATGTTCGGCTACGTGAAAGGGGCATTCACCGGCGCGGATCGTAACAAGGAAGGCAAATTTGCTGCGGCCGGACGAGGAACACTACTGTTGGATGAGATTGACGTGTTGCCGTTGGAGCAGCAGGCGAAATTGCTGCGAGTTATTGAAACGGGAGAATTCGAACCGGTGGGCAGTAACGAAACCCAGACATCGGAAGCGCGGTTGGTCGTTGCTTCAAATTACGATCTGGAAGAACTGGTCGATGCAGGCACGTTTCGACAGGATTTATATTATCGCCTGAACGTGTTGAAATTCTCTTTGCCACCACTGCGCGAGAGGCCTTCCGATATCGAATATTTGGCTCGCAATTTTGCCTTGGCGCACAGCCGCAAACACAACATCACACTGCACGAGATTGACACGAGCTTTATTGATCTGCTGCGGACGTATCGGTGGCCCGGCAATATCCGCGAATTAGAAAATGTGGTCCGCCGAGCGGTGCTCTACAGCCGCAATGGCATGCTCACAGGCGACGAGCTGCCGGCCAGCATCCGTGGAGTTGCGGACGGTTCGAAACACTCGGCTGAGGTGACACAAAATTCCACGTTAGAGGAAAAAGTAGGGTTGGTCGAACGCCGCATCATCGAAGACTCGCTGCGGCGGAACAAAAACCATCGCCAACAGACGGCGAAGGAATTGGGCATCAGCCGAGTGACGCTTTACAACAAGATGAAAAAATTTGGCATGATGTCGTCCGACGCGACGGTCTAGGAATTGCGAAATTCTGATCGCGGATTTTCAAAAATGGATTACGGAATCCCCCCCCTCTCCTTGATGGGGAGGCGTGAAGCGACAGGACCGACAATTCTCGCTGCCCAGCTCAATTTGGAATGCCCCGTCACCGACAAACCGCGTTTTCAGTTGAGAATTTCATTTCATGGCATACGACACGACGCTTGACGAAGTCATGGCGCCGCCGCCCGGCGGATCCACTCGACGGCGTACACGGCGGCGTCGACTCAGGCTAAGCGCCCGCTGGCCGCAAATGACCCAAGACAGCTCAAAGCAGATCGTTGTCATATCGGGAATTTTTCTGGCGGCCAGTTCTTTTGATTATCGGCTGACCGGTGGATCGCACCTGTTAGGTACGCTGGCGTGCACGTTGACTTGCGCACTAATGATGGCCGCCATGCGTAAATTCGGTGCGAGTCCACATTTGGCGATTGCCGGAGCATTAACGGCCTGTGTCGGCATAGGCCTGGCGACGATCCAATTTGGCCTGCCGTTGTTTGGCATGATCGGTCTTGCTTTGACGATGATCGCCGTGGGCGATGTGGCGAACGGTCGCAATGGTTGCTTGGTGTGGCTGCCGCCGGCGTTTGCGATTTGGTCGGCTTTGGACAATTCGTTTACGTTGGGGCTGATCGCCGTGGCCTGTTTGACTGTGGGAATGCTATTCGACGCTTGGCATTCGCACCGGCAAGTGAGAAAAGTTCTCGGTGAACCCGTGGTGTTGGCGGCCAGCGCACTGTTCGTTTTGTGTGGCGGGTTGAATCTACTACGGTTGGCTGCCCAGCCGCTTGATGCTGGAATTTTTCTGACGGCTGGGACCGAGGGCGAGTTGATGGTCGTTCACAGTCCGGTCGGTGCGGCGTTTTTTGCAACCGTCATGCTGAGCGGCGTGTTGCTACGTTCCAGCCCGCGATACATCGCGCCGCATGAAATGTTGTTGGTCACGGTGTTTGGCACGCTGTCGCTTTTCTCGGCACCGTTGTTCGTTTGCTGGCTGCTGATTTGGATTCCGTTGGCCGTTATGCACGTGGCGTCTTTGCCAGCGCTCGAACGCCTTAAGCGGTTTGCGAAAACAGACGCATCCAAAGACCGTGTATCGGTGCGGTCGGTCAGGCACGCGATGGTCGCAGCATCAGTCGTTGCCGTCACGCTGTGCGTTGCGCCGTGGATGCAATCCGCTGCGGTTGATCGCCTCGACGTGCCCGCCCGCAGCAGTTCGAATTTAACGCCGCTTATAATGACCGCTGAAACACCGAGGGCTGATTCCACAGGGGACTGACCGCAGCGGTATCGTGGCCCGCACATCCCCGCAATTTTTTGAAGAAACCTCCACCACTCCTCGGGGTTATATAGAGTGGAGCAGTGCCCTACACCGGGCAGGGAGAGGGTCGGACTAGGTAGCGGATTGCCACTGCTTGGTCTAGACTTAACCCCAGAATGCAACTCCTCATAGAGGCGTCCGCGAGAGGTATCACCTTTGACGGTTAGCGAAATTTCAGCCGAACCGTACGAAGCACGCGATCCGGACGTTCGGCTAATGTTGCAGGTGCGGGATGGGGATGCGGCGGCGTTCGAGGAGCTTGTTGTACGCTATCAAAACCGTCTGCTGGCCGTACTAGAGCATTTGACGAGCAAGCGTGATTTGGCCGAAGATCTGACGCAAGAAGTATTCCTCCGTGTGTACCGCGCTCGCACAACGTACAAACCGGGAGCAAAGTTTTCCACGTGGCTGTTCACGATCGCCAATAACGTAGCTTCCAACGCCCGTCGCAGCCTGGCGAGGCGGCGCGAAGTTCAGGTCGAGGCGAGCGAAAGCGGCTCCATTGGAATTGCTCAAATGGCATTGGCGGGTAGCGGTCAAATGCCGGCGCGGCAACTGGATAAATCTGAGATGTGCGACATCGTACAGCTAGCAGTCGGGGCGCTCAACGATCGCCAGCGGTTAGCGGTGCTACTTTCAAAATTTGAGGGCATGAGTTATGCCGACATTGCCGAAGTTATGGAACTTTCGCCCCAGGCGGTTAAATCATTGCTGTCTCGGGCGCGAGACAGTCTTCGGCAGGTGCTAGAACCATACCTAGCCCATGGACAGAAACCAAAATCAAAACATTCGGTTGTCAGCAACTGATCATTTAAGCCGACAGAAATCCAATGAGCCAGTCACGACCTCCCATCGCCGATCAGGACAAACTGCATGAGGTGATCACCGCTTATCTCGACGGCGAACTAACCGGCGCGGACGCGCTGGAAGTCGAGGAGCGGTTGGCCGGGGACGACCAGTTTCGCGAAGCGGTCAAATCACATCAGCAAACTTGGGAAATGCTGGATGAGTTGCCATGCCAGGAAGCCGACAAAAACTTTTCGGACACGACCATTGAAATGGTGACGGTCCACGCCGAGGAGGACTTGAAGGTGCAGCAAGATGGTTGGATCGGACAATTGCTGCGCCAGTGGATGGTCGTTGGCATCTCGGTGCTGGCGGCCTGCGTTTTCGGTTTTTTGGCGGCGACGGGTGTGGCCGCGCTGCTTTTTCAGAGTGGCGTGATCACGGATACGAATAATGCACTGCTGGCGGACCTGCCGGTAATCGAGAACATCGACCGTTACCAACTGGCACAGGACATCGATTTCTTGCGCGCCTTCGATAAGTTGCCTCCAGGCGTAGTGGACGAGCACATTCCCAAGGGAGGTCTCGATCTGGAGTCGCTGTTCAGCGAATCGCTCGAACCGCGCCGCGACCGTATCGAACACCACATGGCGGATGCGGAAAAACAAGACTTGGAAATCAAGACCGACAGGTTCCAGAGTCTAAAACCGCAACAGCAGCAGCAACTTCGCGACATGCACGAGAACCTGGCAGCCGATCCAAATCGCGACAAATTGGCAGTGGCGATGGACCGGTTTTACGAATGGTACAAGCAACTCTCGCGGATTCAGCGCGACGAGTTGCGTTTGCGGACAGGACTCGACCGTATCGCCTACGTAAAGCAGTTGCGCAAGTCGGAAGAAAAAAGGATTGCTCACCAGCGAGTTACCAAGGATGTACAGACGGTCGTTCGTTGGATGGAGGATTATGCGGCAAAGCACGAGCGTATTCTCACGGTGTCGCCGCGGACTGCGCTATCAAATGTCGAGTCGCTGCGCCGACGACAACTGTTCGTTCGATTGTGGCGGAGGTGGCAAGGCCAACCGGTACCGTCAGACCCGGAGATTACGGACGAGGCCTTTGCAAAGCTTCGCGGCAAACTTTCACCGGAGTTACAGGCGAAAATTGGAAAGGGCGCCAATACCAACGCCCAAT
>JAYZEI010000043.1:0-11369 GCA_036337375.1 Planctomycetota bacterium | reverse complement strand
CGCGAGTTTCATTTCGCGCACCGCGTCAAGAATGCGGCCGACGTTGTAATCGATTTCCTCGATGACATCGCCGTAAAGGCCGCGTTTCGATTTACCTTTGAATTTTTCAGACGCGTCCAGTCGCGTATGCGGCATCGTGTGGGGAATATAAACGAAGAACGGGTCCTCCCGGTGCCTCGCGATGAATTCGATCGCTTCGCCCGTGTAGCGCTCCGTCAGCGTCGCCATGTCTGCCTTTGCCGCAATCCGCTGTTCATTCCGATACAGGTCGACAAAACCGTCGTTGCTGGTCGGTGTGCCAAAGAAGTAATCGAAGCCCTGATGCGTCGGTAACAAGTCGGGATGAAACCCGCGCTGTGAATGCTTCGCCAGATCCCACTTGCCGAAACAGGCCGTGGCGTAACCTTTGGTCTTCAGGACTTCCGCGATCGTAATTTCCTTGCGGTGCAGGACCGGATGAACGTTCTTGATGTTTCCGCGCTCGGCGACACGCAGCGGATAACAACCGGTCATCAACGCCGCCCGCGAGGGGCCACAGATCGGTTGGGCATAGAAGCTCGTGAACTTCATCCCCTCTTTTGCCATCTGGTCGAGCCGAGGCGTGCGGATTTGTTTCGACCCGAAGCAGCCGAGATCCTGATAGCCCTGATCGTCCGAGAAGATGAGGACAAAGTTGGGCGGACGATCGGCAGCGAAGATAGCCGGCGGTGCGGCAAGAATCGCGGCAACGACGAGGATTGATTTCATCTCTGCTTCCAAATAGGTCAATGCGTGCCCAATGTCGCCCGGCAGTCTATCGGTCACCGAAATCAGTTGCTGTGCTCGAGATGTTGGAGCCGGATTTTGAAGCCGGGCCGCGATCGCCGCCCATTGTCGCGGCAGCGTGGCGGGATTGCAAGAAACGGGTGGGGGCGGGTGCCCGCGGTCCGGTTGAAGCGAATTGGCCCGCCGCTTGTGGTCGCCTATGAATCGCTCTCTGTTACTTGAGGCGGCAGGTGGGCCGACATGTCCTGCCAATGCACGGTGGTCCGATACAGACTGGAGTGTCAGGTAGTTCCCGTGAATAATCACGGGCCGGGGGATGTTGCCGTGACAATATGCAGTAGACTTTCGGTGTAACTTTTGCCATCTATTCCAGGCTTGTCGATTCTCGGGGCGGTTGGGCCATGCAGCAAGAGCGATACCACGGACTTGATCTAGTCCGAGCCGCAGCAATGTTGTTGGGTCTGCTTCTGCACGTATGCATTTTTTTTATGCCGCCCGAGTACCTCAACTGGGTGTCCGGGGAATATAACGGAAATTCGCTCAACTCCGCATTTTTGAACTTCATTCATTTATTCAGGATGCAGATGTTTTTTATGATGGCCGGTTTTTTTGCCGAACTGGTCATTGAGCGAAAGGGAATGGCCTACCTCGTAACCGACAGGATCAAGCGAATTCTATTGCCGTTTGTGGTCGGGATCGTCGCGTTCATGCCCCTGCACTACGTCATTACAAACTTCCGCGGTTTTTACACGAATCTCCTCGACGGGATGACTCTCTTTGAAAAGTTCAGGGCGTTGTTTTTGTTCGGCATGTTCGATCAGGACTTTTCTTTCGGCGACAAGCTCATCCATTTTTGGTTCCTCTATTATCTGATCATCTTTTACGCGGTTCATTTTAGTTTGCGGCCACTATTGGCAAATCGGAACAGCGGCTTGCTGCTGAGGGCGGATTCGTTTCTCAGCTACGCGACCGATCATAAATTCGGCGTTCTGTTACTTGCCTTCGTTAGCTTTCCTTTTCAGTACGCACTGCAAAGTGCCTTCTTTCCGCCAAGCGGCTACAACGCGCCCGTCATTGACGTCGCCTTCTATTTTCTGTTTTACCTTACCGGCATATTGCTCAACCGGAATAAGCACCTGCTCGCCAAACTGGCGGCCAACGCTTGGTTTTACCTGTTTCTTTCGCTTCCCTTCTTTCTCTACATCAGTGAACCGACTCAACGACTGGATGCGTCGTCCACGGTCGTCCGCGATATCACCAGTTGGGCGTTAATCGACGTGCCCAGTGGAACATTCGTGGGCCCCAGTCTGTGGTACGAAGGGATTTTTCACAACGGTTGGAATAAAATTTCCGTCGTGTTTGTCAGAGCATTTCTATGCTGGACCATGTGTTTTGCCTTTATCGGGCTAGCCCATCGTTATCTCAATCAGCAGAAACCTGCGGTGCGTTATCTGGCCGACTCCGCGTATTGGGTGTATTGGATTCACCTCCCGATTACCTTCGGCTTGTCAAAGATCGCTCAGCAAATTGAGTTTCTCGACTCGCTGACGAAATGCTATCTCGTGCTGGTTATTTCCACGGTAATTATCTACTGGTCCTATCACGCCTTTGTGAGATATACCGTTCTCGGCGACTTTTTTATGGGTAGACGTAAAGTCAAGCACGATCCTAACGAACGGGCGTTCTCCCTGCTGGCCTTCTGCAAAAAATTTGCCCCATCGGTGGTTGTATTAGGACTGTTTGTTTTTCTGCTGGGATCGCTTTTTCACCACAAACGTCGGTTCTCGCATTCCGACATCATCGTCGAATCCTACGTCGCGAGAAAACGTTCTACGCTGGATTTCGTCGCGTCGATTGACGGTATTACCGATAAATATGGCGACACACCGCTGCATGCAGCGGTGAGAATGCCGCAAGCGATGCGCAGATATAACCCGCTGCCACTGTTGCTCGAAAAAAGCTCCAACCCCAACGTCCGCAACGATTATGGCAGGACGCCTCTATTCACGGCGGTCCAAACCGGAAATTCCGATGACGTCAGGCGAATCATCGATGCGGGCGCGGATCTCAATATCGCCGACCAATTCGGTCACACTCCGGCGCATGTTGCGGCCATTAAGACGGGACTCAAAAATGAAAACGAGTCCGATAATTTTTTCGCGATCCTGAAAATCCTCGTCGAAAGTGGAGCGGACCTTGATCTTCGGGATTATCAAGGACGGACGGTCGCGGATTGCCTGCAGTTTTTTGGCGGCCGCCGCCTAAATGAAAGATAGCGGCTTCCCGGCTGTTGTTGCCCGCTGCGAACGACCGCAGTCAATGACGTCGGTAAATTTTTGGGTCGCCGGAAGGGCCGACCCGAAATCGGGCATCACCCGCGGCGACGGAGATGCTGCGGAGGATTTGACACCGTCAGCTCTGATACGGGAACGGTGTCGACCGCTCGCGCACTTTTTCTAGACGGCTTCATTCGCTGTTAATCTGAACGGAGATCGATCTCCCAGTGCGATGAAAAAAGCAAAAATCGCCAAACCTAGGGCAATGCCAATCCCCACAAGTCCCGAAGATCCGTACCACTCCGACAAATGACTGGTCACCGGCAACTTGGTCAGGGCGTTTTCTACAAGCCCCGCAGACATCATCGCCAGCAGTCCGAATCGCAGTACGGAGACGGCCTTTACCAATTGAATCGAGCCCAAAAAAACATATGTGACGATCAACTCACTTCCATTGGAATTGATGTAAGTGAATATGGCGACAAAGGCTATGACCGCCAGCCAATCCTTACGGGTAATGATGCGGAATACTAACAGGACCAACATCGGAAAGACGTTGGTAAGTGTGTTCAGCAAGATGGTGCCCAATGTCTGGGCTACCCCGTGTCCGCCCAGCAGGGTTTCGGGCATCAATAAAGGATCCCCCGCAAAGCTTTTGCCCCGGTCGCCGCCCAGAAAGAGTTCGGACTCGAAGAGGATTGCCAGTACGGCACCGAACAAGCATCCCACCAAAATCTCGCGACCGACCAATGGATCGGTTAGACGGCCGCCGATGAATCGATTCCAGGAAATGAGTACCCGCGGCCAAATCTTGCGTACCAGCGGTTCTAAGGCGACGTAGTAGATCCAGAAGCGAACCGTCCGGCCGATCGCGTTCGTGAGGCAGGAAATCAAAGTCGTCATCTCGAGGCCGGGAGAGAAATTATGATGCGCCTCGAGTAATCCGGTTAACATGTCGATCAGTACCATCACCAGCGCGAACTTCAAAGCGCCCTTCTTGTCGGCGCTGCCTTGCCGGAGGTTGCGCAGCGCAAGGAATGCAGAGATGACAAGCAGCGGTCCGCCGATCAAGAAGAAAAACGCATCCTGCGCGGCGGCCCCCAACGCACTCTGTTTGCTGGATGTCTGTTTAGTCGACTTCGGTTTGCGAGACGGCATGGTCCACTGGCGAGTGGTCCGATCGTCGATCACCTGAAAATAGGATATGCGGCCGCGATACATCGCGGCCTCCACGCGGTGCGGCCGCGAGTTGTCCCGGTTCTCGATAGAGTTCCTCAGCTTCCAGGCAAAACGTTGATCGCTATAGGCGGGTGGCGTCCAGTCGGCTGCCGTCGGCTCATAGTTGCCGATTTGCAGCCCCGCCAATTCAAAAGGCCGCTTCCATGTCCGTTCCGGAACCGATGCGGAATCGATCACGGGTGAGTCGGTCAAGGGTGTCACCAATGATATTTCGCGCAGCAGCCCGCGACCGCTCAGCCGAACGCCGACCATTCCGGTCTCCGAGGGCGGCGGGTCGGACAATGTCAACTTCCGCGGATGCCGGGCATAGAGGAAGGGGTGTAGTGGACTCAGGTAGTCCGGACTTTGGCGATACCAAAACTCCAACGCCCCACTCTGAGAGAAATCGGAATCCTTGACATTTTCCGTCAAATGATCGGGGTTGTACCAGTAGCCGTAGCCGGAGTCGCGAACCGCCAATGCCGGATCTGAACCAACTAGCTCAAGCGAGATTTCACGCGCTTTGTTTTCGCGTACGTCCGGTTTTAACTCTAATTGTGAGCGGGCAACGTGGGAGACGCGATCGGCTAGTAGTACGACAGCCACCAGCAAGACCATAAAGGTTCCCAGTAATGTGATTCCCTGCCTTGGTGAGCAACCGGTGGTGTCGCCACTGGCGGCCACGAGTTCTGGTGAGGGCGTCTCGCCAGCGGCCAACACCGCTGCCAAAGGGTCTCCCCCCGGCAGAGAGGCCGCAATCTGCACCACACTTGCCGGACGCCTGGTGGGTTCCTTTTCCAGGCATTGCTGGATTACCCGTTCGACATTTGGGTCGAGATCGGGCACAACGCCCGATAGTGTATTTAGCGAGAGTTGTTCTCTCAGTTTGACCAACTCGGCGATCGACTTGGCCCGGTAGACCGCCTTCCCGGTAAAAATTTCATGCAAGACCAGTCCCAGAGAGAAAATATCACTTTGGATCGTTATCGCTCCCCCAGCCAACTGTTCGGGGGCCATGTAAGTCGGGGTTCCGGTCATCCCGCCCCCCACATCGGCACCTTCGGTCAAACGCGCCAAACCGAAATCGGTGATCCGCACCTGGCCGCGACCATCCAGCATGATGTTGGCCGGTTTGAGATCCCGGTGCAGCACACCTTTTTCGTGGGCTGCATAGAGGCCCCCACAAATTTGCCTGGCGATATCAACGCCCTTGTCCGCGGGCAGCCGGCCAATCCGCCGCAACAGTCCCCCGAGATCCTCACCGTCGATGAACTCCATGGAAAGAAAATGGTGTCCATCGATTTCGTCGATGTCGTAGACCCGGCAGACGTTCGGATGAGACACCTGGCGGGCCAATCGGACTTCGTTGTGCAGCAGTTCCAGCCTTGCCGGATCGTCGGCAAGCAGTTCTGGGAGGAATTTAAGGGCCACCGATTGGCCCAGTTTCAGGTCGTCGGCCCGGTAAACCTCCCCCATCCCTCCCTGTCCCAGTCGACCGACGATGCGGAAACGGTCGTCTAGAACCATGCCGGGAACAAAACGTCCATGCTGGGTGACGGAAGAATCTAAAAGCGACGATCCGGATCCGCTGGAGATCGAAGAGGTCGGGTTTGAAGATTTGGGAGTTGCTTCCGGCAGATCAGATGATTTGTCCACATTCAGCAAAGAATGTGTGACGTCCAGCGGCCGTTTCGGAGCCTCTGTCGCAACGATTGGTCTACCGCAATGCGAACAAAACTTCGCGCCGTCGACAATCGTTTTCTGGCAACTGCGACAGTTCGGCATTGCTCGGCTTGATCGCTAGGAGGCAGCGGTTTATCGAGACCACGCAACAAACCCTAGTAGTCAGCGACTGAAGAGCCGAAACTACAGGGTGCCATGCTCAGGCGAGTTTTCTTCACGACAATAGTGCGGTTAACCGGTTCGCCTCAGGATTATCCTACAATGGGTAGGGCATGGGCGGTTGTCAAGTATTTTTCGCTATCGGCGTCAGCCGCCGCTATTTGGATACGTTGGCATCTTTCCGGAAATGGCCAGATGGCAAAAAACGGGCGGCGGCGGTTGGGACGGCGCGGTCCGATCCGGCTTCATTCCCGCGGGCTCGGCACGAGTTGCCGATATTTGTATCCGCCGCGGCGAATGTTCGCGTTGAAGAACCTACCGGGCGCGTCGGCGGTGATAAGTTCCCGGTGAACGCTGCGCGGTACATCAAAATATTGGTAAACCGCGCCATTGTGGAGTTCCAGTTCCAGGATTCGCCGGTCGGGATCGTATCCCGCGGTTGGTATCACGGACGAGCGAATCGCGGTCCGCTGGATGCTGCCGGTTCGTTGTCGGGGCGGTCCCGGCGGTCGGTCGGCGGTTTCTCGGGCGCAGGATGGAAACATTGCCAGGGGAATCGCGATCCAAATCGAAACCGCAAGTCGTGCGTGACAATCGTGCAGAGCCATTGCGCTGGTTCCAAACTTGGGCGGCCACCGAAATCTTACGCAACGCGCGGGCCTGGGCCAACCATTGCCGACAGTCCGGTTGGCGGGTGAAGGAACGTCGTTTCACCAGAGATCGTCAAACGGACCGTTTGGCCTCTTGCCTTCGCTCTACCGCTTCGTCAAAAACGCGATCAAAATATTAGTGACCGGGCAGCCGCCGCTACCACGGTCACCGAACAGGATCGTCGCATAAGTAACTTTGGATCGGAAGCTTGCGAGCCTTGAATTTGGCTGGCGTGCTGGCAATTTCTCAGCACGCTGGAAATTCTACGCAGACCTCGATAGAATGGCGCGACGTTTTTTCGACGAGTTGATTTTCACCGTGTAATTCTGATCCATTCGCTACGAGGTGCAGATATGAAAATGTTTCTGGCGAGCCTGACGGGTACGGCTGTACTTTTGTCGATAATGGCGGAAGACGTCCAAGCACATTCGACCTTCAAGAAAGCTTTTCAAGCGAGGTACGAGTTGAAGAGCGTTTCCTGCTCTGCCTGCCACGCGAAGAAGGACGAGGTCGCTCCCGCCCAAGTCGCCGAGTACACGAAAAATACCAAGAAATTTCGCAACGAATTCGGCAAGCGATTCGAGGTATTGCTCAAAGGAACCGACGTGACGAAGCAGTATTACGAAGCCAAAGAAAAAGCTGCCGACGAGGCGGATTCGGTGAAGAAAGACGCGATCAAAAGTGCCGTCAATGCCGTCCTCACCGAGGAATTTATCGAGGCGCTGAAGAAGTTTGAGGAGATGAAATCTCCTGGTGGAGAGACCTGGAAAGCGTTCATCAAGGCCGGCAAGGTCTCCGGAACCAAGTTGCAGGAATAGTCGCCGATTTCATCAACAACCGGCTGCGGACAAATACCGCTGTGACAGAGTGTTGGGTTACAGAGTGCCGGGTTACGGAGTCCGCCGCTCGCTAATCCCGTCGATCGTCTGCTCCACAACCCGGGCCCAGATGCGATATCCTTCGTCGTTCAGATGCAGGCCGTCTTTGATAAACAGACCCGGCTGCGGCTGGCCTTCACGGTCGAGCATGGGTGTTGCCGTGTCCGCATAATGTAAATGCGGTCGCGATCCGGCGAGCTTTTGAATCATCGCGTTCGCGGCTCGCATCTTTGGCCAGAGTTCCCAGCGGGCGACGCTCGGCTTGATGGGGATGTAGATCAGATGCGTTTTGGGGAGCCGGCGACGGACGCGGTCGGCAAAGGCTTTGAAGTCATTAAAGACCCGCGTGGGGGACTTTCCCGCGGCAATGTCGTTGTCTCCGCAGTAGAAGACCATCGCCTGCGGCGTATGTCGAAACACGAGGGACTCGCAATAGTGATTGACGTCCGAAATCTGTGAACCACCGAAACCTCGATTGAGGGGGAACCGTTCGGGAAACCAGCGTTTGAGATCCCACCTGCGGATCGATGACGAACCAACGAACAGGTGACCGCCGCGAAGGGGGACCGATTGGTTGTCCTGCTCGACGAAAGCATTAATTGACGGTCTCCACCGGCCGACGCGCGAGACACTGAAATCGTCCAAATAGACGGTGGTATCACCGGTGGTGGTTAGGCCGAATCGGACAGCGTGGATTAGATTGCGATCCGGATGATTCCCCAGCCCGATCGCGACGCATTGCCAGCGGTTTGGCACGAGCCGGAATTCGTCAATGCTGTAGGAGGCCAGCGGTTTACCGTCGTCGCCTAGCAACTCGCACGTAAATGACAGCTCGGTGCGGCGGTCTGCGGCGGCGTAGAACGACAGCGTATCGACCCGTTTCCAATCTTGTGCGGTCTTAAAACGGCATGTGGCGGTACGATCGCTGGCGGACAATTCGCAACGCAGCGACTGGCGGCCCGAAAACGTAATTTTGGTCTCGATCGCCGCCTTTGCCGCCGGGCCGGCGGACCAACCGGCATGCAGCGCCGCGGTATCTTGGTACGATTCGAAATCTTCAAATAGCAGATCATCGGCGCGGGACGTGCCGGAAACCCCGATCCAGGCGACGATGCAGGCAAGGTATCTAGTTTTCGCTTTCACCACGCCCCATTAGAACTTCACTTCGCCGTCGTTGTCAAACGATTTGGGGCGGCCCGAAGTGATGTCGTCAATTCGGACGAAGCACTTATAATGTCCCCACCGGTGGTTGCCGCGGAAAGGCGACAAGCTCAGGAGAATTAAACGGTTTCGAATTGCGCCGCGCTGTCTGGCGGTGGCGACGCTACGAGCCGCCGAATTTCCTGCCGCCGCTTTGGCGGCGCGGCTGAAGTCGCGTGAGTGGCGGCCGCCACGTCCAGGTAGGTTGGTGGTTATCGCCCGCGGTATGATGTGCAATTCAAATCAACGGACTGAATCGTCCTCGTATTTCAAACTCGGCGTGTGTGTCGCGGTCGGCTGCCTGCTCTGGTTCGCACCGCGTCCCGACGGCGTGGATGCGGCAGGCTGGCACTGTTTCGCGGTTTTTGCGGCGACGATTTTCAGCTTTATCATCCGGCCGTTTCCGATGGGGCCGATGGTCCTGCTCGGCCTGCTCGTACTGGCGACGACGAATACCTTCGAGCCGGCTTATGAGAAGATGTTTGTCAAGCCCGCGTCCGGAACGAAGGCCTCCCTGAAGTACGCCCTGCATGGATTTGGCGATTCGACCACCTGGCTGGTCGTTGCGGCGTTTCTGATATCGGGTGCGGTCATCCGCTCGGGACTGGGCCGGCGAATTGCGCTGACGATGGTCAGTCGGTTCGGCCGCACGACGCTCGGCCTGGGTTACTCGGCGGCGGGCGCCGAATTGATACTCGGCCCGTTTGTGCCGTCCAATACAGCCCGCGGCGGCGGCGTGATGGCGCCGATTATGAATTCGCTGGCCCGCGCTCTCGAATCGACGCCCGGCCTCGATCCCCGCCGCGCGGGCGAGTACCTGGTTCTCTGCGGCGCGCATCTGAATTTAGTAACGGCGGCGATGTTTCTGACGGGGATGGCCGGCAATCCGCTGGTAGCGACGGCCGCCAGTGCGCACCTCAACGAAGAGTTCGGCTGGGGGACCTGGTTGGCGGGCAGCATTGTTCCGGGCATGTTGTCGCTGCTGCTGCTGCCGCTGTTTCTCTACTACATCGCGCCGCCGCAGTTGAAGGACGCCCGCGAGGCGCAGCAAAAGGCGCGGCGCGATCTGGCGGCACTGGGGCCGTGGTCGAGACCGCAAATCATCTTGACGGTCGTATTCGCGGTGATGCTGGCGCTGTGGGCGACGAAACCGCTGCACGGATTGGATACGGCGCTGGTTGCCATCATCGGTGTGGTGACGTTGGTCTTCACGGGCGTCGAACGCTGGAAAGACGTTATGGGCAACGCCGCCGCCTGGGACGCGATGATGTGGCTCGGCGGGCTGATCACCATGTCCAACGCGCTGCGGCATTTGGGGTTCGTGGATTGGTTCGCGGAAGCGGTAAAAGACAACGTTGCCGGCTTCGGCGGCATTACGGCCGCTATCGTCCTGGCGCTGATTTACTTCTACTCAATGTATGGATTTTCGATGATGAGCGGCCACATCCTCGCCTTGGTCGGCGGTTTTTTTGTCCTCGCCTCCGCCGCGGGTACGCCGCCGCTGTTGATGATCGCGCTGTTGGCGTATTTCTCGAATCTCTGCGGCTGTACAACCAACTATTCAACGGGCCCGGTCATCATTTACTTCGGTCTGGGCTACGTGCCCGCGGCGCGCTGGTTCAAGATCGGCTTTCTCGTTTCGCTGTTCCACCTGGCGATATGGCTGGGCGTGGGATTGCCGTACTGGAAATTGCTCGGCTGGTGGTAGGAGAACGGCCGCCGGAGCTTTCGCCGGCAAGATGCCGCGGGTTCTCCTGGACCGCTCTCTATTCCAAGCCTTCGTTAAGCCCCCGCAATTCATCGGGCACGAATCTTCCGTCTTTGCGCACCAACTCGCCATCGAAATAAATCTCGCCGCCGCCGTAGTCGGGCCGCTGAATCAGCACGAGGTCCCAGTGCACGACGCTGCGGTTGCCGTTGTCGGCATCTTCGTAGGCCTCGCCCGGAGTGAAGTGCAGCGAGCCGCCGATCTTTTCGTCGAATAAAGTGTCGAGCATCGGCTGCCGCACGTGATTGTTGCAGCCGATCGACCATTCGCCGATGTAGCGGGCGCCCTCGTCCGCATCGAGAATCTCGTTGAGTTTTTCGGTTTCGTTGGCGGTGGCTTTGACAATCTTGCCGCTGGCGAAGACGAATTCGATGTTGTCGAAAACGGTGCCCTGATATCGCGATGGCGTGTTGTAACGGATCGTGCCGTTGACGCTGTCGCGAACCGGAGCCGTGAACACCTCGCCGTCCGGAATGTTGCGCTGGCCGTGGCAAGGACGGACTGGAATGTCTTTGATCGAGAAAGCCAGGTCGGTGCCGGGCGCGACGATGCGAACTTCGTCGGTCCTTTCCATCAGGGCGACGAGCGGCTTTTGGTCTTCGCCCATCTTGGCGTAATCGGCCGTACAACCACGATAGTAAAAATCTTTAAAGGCTTCGGTGCTCATGTCGGCCGCCTGCGCGAACGACGGCGTCGGATAGCGGAGCACGACCCATTTGGTTTTTGGCACACGGATTTCGCTATGCACCGCATACCACCAGTGCTTTTGAA
>JAYZEI010000042.1:0-18711 GCA_036337375.1 Planctomycetota bacterium | reverse complement strand
TAGAGCAGGAAAGGCTTGGACCGGCTGTCCTTGATAAAACGAATTGCCTCCTGCGTGAATTTTTCGGTCAGCAGAGGATTGGCAAAGGGCTTTTCCAACAACGCATCGCCTCGCCAGAGCTCTTTCGTCTGGTTGTTGCTTTTGTTGATGTAGTAGGACAGATCGAACCCCTGCCTGTGAGGCCGGAATTGTGGACGGTCGCCGAGATGCCACTTGCCGACAAGGCCTGTCTGGTAGCCGTTATCTTTAAATATCTCGGCCATGGTCACCGCTTTGGGACTGAGGCCTTGGCGAGTGCTAATCATGTAGCCGACCACACCCTTGGTCCAGCCGAGGCGACTGGGGTACGCCCCGCAAAGCAGGGCCATTCGTGATGGCGTGCAAACGGTGGCACCCGAATAGAAACTGGTCAACCTGATACCGTCTTTGGCAAGTCCGTCGAGAACGGGTGTTTTTATCTGCGGGTGGCCGAAACATCCGAGGTCAGAAAAACCGAGATCATCCGCCATGATCAAAACGACATTCGGTTGCTTGGCCGCCTCCGCGGAAACACTGACCGCGAATCCAACGAAACTAGGCAGGCACGCCATCACAGCTTTGAGGGTCATTAACAACTCCTTGGACATTCTCGTTTCTAATCTCCTTGCAATATTCTCAACTCGGCCAACATACTTTCCGGAAGCGGCGGCTCCATCCTTTCAATCTAGATTTGACAGCCTTTCGCATTCGTTCGCCCATCTTCCGGGATAACCGATCAAATTGAGAAGACCAGTTTCAAGTCTACAAATTCGTGGGCTTCAAAACCGGTATCCGTTGGCTTCCTCGTAAATTCGTCGCTGCTGCATCTGACGCTGAGCCCTTTCCAGATATCGTTGCATGAATTGCTCGAGGGCCGCTGCGTCATTCCGCCGATCGAAGGCCGGCAAGGTACTGTCTTTCGTCTCTGCAAGCCAGGCTCGTAGCCGCGAACGAAGTTCGCTGAGGTGCTGCTGATAATCAGCGCTGCCTACGCGATTCTTCAAGCAGTCCGGGTCTGTCTTGCGGTCGTAAAGCTCCTCGACCGTCCGCTGTTCCAGGTGCCGCACGCGGGCCGCAATCGTGTCGTCTTTGCCGCCCGCCTGCTTCATCGCTCTGTACGACCGGCCACTAAGCGGCTCTGCGCGGTATGTCCTGCTGCCGTTCGACCATGGGTTAAATATATAGGCCGCATGTTTCGTCAACACACACCGCATCGGGTAGGGTTGCCGGCCGTGAATGTGATTAAACTGCGTAAAGACGCAGTCACGACCGGCTTGTTTTTGCCCTTGCAAAATCGGCAGGAACGACCGTCCATCAAACGGTGTCTTTCGCAGTTGCGGCGGCGCTGCGCCGCCATAGGAGGTCGTCCATCGGTTGGCGGGCACTTTGACAGCCTCGAGGATCGTCGGCAGTAAATCAATACCCGATACCATGTGCTCGCGATCAACCTCGCCCGGCTTGACTTGGCCCGGCCACCGTACGATCAACGGCGTGCGGGTGCTTTGCGGATAACAATTGGTCTTGGCAAACGGAAACGGCATGCCGTGATCGGAAAGAAACACGACGATCGTGTTGTTGTCAAACCCAGACTTGTGCAGTTCGTCCAAAATCGCGCCGACCGTATCGTCGAATCGTCGGACGGACGAGAAGTATTCCGCGACCTCGCGCCTCACGTCCGGGATGTCCGGCAGAAAGCCCGGCACCGTCACCTCGGTTGGCTGATAAATCCGCGAGGGTTTCGCCCGTTCGTCGTGTGCCTTTCCCGGCCGCCCTCGCGCTACAGCACCTCCGCCAAACGGGCGGTGCGGGTCGTGCGAACTGGCCATCAAAAAAAAAGGCTGGCCGGACGTTTTGGCCATCTCCAGAAATGACCTCGTGAATCGTCGATACGTTGCCGGGTCACGGCCCCACCTGTTTTCGTCGCCGGCTCCTTGCCATCGGTAGCTCACTGACCAGCGAAAGAGTTCCTGTTGCCCGAGCGGCTTGCCGATCGTGCCCGTCAGATAACCGGCCTGATTCAAGATCGCCGGCAGCGTCGGCGTACCCGGACGGATCCTTTGAAAGCCTTCGGCGCCCGAATGCTGCGGATACAGACCCGTCAGCATCACCGATCGCGACGGCGTACAGACCGCGACGTTGACATGAGCATGCCAGAATCGCATTCCTTCGTCGGCCAATCGGTCGATACTCGGCGTGACCGCTTCGACCGTTCCACCGAAGCAACCCGGACTATTCCAGTGCATATCGTCGGCCACAATCAGCAGGACATTGGGACGCTTGACCGGCGGCGGTTGCTGAGCATCCGCGTTGCTAAACGCCAAGCTCACAAAAACGACCGTCACGCAACTTACCCGAAATAGCAAAAGCGACACCTGAACCTCCGCAATTTGTATTTGTTTGGTGATCGTTTCTTCGACAGCAGCGACCGCGGTTCATTCGGCAACTCGGCCTGCTGTGCGTCGCTGGTAAAAATGCTCGCTGGTGAAATTAAGATCATCGAAATTCATCGGCAAATCCTTGGGCCGCAAATCCTTGAATCGCAAATCCTTGAACCTAGGGGCGATCCGGCAGCACGAACGGGACGGGCCTTCTCGGCTTTTCCATCGTCGGTCACTGAGCCTGCCGTTTCACACTCCAACCGCCCTTACCTTCGATCGTGACCGTCATCCCGCCGATCCTCGCCGTTGCATTGCCGGCATCATCCAGGCTGGTTTTGATTCGCGCCGCCACCCTTTCGGGAGCACCGCCCTCCTCAAACGGAACGAGCACGCTCAGCCACACCTGCGGCTGACCGGCTTTGAGTGTCGTTTTGGCGAACGAGTTGTGAACGCCGCCGCCAATATCCGCAGACGCGCGGTGCGACACCTGGCCGAACGTCAGCCCCGCGGCGGGATGCAGATAAAGCAGAATTCGTTTTTTCTTGGCTTGCCACCAAGCGTGATCCCGCGCCGGAGCGTCGAACCAGTTGCGATTTGACTTTTTGATATCTCCTTCTGAATTCAGGCACCAACAAGGACCGGCTTGATAGCCCTCCACATCCCGACACGGCACGTAATGGTCGCGAACAACAAGGCAACCCTCCTCGGTTAGCACTGTCTGACGAGTCCACTTGCTGCGGGCACCGTAATAATTGCGAAAGACGAACTGCCCAAACGAATCCTGGCCTCGGTTCTCGGCACGGAGGGCCTCCCGAACAAGGATGGAACCATGACTGGTCGTCGAACTGAAATACCTCGCGTAAAGCCGGCTATTGAGTTTAATGCCGCCACCCGACCCTTTGAAGTCGTACGAAACGCGCGTGTACTCGTTTTGCCCGTCGAATTTTTCATCCAGGTTTTCCAACGACAGCGCAATATGGCCCCCAACCGGGGGATTAACGCGAAGACACCGCCCGCCGCGTCGGCCGCCGCGACCGACGATGGCGAGCACCTGCTTTCGCTCTTGATCTTTTAATTCGCGGGGCTGTTTTTCCTTCTGTTGCAGCACGACTTTCAAGTTGTCGGGAATGGAGTTAAACGCCGCCAGCATCTTTTCGCCTTCGGGACCGCTCATTCGTACATTTTGAATTAGCGCAGGGGCGTCAAATGTCCCGATACTCAACGACGTTAAATGAAAGTCGTCGTTTAGATACCAATACCCGTCCATGTTGCCGTGAGCGAAGCCCATGACCGGATCATCCGTGCGACGAAAGAGGCTGACGTCCTCGTCGAAAAACCAGTTCTTGGAGTCCGGCCCGTCACGGCAATTAAGGATACGTTTAACGGGCACCGACGCCATCTTCCAAGTGTCGGCCGCAGCGACCAGCCGCCCGCCCACGGGGAAGATCGTGTCGGGCGGCAGCACGGCCAGCATGTCGTAGGCCGTATCCGCCACGCCCCCGCGGCCGCTGGTATATTTACCGGAGGTGTGCAAAAACTTCGCGCCGTCGACGCAGTATTCGTACAGCCGTCCATCGGCATCGTCGCAGTAGTGCATGTAATTGTTATTGCGATCATAAATATAATACGACACGAACGGCTTGCCGCTTTCCCGTCCGGGACAGAGATACAGCCGCTCAGGCACTTTATATTTCAGCGGGCTGTAGTAACCGATCTTCGATCCGCCGGCGGGTACCTTGGGCTCGATACCGCGATCGACGAACCAAAAATACCTGTCGTTGTATGCCTTGATGTATGCAGGCGAAGCTTTCGCGCCCCGGGGAGGCCGGCCGCCAAGCACCGCCTGCTCGGACGCCCAAAGAAACTCGGGGTCTTTAAAGTGTTTCGCGAACCGATACCACACGTGCCCGTCGTTGACGCGCTCGGCACCGGCGTAGTATTCGCTGTTCCAGGGATCGTTATACGCGCGGGTGCGGTCGTGAATGACGTTGGCCGACGAATTGGGATTACCGCGCACACCGCCGCCATGAACGTAATCGAGGTAGCGCCGAGCGAGCGTGTAAATGAATTTTCGCTCGGTTTCCAGTTTGCCCATTCCTTCAGCCATATCCAAAAGACCGTGCAAAAACAGCGGGCCGTAGGGATAGTAGTTCGTCTCGGTCGTGTCCCCGTACTCCGTCAGTTCACGCCACAACGCCTCGAGCCAGCGATTGTGACGAATCGCGTTCGGCTCGCCCGGAAACATCTGCACGGCGAGCGCCGGGCCGGCGTTGATGCCGTAAGGACGATTGTTCACGCCGCGTTCGATTTTGGAATAATCCGGGAAATCGGTTTTCAGACTTTGGATAACGATTTTTCGGAACTTCCCCTGTTGCTCCGACGTAATCGCTTTCTGCCGGACAAGTTCTGCGTAAATCCGCATCCGCCCCCCGCTGCCCCATGAACGGTGATTTTGGAACAGCGTAAACGTTTCGCCGTTGCCCGCCTTTATCGCCGCGTCGTAGCGGTCGAGCATGCTGAGAAAATAAGCGCGAATGATTTTTAATTCATTTTCCTGCTTTCGCCCGCCGTCAACGTATCGCGACAGCAATCGATCCCACTCCCAGCCGCCTCGGTACATTTGCGGCTGGCTCTGGCGCACAGCCGCAGCCAATTCTCGGATTTCCCTATCGGAATACTCGGCATAGGAGGGTCGAGGATGTCCGGATGCCAGGTTCCGGTCTTCTGCGACTAGGGAAGCCGCAATTGGGGAGAACAAAACGAGTCCGCCCGCGAACACCGCAATCCATTTCATCCCCGAATCCTCACCGTGCTGCATCAACGACAGGCAACGCCACCAAAGCGATTATCGTTTAGCCCCCAAATAAATAAAACGCATAAAAACGTGCACCCCCATACCTCCCCCCTGCAGCGATCTACAAATGGCAAACTGCGGGACAACGGTCAGCGTAACATTTGGGGTGGAATTCGGTATGTCACGACGTAGAATATCGACGGTTTCGCTGCGGCGATCGGACTGCGATGCATTTGCCGCGGGGCAACATGATGAACGAGTTTCCCCACTAACAACTCGGGGCCAAACGCCCAGTCAGGACCCTTGTTGCGGAGCCGAACACAAACGGCCATGCCCCCCCGGAGATATTTGCCTTAAAACGGAAGTATATTATTTCCAGTTTGCCGTCAGCAATTCCGTCTGAGTACCGTGCTGACCGCCAAACGCCGACCGGAGCTGGCTGCTCTTTCCCCCATCGTGAACGAGAACTTATTGCCGTGTCGATACGTGCTTCACATACCCGCTTTGCGACAGCAGTGGCCAACTCGCGATTTAGATCGACCTTGAGCGGACTTGCCGGAGTCGCATTTGGCAGCCAATAACGTGTAACAACGCACCGACGTTTAACGGTACTAAGGTCGAACCAATATCGACCCAGTTCTGCTTATGGACAATTCTTCCGATGCTCGCGACTCAGCATCTCTCCGACTGGGAAAACTCCTGGCAAGATATCGTTTGCGTGTTGAGCGAGAGGATGACATCGACCAGCGTCAAATGCTGGCCGATTTGTCCGACGCGGTAGAGGAACTCCAAACACACTCCGAACACCAGCAGCCGAATCAGTCCCCAGCGGCCTCTTCGGTCAATATGACCGTCGACATGAATGACGCCACGATCGTGCACACTCCGGATGCGGCGGACGCAACCGATGATCCGACTCGCCCATTGCGGTTGCCCGACTACGAATTACTAGAGGAAATTGCCCGCGGCGGCATGGGAGTGGTTTTTAAGGCCCGCCAACTGAGCTTAAATCGCACGGTGGCAATCAAGATGATTCTCTCGGGAGAACTGGCCGGCAGGGAGGAGCTTGCCCGTTTCCAAACCGAAGCGGTGGCGGTCGCCAGATTGCGGCATCCCAATATCGTCGCTATCTACGAAGTCGGTCAGACGGGCAGTTCGCGAAGCCAGCATTTTTTTTCAATGGATTACGTACAGGGACAAAGTCTCGCGCAGTTGGTGCGCGACAACCCACTGAACCCCAATTGCGCCGCGGAATATCTCGCCAAGATTGCCCGCGCCATTGAGTACGCACACAACCACGGCATTTTGCACCGCGACCTGAAACCGGCAAATGTTCTAGTCGACGCGGACAATGAACCGAGAGTTACTGACTTTGGACTCGCCAAACACCTTGAAGGCGATTCGAATATGACGGCGTCCGGCTCGGTCATCGGCACGCCCAGTTACATGCCGCCCGAGCAGGCGTTGGGCAAACACAGTCAGATCTGTGCGAGCAGCGATGTCTATTCCCTGGGAGCGATACTTTACGAATCGCTCACCGGCCGGCCGCCATTTCGCGCCGAGACGGTGGTGGAGACATTGCGGCAAGTGGTTGCCGACGAGCCGGTATCTCCGGCCCGCTTACAGCCCCGGGTGCCTCGCGATCTGGAAACCATTTGCCTGAAGTGTCTGCAAAAGGACCGGCGAAAGCGCTATGCAACCGCGGCGGATTTGGCCGCTGACTTAGAATGTTTTCTGGCCAAAAAACCCATCAGCGCACGCCCTATTGGCGTTCCGGAACGCCTGCTCAAGTGGAGCCACCGCCGGCCCGCGTGGGCGGCGCTGATCCTCGTCAGCATCCTCGCTGCGGCCGTGCTGCTCGGCGGCGGCGTCTGGTACCAAACGCAACTTCACGACGCCCTGGGGCTGGCCGAAGACCGCTTGGCCGATACGCGTCTGAATGCCTACGCCTTGCAAATTCAAAAGGCTCAAGACTATTGGAATCAACATCCCCCCAATATCGAACGCATGCGCGCGCTACTCGAAGCGCAGCGCCCCAAAGAGGGCGAAGAGGATCTGCGTGGCTTCGAGTGGCATCATTTATGGCATCGCTGCCACGGCGACAAGGGAACTATCGGCCAGCACAACGACATCCTTAGCCGGCAGTCTATTCTGACGTTGAAGTACTTAAAAAACGAACAGTTGGTAATTGCGTTTGATAACTTCGATACGCTGGTTGAAGTCCGCAATGGCGGGAAGCTTGTTCGCCAGTTCACACTGGAGACCTCGGAGCGAAAGGTGGATGCGCTGGACGTTTCAGCCGACGGAACAAGGCTGGCCGTGGGCTGGAGAACCGGCGATTTGACGCTCCACGATTTTGCCCATCCCGAGGAGCCGACACATACCCTCCGAGCGCACGACGGATCCGTGGCTTCGATCGCATTTTCGAATGATGGTAAGTTGCTGGCTACAGGAGGCGACGATCTTCTGGTCAAGCTATGGGATGTGACAACGCAGCAGCTGCTGGCATCCATAAAAGGACACCGGATAAAGCAGCCCATGACTCAGCTCGCGTTTTCTCCAGATGGTAAATGGCTGGCATCCTGCAATCGAGAAGTCGCAGTTCTATACAACATCTCCAAACAGGTCGTCGCCCAGAACAAAGCACTGTCAGCGAGCGGCGTCACTTGTGTCGCCTTTTCTCCCGATAGCCGACAACTGGCGACCACCGGCCGCAAGGGCGGCGTCACCCTGTACCCAGTAGATGGCTCGCAAAGATCCACAACTTATCGTTCTCCCAGGCACAACATCAATGTAGCGTCGCTCGCATTTTCACCGGACGGCGAATTAATAGCCGCGGGAAGTGATAATGTGCTTGTTGTCTGGAATACAAAATCAAAGCAGGAGTACCTCTACAAGGGCCATCAACGAACTCTGAAGGGACTTGCGTTTGCACCAAACGGAGAGACCGTCGCCAGCAGTTCAGTAACGGGCGTTGTCAAATTATGGGAACCGCTGACTGATCAACGATGGCAATCGTTGCCCACTTCGCTCGCTTCTAACTTCATTGAATATTCGCGGGACGGCAATCTGCTGATTTACGGCGGCGGCGAGTGGCGGGAGAGAAGCGGCGGCCGCTTGGTACTACTGGATGTAAAATCGCTAAAGGAACGTCGGCACTTTCGCGGAGACGATCCGTTTTTGTTCGCTAATATTTCGCCGAACAGCAGGTACCTTCTGGCCGGGACCGCCACCAGCGGGGCGCCGAACTTGCCGGGCCACATACAACTTTGGGACGCCGCCTCCGGGGAGGTTTTGGAACGAGTCGAGATTCCCGGCGACCGCATCCTCAACGCCGTGTTCGCCCACGACGACACCCTCGTTCTCGCCTGCGAAAGTGGCTCCGTTCATCTCTGGGATCGAACAGCCTCCCGCATTACCGCCAAGCTGAGACAAAATGGCTCGCCGGCTCACAACAGACCGGCCACTCTCCTGGCAATTTCGTCGGATGCCGACACACTCGTCTCGTACGGCAACGATTTGTTCGTTCGCCTGTGGAACATGCGCACCCGCCGACAGCTGGCCGCTTTGCCGAGCGATCTCGTCATCCGAGATATCGCCGTCTCTGGAAAAGCCGATCTGGCCGCATTGCCGTCCCCCAACCCGTACTTGGCCGAGATTCTGGCAAACCCGGATTCCGCAAATCGGTCAGCGACCGGTAACTGGGAATACCACGTCCAGCTATACGACATAGCCCGCAGCAAAGTACACGCGGTACTCGGTGGACACACGAAGGATCTCACCTGCATGACGTTTTCACCCAACGGCCGCCGCTTGGCGACCGGCAGTAATGACGGTAACGTCAAAATCTGGGACACCAACACGGGCTATGAACTGCTGACATTACGCGCCCACTCCACGGGGGTGACGGGGATATCCTTCTCTCCCGATGCGACGCATTTGGCCACCGTCGGCACCGACGCAAAACTGCGAATCTGGATGACTTTCGACAATCGGGCCACGGCCCAAGCCAATTAGCCACGCCCGCAGACGTGCCCGAGGCCGGTACCTAGATGAGGCTCTACCTGCGAGATGTAACAGCCAAAGCATTCGGCGTCCCGGACGGGCTCCGCGGGCCGCGGCTGATCAGTAAATAACTCGCCTTTTCCGCCACATCCCGTCAGAGAGTCCGGGCGGGCATGCGGCGTTCTCCGCCCACTTGCAACGAGCGAGGTTCGCTGTAAAGTGATCTGCGCTGGTGATTTTCGGCGATTCGCCCACGGCCCCCGATCCGACTCCGAGGCCGAAGACGGCAAGCACGAGTCGCCTCGGCAAATTTGCCTAAGTCGAATGCTCCGAACCTTTGGCACCGCTCAGGTGTCAGCAGCTTCATCGTTCACCAACTGCGGAAGAACACGCCCAATGCCAGAACTTGGCGTTAACATCGATCACGTTGCCACCGTTCGGGAGGCCCGCAAAACCGACGAACCGGACCCGGTGTGGGCGGCAGCCGCGGCGGAACTTGGCGGCGCCGATGGAATTACGCTGCATTTACGCGAAGATCGGCGACATATCCAAGACCGCGATTTACGGCTGCTCCGCGAAACCGCCAAGGCGAAGCTCAATCTTGAAGTCGCCTGCGAAAGCGACGTTTTGGAGATCGCTTGCGAGGTGCGGCCCGATCAGGCGACATTGGTTCCCGAAAGTCGCGAAGAAGTGACGACTGAAGGGGGCTTGGACGTTACCGGAAATCGCGACAAGGTCGCCACTGCGGTTCAGCAGTTGCAGGAAGCGGGAATTTCGGTGAGCTTGTTCCTCGATCCCGACGAGCGCCAAATTGAGGCCGGTACCGCGCTGGGTGTGGCAGCGATCGAATTGCACACCGGGCAATATGCACTGGCGCGACGCGACGATCGCGACCGGCAGCTGAGCATTTTAGAGAGTGCGGGCCGACTAATTCTCCAAGCCGGATGCGCACTGCACGCCGGCCATGGACTGACCTACCACAATACCAAACCCGTCGCGGCAATCGAGGGGATGACAGAACTTAACATTGGCCACAGCATCGTCGCCCGCGCACTTTTCGTCGGCTTCGAACAGGCCGTGCGTGAAATGAAAGCGATTATTTCGCAGGGTGCGTGACTCGTGCGCATCCGATATACTGCCGCGGTTTCAGGCATCCCATGCGAGAGAACACGATGACGACCCGCAGCGAAGACTTTGCAGGCCTTTCTGTCGCCCTGACAACGCCGTTCAAGGACGGTCACGTTGACTATGACCGTTTGGCCGAGCAGGTTGAATTTCAGGTTACAGCGGGCACAACGTGCGTAGTTCCGGTCGGCACAACGGGCGAATCGCCGACGCTCTCTCACGAAGAGCACGACCAGGTCATTGCCCAAGTTGTTCGTGTTGCGTCCGGGCGAATCAAAGTAATGGCCGGCACCGGATCAAACAGTACCGACGAGGCGCTGCGACTGACGAAGGCTGCCGAACATTCCGGGGCGGACGCAGCGTTGGTCGTTGCGCCGTATTACAACAAGCCAACCCAGGAGGGCATGTACCGGCATTTCACGGCGCTGGCCAAGGCTGTGGGTATCCCGATTTGCGTCTATAACATCCCCGGCCGTACCGGCAAAAATATCGAACCCGATACGATCGTGCGGATGTCCGAAGTGCCGGGCATTACGATGGTAAAAGAGGCTACCGGCCAACTTGACCAGGCATCAACAATTCTTGCGCAAACGGACCTAACTGTGCTCTCCGGTGACGACAGCATGACACTGCCGTTGATGGCCGTCGGAGGCCGAGGCGTCATTTCGGTCGTCGGTAACATCATTCCAAATGATATGATCGCGATGATTGAAGCCTTCGACCGAGGGGACGGTCCGGCCGCCCGGCGGCAGCATCTCAAACTCTTCCCGCTTTGCCGCGACATGCTCGGCCTTTCGACCAATCCGATTCCGATCAAGACTGCCATGAGATTACTTGGCCGCGACACCGGAGAGCTACGGATGCCGATGACGCCACTGAATGCAGCGGAAGAAACGCAACTGCGCGAGGCCTTGGCCGGCTACGGTCTACTGTAACGCGGCCGAATCATTCCACGACCGGCCAGCGGGCCGCGAGCATTCCGTTTACCTGCCGAGTTGCCCATGCCACTTGTGCTGTTGCTGTTCGAATACCCCACTCTCAGTGGCGGTGAACGTTCGATTCTCACCACGCTCGAGATCGTCCGCACGGCAGGATTTGAAATACAGGCCATTGCGCCGCCAAGCGGCCCCTTACCCGATGTATTGCAGCGCAAAAACGTCCGCCATTGGCCGCTAAAGTTCGCCGCAGACGGTCGTCGCCGCGATTTAAACCAAATTCGCCAGGAACTGCACGATCTTATTTCCGGGATTCGGCCGGACCTGATACATGCCAACAGCCTTTCCACCGCCCGCATCTGTGGTCCGGTCGCGGCGGAGCTAAAAATCAGCAGCATTGGTCATTTACGCGATATCATCCGCATTAGCCAGGCAGCAATCGATGACCTGAATCGTCATCACAGGCTGTTAGCTGTCTCCAACGCAACGCGGGACTACCACGTGTCCGCCGGCCTCGACTCCGCCAAGGTATTCACCCTCTACAACGGCATCGACCTGGACTTATTTCGTCCGCGGACGCCAACCGGTTTTTTGCATCGGGAACTTCGCATACCGACGGACCGGCCGCTGATCGGGGCCATCGGGCAGATCGGGCTCCGCAAGGGTTTTGACCTTTTTTTGGCAGCTGCGAAATTAGTCTCCAAAGCCAATCCTGATGCCCATTTCGTCATCGCCGGCAAACGTTTCTCTCAAAAGGATGAGAACCGTCAATTCGAGTCCGACCTCGACGCGATCAGTCAATGTCATCTCCTCCGCGGTCGTGTTCACTTTCTCGGATTCCGGGATGATATCGCCCGCATTGTCCCCGAGTTCACGATGTTGGTTCATCCCGCCAGGCAGGAGCCCCTCGGTCGAGTTCTGCTAGAGGCCGCGGCCTGCGGAATTTCCGTCGTGGCCACCGATGTCGGTGGCACCGGGGAGATTCTCGGCGCGGATACGCCCGCCGCGAGAATCGTCGACGCCGAGGACGCGACCGCGCTGGCCACCGCGGTTGGCGATCTGCTGCAGACGCCGAGCGAGCGAAGGCGACTAGGAGAACTCGCCCGCCGACGGGCTGAAACACGATTCGATCGCCGCAAATCTGCGGATAACTTGATTTCGCATTACCGGACGGTTCTCGATGCCGGTCCGCGAACTACCCTTCAGCGGTAACATCCACGCGGAATTTTCCGCCGGGATCAAAAACGGTTCGTAGTCGTTCCGCAAAGGCCTGGCCGTGAACGGTGCCAAACAGCGGTCGCGACCACCGTCCCGTGACGGCCAGAGCCGGCCGGTCGATTGCGGTCAGCATTTCGACGAGATGGGTTTCGGACAAGCCCTCCGGCCACCCGAGCCAGGCGACATTCCCGCCGCCGCTGTAGCGACGAGGCATGCTGGCGTCCAGCGTCGCAATAAATTGCTCCACCTTCAAAATGTCTAACGGCGCGAGCGGGACTTTCAAAACGCCGTGCCCGACTGGGACCCAGCCAAATTCGCGGACATCGGCCCAACCGTCTTCGCCGACCTGCTCCACGGAGGCGGTCGCGGGAAGAATTTCTCGCAACCGATCAATGCGACCGGCCAACGCATCGCGCATTCCGCTGACACGGATACGAAGATGCTGCGGTGGCTCGTAATCCAGGTGATCGATCTCGGCGTTTGAGGCGGCCAGACAATTCATCGAATCGACCGCTTCGGCCGCATCTGCCAGCCGAACACAAATCGTTGACGACGCCTCTCGAGCCGGAAACACCTTGAACGTAAACTCCACCAATACACCGAACTGCCCCAACCCGCCGATCATTAATTTGGGCAAATCAAAACCGGCCGCGTTTTTGACCACCTTTCCACCACCGTAAACGACGTCGCCCAAACCGTTGACCAGCCGCACCCCCAACAGGAAATCGCGCACCCCGCCGTAGCGAAACCGCCCCGAACCGGAGAGGCCGGCGGCGACCGTCCCGCCAAGTGTCGCGCCGGAGTCGACCAGCGGTGGGTCGAATGGCAGATACTGCCGGTTTTCGGCGAGTTGCCGCTGTACTTCACGGACCGGCGTCCCGGCCAGCGCGGTAAATGTGTATTCGCTTGGCTGGTACTGAAGTACCCCCGACAATTTTCCCACCCCGAGGTTCGCGTGTCGCGACAAGGCGGATTTCGTACCGGCACCGGTCGCCGCCACATGCGAACGATCTCGCACAAACTGCTGGACATCACTGATAGATTCTGCGTGGTACATAATTTTTTTCCGCGGGAAAACACCACCGCCGGCTTACTCCCCGTAGATCTCCCGCCAGCCCGGGAAGACAGCGTTTATTCCCGGAAAATGATGCCTTGCTTTTCCAGAGGGTGATAACCGTGTGTGGTCAGTGCGGGCGCTTCGGCTGTGGCCAGCATTTTCCCCGGATTGGCAAGCCGCTGGGGATCCACCGAATCGCGAAGACGGTGCATAAACTGCGTGTCGTCCTCGCCATACATCTCTTTAAGAAACGCTCTCTTCTCCAAACCGACGCCGTGCTCGCCGGTGATTGAACCGCCCATGCCAATGCACATTTTGAGAATTTCCGCCAGGCATGCTTCGGCCCGCTCCAGTTCGCCTGATTGGCGACCGTCGAACAAGATCAACGGATGCAAATTACCGTCTCCGGCGTGGAATACGTTGGCGATACGACAGCCGTGACATTCGCCAATTCGTTCGATTTCAGCCAGCGCCTCGCCCAGTTTTGACCGCGGCACGACGCCATCCTGGACGATGAAATCCGGACTTAGTCGGCCGACGGCCGAAAAGGCGCTCTTGCGTCCTTTCCAAATCGTCATCCGTTCTTCTTCGTCCTGCGCAACTTTAATTTCAAAGGCTTGCGACGCGTGAATCACCTCTAAAAGTCGCTGTTCTTCGCAGGCCACCTCTTCGCGGAGGCCCTCAAGTTCGACGATTAAAACCGCCTTGGCGTTCTCCGGGTACGTGATTGGTACAGCTTGCTCGGCGGCATCCATTGTCAGCCGGTCCATGATTTCTAACGCGCCCGGTAAAATGCCCGAGGCCACGACCATCGATACGGCGTTGCCTGCTGCGGCCAACGAATCGTAAGCCGCGATCAGCGTGCGATAGACTTCTGGTTTCGGCAGTAGCCGCAATGTGATCTCCAAGGCAACGCCGAAAAGACCTTCCGAGCCGATGAACATGCCGGTCAGGTCGGGGCCGGCCATTTCCAAACTGTCTCCACCAAGCCTGACGAGTTCGCCGTCGGGCAGCACCGCTTTAATTCCCAGCACGTGATTCGACGTCATGCCGTATTTCAGACAGTGAGCACCGCCCGAATTGAACGCCACGTTGCCGCCAATCGTACAAACCGGCCCGGATGACGGATCCGGCGCGTAATACAGGCCGTTGGCCGCGACGTGCCGCGACACTTCCGCATTAATCACACCCGGCTCGACCACCGCGATACGCTGCGCGGGGTCACTGCGGACGATGCGATTGAGCCGGTTCAGTCCGATTACCAGTCCGTCTTCGATCGGCACACAACCTCCACTGAGACTCGTGCCGCTGCCGCGTGCCATGAATGGGACTTTGTACTCGTGGCAGATTCGCACGGTGGCGATCACCTCATCCTGAGTGTCGGCCAACACAACTGCCGCCGGCCTGGCGCGAAATGCGGTAAGGCCATCGGATTCGTAAGGCACGACTTCCGCTCGACCCGTCAGCAGACGGTCTTGGGGATAGATTGCTGCCAGCGATTTAAAAAATGCGTCGGCGCTCATGCGATTGGCTTACTGATTTCGTTGGCCGCCGCAACGGCCCCACCGAGTTCACACGGATGTCCTTCGTCCACTAGCAATTGTTCGAGTGCGGCCAGCAGCAGCAAGACGTTTTCCTCGCGCGAAGCGTAACCCATCAAGCCGATCCGCCATACCTTTCCCTTATAGGCTCCAAGGCCCGCACCGATCTCGACATCAAATTCCGTCAACAGCCGACTGCGAACACGGGCCTCGTCAACGCCGTCCGGCACGCGCACGGCGTTAAGCTGCGGCAAGCGATGGCCTGCTGGCGGCATAAATTTAATGTCCAGCGCAGCGAGGCCGGCGGCGAGTGCCTTGTGATTCCGAGCGTGCCGCGAGAAACATTCGTCGAGACCCTCCTCCAAAACGAGGCGGAGGGCTTCGTGCAAGGCATACGTCATATTAATCGGCGCGGTGTGATGATAAACGCGGTCCTGGCCCCAATAATTAGCGAGCATTGTCGCATCGAGATACCAACTGTTGACCCGGGTTTTACGATTCATGATCACCTCAACCGCACGCCGGCTGAAAGTGACCGGCGCCAGGCCGGGCGGACAACTCAGGCATTTTTGCGTGCCCGAATACACAGCGTCAATTTGCCATTGATCTACCTCCACCGGAACGCCGCCGAGCGCCGTCACCGCGTCGACGAGCAGCATGGCACCGGCGTCGTGTACGATATTCGCCAGTTCCTCAATCGGCTGCCAGGCACCGGTGGATGTTTCGGCCATCACGACGAGAACGAGTTGGGGCTTAACCGACGCAAGTGCCGGTTTCAGGTCTCCGGCAGAAAAGACTTCACCCCACGGTCGTTCGATCCGGGTCACTTCCGCGCCGGCCCGTTCGGCCATCTCGGCCAAGCGGCCGCCAAAGACACCATTAACACAGACAAGCACCGAATTTCCCGGTTCCACCAGGTTCATTACGGCCGCTTCCTGACCCGCCGAGCCAGTACCACTAACCGCGAAGGTCAGTTCATTTTTCGTCCGAAACACCTCGCGCAACATGGACTGCAGTTCATCCATAATCTGCAAATAATACGGATCGAGATGTCCGACCGTCGGCCGGCCCATCGCGGCGAGCACGCGGGGATGAATATCGCTGGGTCCGGGCCCCAGAAGGACACGTCGAGGTGGCGCGACCGTTGACGGCAAATCAATCATTACTGGCTTTCCCCAAAGACCAAATTCCAAGGTCCGATAAAATCATCCTGCTCGCGGTGATTGGAATTCCGCTGTTTGTCCCTTAAATCAGATCCAAGCTCCCGTCCCAACGAACGAATCCTTCGATCGCTTCGTACTCCGCCATGCCCAACGAGTCGTAGAGCCGTGCGGTTTCGGCATTTCGCTCCTCGGCGCGTTTCCAAAATTCGCGGGCGTCGGGCCCCGGAAACAACGCCCGGTCTTTTTGCGACTCGTGTTTAAAAATTGCGTTCCGCTTGCGGCGGACCTCCAGGGGGCTGAGCGGTACGGCCATTTCGATTTCATCTGGCTCCCATTCGTGCCATGCCCCGCGGTAGAGCCACACCTCGCAGCGCTCGTACCAGTCTCTGTCCTTGACGCGATGACACGCCTGCAGAATGGCGCTTAGGCACGTGCGGTGCGTGCCATGCGGGTCCGACAGGTCGCCCGCGGCATAAATCTGATGCGGACGGATTTCATCCAGTAAATCGACGATCATCCGAATGTCCGTGTTGCTAAGCGGCTTCTTTTTGACGCGGCCCGTTTCATAAAACGGCATATTCAGAAACCGCAGTTTCTGCTCGGCCAAACCGCAGACACGACCGGCCGCCCGCGCTTCACCGCGGCGGATCAGCGATTTAATCTTTTGCGTCTCCGGGCTGTCGACTTGGCCGGCTTTTTTGTGTCGCAGAAATCTCTCAACATGATCTTCAAGCTCGGCCGTTTGCTCGGCCGAGATGTCGAACTGGTGGTTATAGTCGGTAGCGAAATCGGCGAAGCGAATAGCGTCGTCGTCAAACACCGCGATGTTACCCGAAGTTTGATAGGCGACGTAGACATCGTGCCCCTGGTCGACAAGGCGAATCAGCGTACCGCCCATCGAAATGACATCGTCATCGGGGTGCGGTGAAAAGACAACCAACCGCTTTGGAAATATATCGTCAAACGCCTGCGGGCGATCGCCCGGCAGTTTTTCATGCTCCGGCTTGCCGCCGGGCCAACCGGTGATGGTGCCTTGCAAATGCCGAAAGGCTGTCAGATTGATCTCGTAAGCCGGGCCGTGTTCGGCCAGCAAATCCTGCAGGCCATTTTCGTTGTACTCGTGGTCGGTCAGCTTCAGAATCGACTTCTCGACGCGGCGGGCCAGCCAGATGACGGCTTTACGAATAAGCCGCTCTGTCCATTCGACCGGCCCCAGCAACCAGGGGCAGGCGCAGCGTGTGAGCTGCTCGGCGGCGGCCGCATCCAGCACAACCTGGGCATTCGCGTGCTCCTGTAAAAAACTGGCTGCGACGGAGGGCGTGACATTGCCTTCAACAGCACGGGCGATGATGGGCGATTTATGTTCGCCAAACACCAGCATAATCACCCGGCGGGCGCCGAGAATCGTGCCGACGCCCATGGTGACGGCACGCCGCGGAACATTTTCCTCCCCGAAAAAGTCGCTAGCCGCGTCGGTGCGGGTGACGTGATCCAGCGTAATCAACCGCGTACGGCTGTCGCGACCCGACCCCGGCTCATTAAAACCGATGTGCCCCGTGCGGCCGATACCCAGCAATTGAATATCGATGCCGCCCGCGTCGCGAATGCGCTGCTCGTACCGCTCGCAGTAGCCGTGCACGTCATCCGCGGCGATCGTACCGTCCGGAACAAATGCGTTTTCTGGCGCGATGTCGACCAGATCAAACAGGTGCTCCTGCATAAACCGGAAGTAACTTTGCAGCTCGTTCGGCCGCATCGGATAATATTCATCCAGGTTAAACGTGATGACGTTTGCAAAGGAAAGCCCTTCCTCGCGGTGCAATCGCACGAGTTCGTCGTAAACAGCCGTTGGCGTACTGCCTGTAGCGAGACCCAGCACACAGTGCTTTCCCTCAGCGGCTCGACTGCGAATCAAGTCGGCAATTTCGTGTGCGACGGCGATGCTCGCGTCTTTGGCCTTGGGGTGGACCGCACACGGTATGCGTTCGAGTGACTTTTCTGATTCGTGTTCTGTTAGCATCTGCAAATATATTCGGATTGGCTCTTTATTGAACTCGGACACGGAGTGAAGCGGATCAAATCCCGCCGGGAGAAAACGGTCCCCAACGGGTCGCGGCTAATCCGCACGCGATCAATACAGTCCCGCGTGAGACTGCAACTCGAGGTGCCAAAACCCGAAGTATCAGAACCCGAAGTGTCAGAACCCGAAGTGCCAGCGGACCCCTTACGACCGACGCCGTCGCTCCGGATCCGAAAGCACCGTCCGCCTCGGACCGGCCCTCAAAAAACGTTCAAATGTATGGTAGTTGTCCTTTATTCGCTTTCGACAAACCGACGAGCAGTTCAGCAATCGGCTCGCAAATCATTTCCAGGTATTGCCGACCCTTTTCCGCCGTCGCTTTCGACGGATCGCCGCAACCGGTGTCCGGATGGGTGGCTGACCACGGCCGCGGCGTCCAGGCACGGGCGGCTTCGAA
>JAYZEI010000041.1:0-23411 GCA_036337375.1 Planctomycetota bacterium | reverse complement strand
ACCGTCACCCGCCCGGTTCAAACAGAGGCTGCCGATCAGACGATTCTGGTCGAAGTTGCGTCCGTAGGGAACTCCGGCGTGCAGGCTATCGCGGGCGAGATAGTCCATCTTGTCGATGTCGATTGGTCCCGACAGAATGCTCGACATCAAGCGGCTCGCTGGGTCCGTCGGTTTTTCCGACAGCAGCGAAACTACGTCCCGCGGGTTGATCTGCCAGTCCTCGCGGAGGACGTCGGCAATCTCGCCTTCGAGTAGAAAGCTATTGGCGAACAGTTCGTGCCGCGGCACGCTCGGCAGGTCGATATCCTCGATCGGGTGACAAAACGGCCAGTGCCCCAAGTCATGCAGCAGCGCCGCAACGATCAGCAGTTCGGCATCTTCAACGGTAATAAGCTCGGCAAAGCGATCGTCGTACGACAACCGGCGGAGACACAACAGCGCGAGCCGATAGACGCCGAGCGAATGTTCGAACCGCGAATGGTGTGCGGCCGGATAGACCTGTGCAACGAGCCCCAGCTGGCTGATGCCGCTCAGCCGCCTAAACTCGGCCGCGTCGATCAGGCTGCGGGCGCGAGGCGATAGAGGCACGTCAATTTCTGGCGGAATTCGTACCACCGCGGTCTTCGCATCCAGCGCCGCGATTTCCGGGATTTCGCGGATCGTGTCCATGGTTTGCAGCCAACTGTTCTCGCTTTTTGCCGTGCGAAAGCGCCGCTACTTTTGAGGAACGGTGGGTGACTAGATCAACGGAAGCCCCATCATATAGGCCAACAGCACCGTTGCGCCGATGTAAAACGCGAAATGAAAAAATCCCGTCGTGAAATCCAGGTCGAAACAGGCAAACGCCGCGGTGGCGCCCGCCGCACCGAACACAGGCCCCAAGAATGCCCATTTATAAACTTCGTCCGTCCATTCTGGCGGCACGAAGTGATACGCCCCCCAACAGCCCGCATAAATCGCGGAACAAATCGCCGTTCGGATCAACAGCGCGAGTCCGCGATAGGGCTCAAGTTCGTCGTCCCGCAAAAATGTATAGGAGGCGATAATCAGTGGCGGCGCGAGCAGCATGGCACCGATCCCGCCCAGCCATTGCTTCATTGCCTCTTCGGCCCCGCGCAGCGACACCGCAGCGATCACCGGCGCAAGAGCCCCGGCAATCATAGCCGCAATCACCAGCCAAGACGCTTTCAAATCCTTGCGCGAAATCGGCTTGAGCACCAACTCGCCGCCACGTCCGCGGGCTCCGCCCTCTTGTTGTTCGGGCGTGTGGATCGTGACCTGCTCGTCCTCCTTGGGGATGACAATCGGGCCTTTGCATTTGGGACAAGCACCCTTGCGGCCGGCGAATTTTTCGCTGACCTTGAACCGCGAATGACACTTTTGACAAAGTACGATGATTGCCATACTGATGGGATGCAGGGCGTCGGTGCGTTAACGGCAAATTGCCCCACCGCACCCGACCAACCTGCCAAAAAACAAAACGGCCTCTAAAAAGTCCACGAAACGCAGCCAATAGTTTCGCACAGCCGTTTGCGAAGTCAAGCACAGCGATTCGACCAAAGATACCCGGCAGATTGCATCGCCAAACGGTGTGGATTACGATTGAACCCGTTGACATCGTTGTTTGGTGAGGCAAAGTCATGCCCGTCGAAGTCCTTTGTCCCGGCTGTGAACAAAAGGTGGTCTGCCCCGATAAAAAAATCGGGAAGGCTGGAAAATGCCCCAAATGCGGTACGCGTTTCGAGGTTCCCGACCCCCAAGAGGAAGAAAATTTGGACTCCAACGGCGACGATTCGATCGAGTTCCTTTGTCCGAACGGACATAAACTCAGCGGGCCATCCAGCCTTCAAGGAAAACCGGGCCAATGCCCGCACTGCGACGCAAAATTTCTGATTCCCGATTACGACGACGACGATGCTGAGCCGCCCGGGAGCGAGCCGGGTGCGGAAGCTCAAAGCAAGGGCGATTCTGCGGAACCAGTTTCTGACCACGCTGGCGAATTGGAGGGATTGGGCGACGTACCCTTGACCGACGCGCTGCCCGATCTCGAAATGGCCGCGACGCAGCCGACATTGCGCGCCATGCCCCCGGCTGCAGCCAGGCCAACCGTTGTTAGCGTATCGCCAGTTCCCTCAAGCGGCGGTGAAGTTGGGCTTGGCGTGTCGATTGGCGCCCATCCGATGTACCAGACGTTTGAAACGTTCTGGTCCAAAAGCTCCGGCAGCGCCTTCGTCGAAATCTTTCTCAAGAACGGCGAGCGCATCCAGCCCGACCATTTTGCCACGGATGCTTCACAACAAGATCAGGGAATCTTTGCCGTGAAAAACGATGACGGCACTTTTACCCTCGTCGCGGTCGCCTGGGACGCGGTCGCTCAGATCGTTGTGAAGGGGATTTCCGAATTGCCACGCGAAATTTTTTAGCCATACCACGGACGCGCAGCGGCTCGCAAAGATCAATTTTCAGAAATTAGATCATCCTCGGTCAGCATCGTGAATCCCTTGGAGGCCAGCGTCTCCTGCGCCATTTCAATATTATCCACCATTAAGGCAACGGCGGGCCGATGGTGCGGCTGGTCAAGAATGGGATACGCTTGGATAATGTTAAGCTCCGCCTGGAGCAGTGCCGTGCACACTCGCAGAAGTGGCTGGGACTCGGAGGGCAACTCGACACCAATCAAGTCGCTTTCAATCAACGGCAAACCTGCACGTTCGAGTATCTCTCGGCCCTGCTCCGGGTGACTCAGCAGAAAACGGACGAAGGCACATTCGAACGAATCATTGATTGACAAAGCGCAGATTCGGACTTGGCTGCCCTCAAATCGGCGGACAACCTCTAGAAGTTGGCCCACGCGATTCTCGAGAAACACCGTAAACTGCCGGATCGACGGATAATCGCGACCGCGAACGGTTCCCATCTCCGTGTCAGCACCTTCTCCGACGCTCATCGATTCGATATCAATGGGTTAATGCAATGGGCCGCGTGAAGACCGGCCCGACTGTCGGAGGCTAAGCGTAAGAAATCTCAAAAGTTAAGTCAACCTATAACTGATGCTCTACGAACACGAAATCAATATCCGCGTGCGGTATTGCGAGACCGATGCCATGGGCCGCCTGCACCATGCCCAGTTTTTGAATTACTTCGAAACGGGCCGCACCGAGCAACTTCGTTCCCTCGGTCAGACTTACCGCGAATTTGAAAACACGGGTTTATTTCTCGTCGTCATTAAAATGGCCGTCCAATACCGCGCGGCCGCCAACTATGACGATCTACTGCGACTGGTCACCCGAACGATGGGCGTGACCGCGGTCCGAATCGACCACGAGTACGAACTGTTCTGCGATCACCAACTGATTGCTACCGCTCAAAGCACATTGGCATGCGTGGACGGCGCAGGCCGGCCGCAACGACTCCCGGAATGGCTCAGGATCGAAGCGTGACGGCTCTCCGCCACGAAGGATTCGAGCGGGTGCGGATGCAAATCACAATATCAACATGGCATCCCCATAACTGTAAAAGCGATATGCTTCCTGCACCGCCTCGTCGTATGCATCCATAATCAGTTTGTGGCCGCCAAAACAACAAACCAGCACCAACAACGTCGTGCAAGGCATATGAAAATTGGTCATCAGCGCGTCGATCGCTCGGAATTTGTAAGGCGGCTTGATAAATAATTCTGTGTTGCCGCTCCAACTGTCCAATTCGCCGGATCGTGAGGCCGTCTCCAAAACACGAACGGACGTCGTTCCAACCGCAATCAGTCGCCCGCCCGCAGCGCGGGCATTTTGAATCCTAGCCACCGCGGCCGCGGCGATTTCTCCGCATTCGGAGTGCATCTGGTGATCTTCTAATCGATCTGTAGTGATTGGTCGAAATGTGTCCAATCCAACGTGCAACGTCACGTCCGCAATACTGATGCCGTCATCCGCCAGTGCTTCCAACAAGCTATCCGTGAAATGCAGGCCCGCTGTCGGCGCAGCGACAGAACCATCATGCCGCGCAAAGACCGTCTGATACCGCTGGCGGTCGTCCGGAACCATCGAGCCACCACGAATGTAGTGCGGTAATGGCACACGACCGAATTGCCGGAGCAGATCGATTGTTGGATTTGCGCACCGAGGACGAGCGACCCATCGCCCGCCACCGAGAGGCTGGACCAGCGTCAATTCAGCATCATCTTGGCCGTCGTTACGAACCAACGTCACGGTTTCACCCTGCTGAATTTTCCCTCGCGACTTAGAGAGGATCTTCCAGCATCCCAGCTCGTCCGCTTCCAGAAACAACCCCTCCCAATGCCCGCCGGTTGCGGTCCGGCGGCCAACGAGCCTAGCCGGTAAGACCTTCGTATTGTTCACCACCAGGCAATCGTCCGCCCGTAAAATCGCCGGCAAATCGCGGACGTAATGATGTTCGATGGTTGCATCGTCGCGGCGAATGACCATCAACCGCGCGTCCGTACGATGAGCAAGCGGATGCTGTGCGATCAACTTGCGGGGCAACGTGTAATCATAATCTTTCAAATCACTCATCGCCTGCGAGTATAGGCGACCGGCGGCCATTTTCGTAAGACATCTGCCGGATTTCGAACTATGCCGCACCACGGTGCGCGATCGTTATAATGGCCAAGAACATGAGCTACCCCATGTCGAACACAAGATCGCCGCACCAAATCGCGTTTTGCATTTCGGACCTCGAAGTTGGCGGCGCAGAACGGTGCTTTACCGAATTGGTGACGCGAATTGACCGCCGCCGATTTTCGCCGCTCGTTTTTTGTCTAAAGCCCCGCCCTCAGCCCGGAAAAACGGAGCTGGTTGATCGCATCGTCGAGTCCGGCATCGAACCTGTATTTTTCGATTTGCGTCACTCGTGGCAGATTTCGCGCGCGGTCCGCAGGTTAAAACTCGCTTTTCGCCGGCTACAGCCATCGCTGGTTCAGACATTTCTGTTTCACGCCAACTGCGTGGGCGCGATGGCCGGGCATCGGGCGGGAATTCGGCGAATCGTCGCAGGAATTCGCGTCGCCGATCCACGGAGTCGATTTCGCCTGTGGCTTGAACGTAAATTGACACGTCGTGTTTCGAACTACATCTGCGTGAGCCAAGCGGTTGCCGCCTATTCGGCTCAAGTCGGCAAACTTCCTCCCGAGAAGTTGGCCGTCATCTCCAACGGCGTTGATATCGATCGATTTCAACGGGCCCAGCCCATCGACTTACGAGAACTTCGGGTTTCGCAAGACCGAAAAGTACTCACCTATGTCGGCCGGTTGGACCAACAAAAACGGGTCGAACGCCTCGTGCGGATGTTTTCCGACATCGCCGATGCCATACCCGAGTACGATCTGATCATCGTCGGCGACGGCCCGCAGCGAAACGAACTCGTATCGCTAGCGGGACGCTCCCCTTTCGCCGACCGCATTCGACTTGTGGGATTTCGCGACGATGTACCGGCAATTCTCGCCGCCAGTGACATGTTATTGCTCGCCTCGCAATGGGAGGGCATGCCCAACGTATTACTCGAGGCGATGGCGGCCGGAATTCCATTGGTCACATTCAATGTCGAAGGAACTGAAGAATTGCTGGACGGTATCGCAGCAACGCAGTTCGTCGAGGCTAACGACGACGAAGCCGACGCGATCCGTAGATTCGGCGATCGGGTCGTCGATTTTGCCCGCGACCAGAACCTCGCTAATCGAATCGCACAGTCAAACATTGAAATTGCCAAACAGTTTTCAATTCCCCAGATGGTAAGCCGCTACGAGCAACTCTATGCTCGGCTTATTGATTAGGTCCAAACCGGGCTCCGGCAGTTCTGCCGTCCCCATGCGGTCGGACCTGCACAAAACTCACCTCGGCTTTGCCTCCCGACCGCCCACCACCACATGTTGTGGGGAGCAATTCATCCAAACTCAATCGCCCTTAGTTCGGCTGCTCCCGACGAGTTTTTAAAAAATTTGACGGTGTTTTTTGCTCTAGCCACAAGTCGTTTAATATTCCCTCGATACAAAAATTGGGCCGCAAAAACACTTGGGAAAATCCGCTTGACTGAACCGTTTTGTTGGGTACATTTGGGCCACTATGGTTGGCAGTGGCAATAAATGGGAATCAGGCGGTGTCCGAAAGTTCCGGACCACGACCGTCGGGAAGTAGTCGGAAGTGGCCAGCGATTCTCAGATTCCGTTGACGGGGAATTTCAAGCGGTCGGTAGACGACAAACAGAGAATCACAATACCAAAGGAACTTCGCGCCGCACTGGGCGAATCGACTGGAAGGATCTTTTACGTGGCACCTAGCACGGATGGTTCGCTGGCCATATTTGACCACGATTCTTTTGTTCAGCTTGCCGAGCGGCTACGTGCCGCCCCCCCTACCGAACGCGACGTTCGCGCGGTCGGTCGGGTGTTTTACGCCCAGGCTCGTCGTGTTGAACTGGACCGGCAGGGGCGTCTGCGGATTCCGCAGGAACTGGCGGATTCGGCAAGGCTAGGAAAAGAGATCATCCTGATCGGCGCAGGCGACCGCATGGAGCTTTGGTGCACCGAAACATGGGAAGCTTATACCACCGAAAAACAGCCTCGCTACGACGAATTAGCGGAAGCTGCATTTAACCCGACACACAGACAGAACTAACTGAGGAGGACCGGCCCGCCCAGTTTTTAATCATCCGTCCGCGAGTTCGCCGTCACGACGGCGGAGTGCCAGTGGCGGCCACCTGCTGGCATCCCTCCGAGACTTCGGAAATACCGTCGCGAAAACGAGGACAAGGATGAGCCTCGGCGGCGAACTTTGTTGTGACATATCTGCCCGGTATGTCATGACAACCCCGAGGCCGGGCACATGGAAGTGCTCGGCCTCGGGACTTTTCTTGACATGCTTCGACATCGCGGCTACTATCCCGCCTCGGCTCCCCCGCCCCTTTCGTCGCTCGTCTCCTCAAACGCCAGATTGGCGGCGTGTGCGAACGGGTCATTCGACCCAATTGTTGGGCTTTGATTAGCTCTGCTGTTTTCGTCAGTTTACCGTTCACTCGCATGCCAACACCCCTTCATATTCCGGTGATGGTCGATGAAGTCGTGCATTGGCTCGAGCCCAATTCCGGCGCAACGCTGGTGGACGGCACAACCGGCGGCGGCGGACATACGCGGCGGCTGGCCGAGTTGGTCGGCCCAACGGGACAAATTATCGCCATGGATCGCGACCCGATTGCGGTCGCCCGGGCGGAAGAAAACCTAAAAGGACTGCCAATCCAGCTGGTCGAAAGCAACTATGCCGATATTCCGGAGGTGCTCAAACAACTGGGGATACGCGGCGTCGACGGAATTTTGCTCGACGTCGGTCTTTCCAGCGACCAATTGGCCGATGGTGAGCGCGGATTCAGTTTTGACAGCGACGGACTTTTGGACTTGAGATTTAACGCCAGTGAAGGCAGGCCGGCTTGGAAGATTCTAGAGACGGCCAGCTCGGAGCATCTCGCAGATTTGATCTATAACTTTGGCGAAGAACGATACAGCCGGCGCATCGCCCGCGCGGTCGTCGGGCGGCGGGCGGGCAATCCGGTCCGGACTGCTCGCGACCTAGGGCAGCTGGTGCGGGGGTGCGTGCCCCGCGGTCGGCGACAGGGTTTCGATCCGGCGACACGTACCTTTCAGGCACTGCGGATCGCTGTGAACGACGAACTGAAATGGTTGCAAGTAGCCCTGCGGAGACTGGCCGACTGCCTAAAACCTGGCGGACGGATTGTCGTGATCAGCTTTCATTCACTAGAGGACCGAATCGTGAAGCAGGCGTTCCGAGACGGTAATAACTATGAAGTACTTATGAAAAAACCGATTCGCCCTGCGGCCGCAGAGGTCGATCGCAATCCGCGAGCGCGGAGCGCCAAACTCCGCGCCGCCCGACGCATTTGAATTGAGAACAGAGTTTCTAAACTCAATGGAGACCCGTCATGGCCAGAGAGACAAAAATTGGTTTGGTGGTTGTGTTTTCACTCGCCGTCGTCTTTTGCACCGTGCTGGTACGGCGGATTCAAGGTGTCGGCGAGGAACCGACAGCGACCGCCGCCGCAAACCCTGCGGGTATTGCGGAATTGAATAAGTCGCAAAAACAATTCGCAGCTCCCGGCTTGGAAGCGGAGACTCCGGCGCCAGCAGAAGACGACGAAGCATCGAAAACCGATACACCAAACCGCTCATCGGGGCAATCGATTTACCAGGTTGCACAGATCAATGCTGTCGAAGCCGTCGAGCAGCAACCGTCAAAATCCGCCTCACCGCCTCGGCGGATTCGTTTGATCACCGAGAGTAACGAGCCGGCTCAAAACCAGACTGCGCAAACCGCACAACAATCCCCCAACCATCTCGAACCGTTGCAGCAATTGCCCCAACCACGGAGTGGCAACCCTACTGCGACGGGAATCGCTGACAATTCTGCGGCGACTCAGCAGTCGGTGCAGCAACAGCCCGTCCATGACCAGCCAGCGCAATTGCCGAATCAATCACTAACAGCACCGCCCATCCAAACACAGCCTGCCGCCGGACGGTATTACCAAACTCGTCAAGACACGTTGCAGATTGAGCAGCGGCCGACCATTCCAACGGTTCAGAATTCCCAGCCTTTTCGCGTCAAAGCCACTCCGGCCATCGGAATTTCACATCACGCGGGGGGCACCTACATTGTCAAACCGAATGATAACTTCTGGACCATTTCACAGGCGGTCTATGGAACCGGCGATTTTTTCAAGGCACTGATCCGGCACAACGATGCCAGGCATCCACGGTCCGACCGAATCGCCGTGGGAGACGAGATTTTGGTTCCTACCGAAAGTGAGTTGCGATCGAAGTACCCTCAACTCTGCCCCAGACCGAGAAAACGCGGCTACGCGAACATCACGGCCAGCGCGGCCGCCCGAGGCGGACGCACTTATGAGGTCCGAAAAGGTGACACGCTGTTTGATATCGCCAGATACGAACTGGGCCAGGCCTCACGCTGGATTGATATCTACAAATTGAACCAGCACCTGCTGACCGATGACTTCAACTTCATCAAACCCGGAATGAAGTTGATTCTGCCGGAGCGGCAGGCTCCTGCAAACGTGCAGCAGGAGCGATTCACACAGCAGCAAGAGTTGGTGCCTTTGCGTTGACAACGTGAGCCGCGGCAGGTCCCTTAACCGCGGGCTTCGCCCAATTTCAGCTTTCGCACCAAATCTCGGAACCGCTGCCGCATGTCCCAGTTCATCCAGCCCAGATAGACGTTGCCGCCGATCGATGCAAACAGCGCTAACAGCGTAACCGTAAACAACATCCACGGTTTTGGCGAATCTCCTCCCGGCGGTTCTGCAGCCGGTTCCTCGGTAGCGGCTGGCGGGGCGGGACTTTTAGGGGATGGCAAGACGTTGGCAGCTGGCGGTGGCGTGCGTGTGTAATATGCAGCGGGAGCTCCTTCTGGTCGCGCGGCAAAATCCGAATTGTTCTTCGCACCGGGGTCCAAAAACACGGGATTCAAATTGCGGGCCGGCAGGCCGCTCGCCGAGGGGACATTCTCGCTTTCGAGCCGGCCTTCGCCCCCGGAGATCGTTGCCGAATCCTCGCGCGACGGACCGAAGCCGGCGGGTGGGAGCGTTTCGAGGTCGGTCGTTCGGGGTGTAGCTCTGGGCACGGGAACATGAGAAGCCGCCGGTAGCGGTTGCGCAACAGCGCGGCTTTCAGTTTCGGCATTTGTCGAATTGAAATGATCCGGATACGGAGGCGGTACGAGCAGATCTTTGTTCCGCAGTTCCTCGGAAAGATTCGGAATCACGTAAAGTTCGGGCGCCGTTTTTTCAGCCGGCGAAACCGCGGTTTCGCCATTGTCCGTAGCCGGCTCAGCAGACGCCTGGGGGGGACCGCCGCGAGTGCTGTTATCGACAATCACTGACCGTTCGGGATTTGCAACAAACGGCAGTCCGGGGGATGGATCTTGAGATCCGCTTTTGAGCGATTTGGTCACGGCGGCCGGTTGCTCCGGCACTAAATCCGTCCCCCCTGCATTTCGCGGCAGTTCACCCTCGCCAACGACGATCTTGTATCTGCGCACATGCCGCAATTGCGGACGCACTCCGACTTCGATCACATCGCCGGGCTTGAGATTTTTCAGTTGATGCGGCTCAATCTGGATGATGTACTCCAACTCGCCGTTCGCGGTTGGCTGCCAACCCACGTCGACGCCAATCGCGGTCATCGCGGCAACGGCCATTAACATGGTTTGCATCGAATGAATCTCCCAATGCAGGTTTTGGTCGTCCCTAGGTCGAACGCCGAGGCCGCCTCAATCGCGGCGGCCACCACGAGCCCTCTCCCAGAGCCCTCTCCCAGCGATGCTGGCATGGTAGCCTTAGAAGTGAGACAGGGTAAATACAGAAATGCATAACCGCGATGAAGCATCAACCGCGGCGGCAGCGGTTTCGCCTTGTTTCAGGCGTGTCGCAAAGCCACAATGCAGCCGCTCGTTTAATCGCAGGGCCGCGCCAAGTGAGTGCTAGCTCGATACCACCGAAAATGAAAAGATGGCGACGCCTTGCGGTCCACGTGTCCGTATTGCTGGCCGTCGCATGGGGCGTGCGGCACACGCTTGAGCCGGCTCTGGAAGATCTGGGCAAGTTCCACTGGCAGCTAGCACCCCTGTGGCTGGGGGCGGCAGCCGCACTATATTTGCTCGGCATGTTGCCGATGGGATTGTTCTGGTACCGGGCGCTTCGCGCGCTGGGCCAACGTCCCGGTTTGCTGGAAACACTGCGGGCATTTTACATCGGACATCTGGGCAAGTACGTGCCCGGCAAGGCGTTGGTGATTGTGATCCGTACAGGCCTAGTCCGCAGCGAGCGCGTCAACACCGGCGTGGCCGCGGCGAGCGTCTTTTTAGAGACCATGACGATGATGGCCGTCGGCGCGTTCCTGGCGGCGGCGATGATGCTCGTCTGGCTCCGCACTCATTTGCCGGATCACTCTCACTTGGTTCCACTGGCCGCCGGATTGATGTTACTGGCCGGGATACCGACACTGCCGCCGATCTTTCGCCGCGCCGCAATCATGCTGGGTGTTGGCCGATCGGATCCGCAGATCAAAGAAAAACTGCAGGGGCTAACATTTGGCGTAATCGCCTACGGCTGGATCTCCGTCGCCGTCGGCTGGGTGCTGTTGGCCTGGAGCCTGTGGGCCGTACTCGAATCGATGGGCATCGGCCGCACGTTGCCGATTGGGCATTTGGACTTTTATCTCACGGCGGTTGCGATGGCGATTGTTGCGGGATTTTTATCATTAATTCCCGGCGGCGCGGGTGTTCGCGAATTGATTTTGCTCGCCATTATGGGCGATGTTTATTTCGGCGCAATTCTCAACGAACCAATTCCCCAAACCAAGGCGATGGTGTTGGCCATCTTGTTGCGGCTGGTATGGCTTGCCGCCGAGTTGGTCATTGCTGTTGTCTTATATTTCGGATTTCCCGACGCATCGACGCAGACGCCTTCGAATCCGTGATTCCCGTCGTTGCCGCACCCTGGCCGCGTTTTTGTCTCTCGTCCGCGCTTCGCGTTACTTTACAGGATCACGCCCGCCTCGAATTGATGACTTGTGCGCGGCGCGATAAAATAGACCCATCGACCACAAACATTTAGCCCGCCCATGATTTCGATCGTAATACCTGTCCTCGATGAGGCCGAGAGCCTCGAACAACTGCACGGCGAACTGGATGCCGTCGCGCGCAAGCACGACTATAAACTGGATATCATTTTTGTGGACGACGGATCGACCGATAAAAGTTGGTCGCTGATCCAAAGTTTGGCCAAGCGGGACTCGAGGGTGCACGGCATCCGATTTCGGCGCAATTTTGGCAAGGCCGCAGCACTGAGCGCCGGGTTCGATGCGGCTCAGGGCGACTTGGTGATGACACTGGATTCCGACTTGCAGGACGATCCGAAAGAAATTCCCCGGTTCATCGAGAAGTTAAGCGAAGGCAGCGATGTCGTCAGCGGCTGGAAACAAGTGCGGCACGACCCGTGGCACAAGGTCTGGCCCTCCCACGTTTTTAATTGGCTGGTGCGGCGGATGACGGGCGTGCAATTGCACGACATCAACTGCGGCATGAAGTGCTATCGCCGAGAGGTGCTGCACGAAGTGCGGCTGTATGGCGAAATGCATCGTTTTGTGCCGGCGCTGGCCGCCGCCCGCGGATTTCGAATTTGTGAAATCTCCATCGATCACCGACCGCGGCAGCACGGCAAGTCGAAGTACGGATTTCAGCGGTTCTACAAAGGATTTCTCGACCTGCTGACCGTTGTGTTTCTGACCGGTTTCGGGCAACGCCCGCAACATCTGTTAGGTGGTTTCGGATTGGCCGCATTTTTGTTGGGGGCGGTGGGGATGACGTATTTGGCCGTGATGTGGTGCGTGACCCGCAGCTTGCACGGCATGGAACCGCTGCACGTGAGTAGTACGGCGATGTTATATTATTCGCTCGGCGGCGTGCTTTTGGGTGGTCAGTTGATTTCGATGGGATTTCTCGCCGAACTCATCACGGCATACACCGGGCGTGACACCGATGGGTATTCGATCGTCGAGCAAACCGGAGACGCCAACGACGACCTGCCGTATCATGAAGATTTCGAAGCGTCAAGTAACGCTCAGCCACAGGACCAATCACTTTCAGGCGACGCATGACTTCTGGCGAAATTAGCACGGACGCAGACCCGTCACGAAAGCAACTGCGCTGGGGCGTTTACGGTTTGCTCATCGCGCTGGCGGTGGGCAATCTGACAGGCCGTATCCTGGCTGTAACCGCCGCGGATCGCTTCAAACTGCAGGCCAACATCGACAAGCAAGTCCAACGCGACTTGACCAAGTTTCGAGAGGCACAAGAGAAGAGCGGGGCAACCGCCGAGGTACTCGAAGATCGCCTGCAGCGCAAAGAAGCCGAAATCCGCAGCAAGAGACTCAATCGTTCGCGGCCGTTCCTCAGCGGCAACGACCGGAGCCGCTGGCTGACGATTCGCGCGTTGGTCGAAAACGGAACTTATTCGATTGACCACATCGTTACGGACGAGCAAGAGCGGGCAATCTGGGACACGATCGATATGGTCAAGCACGACCGGAACGGCGAAGAGCACCTTTATTCGAGCAAGCCGACACTATTGCCAACACTGCTGGCCGGACAGTACTGGGTGCTAAACAAGGCAACCGGCCTGACACTGAGAGACGACACTCATGCCGTGGTGCGAATAATGCTGCTGCCGGTCAACATTGGCTGCATGCTGATCATATTCCTACTGACCGCCAAACTCTGCGAGCGTTTTGGCGCAACCGACTGGGGGAGATTTCTCGTGGTCGCCGCGGCGACATTCGGTACCCTACTGACCACGTTCGCGGTGGTGCTAAATAATCACCTGATCGCCGCAGCCAGCGCCAGTATCGCGCTGTATGCCTGGATTCGAATTTGGCACGACAAATCTCACAGCCCGTGGTATTTTGTCGCAGCGGGATTCTTCGGTGCATTCACCGCCGCGAACGAATTGCCGGCACTATCGTTCTTCGCCTTATTGGGTTTGGCATTGCTGTGCAAAGCCCCGCGATCGACGTTGCTGTTTGGACTACCGGCCGCAGCAATCGTGATTGCAGCCGCGCTCGGCACAAACTACGCCGCTCATAAGACGGTTTTGCCGCCGTATTATTTCCGCGCGAAAGAAAAGGATTGGACGAACGGCAACTGGTACAACTATTCGTACGAACTCAAACGCAAAACAACGGACGGTGAGGTGGTCGTGCGGACGATCCCCAGCTATTGGAAACCCGACGCCGCCAGTATCGCCAGCCGCGCAAAAATCGATCAGGGTGAAAAAGGTCGGGAAAAATACATTCTGCACTGCCTCGTCGGACACCACGGCATCTTTTCGCTGACGCCGATCTGGCTGCTGAGCCTCGCCGGCGCGGCGGCCATGTTGTGCGGCGGCGGTGGCATCCGCCTGCGATCCCTGGCCGCCCTGATCACAATCCCGACGATCGCTTGTCTTGGTTTCTACTTGTTGCAAGGCGTCGAAAATCGCAACTATGGCGGGACCAGCAGCGGCCTGCGCTGGATGATTTGGTTCGCACCACTGTGGCTCTGCGCGATGATACCGGCAGCCGATTGGTCGGCGGGCCGACTCTGGCGGCGGTTGTTCGCGGGGCTGCTGCTGGCGTTGAGCGTCATGTCGGCGAGCTTTCCGACTTGGAACCCGTGGTCGCACCCCTGGATTTCTCGGTTATTGATATACCTGGGTTGGCTCGAAATCTGACCTCGCGCATTCGCTGCAAGTGGGCCCCGCTGCTGCGCCATCTCGCCGTCTGAAAGGCCATTTTGAAATTTCTGCTAACTGACTCGCTAGTTTCAAGCGGGTCGGCGTTGACTGATGATTTCGAATTGGTCAGACGCACCGCTGATCGTCGCACCTGCCGGGCCGCCCTCTCCAAGGCCCGCCCGATACGATCGTTTTCCCCACAAGGGAGGCTATGATAGAATGCCAACCGGGAGCGGACATCATGGATTCCGAAAAACAACCGTCAAATCAGGACGAAGTCACCAAGCCGGCCGCCGCCGATCAGAACGACACCCATCCGCCCGCAGCCGAGCAGACGATCCAGGAGCCGGAGATTCCGCAGCCGGCCCCGCCCAATCTGGTGGCCACTCAAGCCAACCTTTCCCCTCCGGACGATACCGGTCGGTCAAGTGACGACGGTCAGGCCGAAACGCTCGTCGACGCGGCACCGGCGGGCGGCGAGGAAGATTCCAAAACGCTGTACCGTTCAATCATGCAATTCTCGACGCGGCTGTCGGACAGTGAGATGATGTCCGGCGACGACGCGAGTACGATGACGCAAAACGGAGAGGAACTGGCCAAATCGCTGATCGATAAAAAGAAATTGACACAATTCCAACTCGATCAGCTCCGACAGGGCCGAGGCGAAAGTCTCCTGTTGGGCAACTATATTCTCCTGGAGAAAATCGGCGTCGGCGGCATGGGCGTCGTGTTCAAAGCCCGTCATCGCCGTATGAAGCGCGACGTAGCCGTAAAGGTTTTGCCGGAAGCCCTGATGCGATCGTCCGAATCGCTCGCACGATTTCATCGCGAAGTCGAAATGGCGGCCAAACTAAACCACCCGAATATTGCGGCGGCCTTCGATGCCGACGAAGCCGACGGTTTGCATTTCCTCGTGATGGAGTACGTCGCCGGCCCCAACCTTTCTCGCTACGTAAAAGACCACGGGCCCCTGCCGTTGTGCTACGCGGTAGCCCTTTCGATACAGGCGGCACACGGGTTGAAGCAGGCCCACGACCTCGGCGTAATTCATCGCGACATCAAACCGGGCAACCTCCTCGTCAACCAAGAAGGCACGCTAAAAATCTTGGACATGGGCCTCGCGCACGTGTTGGCAACCGCGGATGGATCCGCAACGGCAACGGAGTTGACCCAATCGGGCCGCGTGATGGGAACGGTCGATTACATGGCTCCCGAACAAGCCAAGGACGCCAAACGCGCGGATCGCCGTGCGGACGTTTACAGTTTGGGATGCACGCTGTACTACCTCGCCACCGGCAAACCGCTGTCGCCCAAAGGTTCGCTCACAGAAAAACTTCTTTGGCATCAGAATGCAAAAAAGCCGCTGCTGTCCGCGAATTGCCCCCCTTCAACCGAGAAGCTCGATGCGGTCGTTGCCAAAATGCTGGCCAAGGCACCCGAAGATCGCCAGCAATCCATGGAAGAGGTGATTGTGGGCCTCGGCGAATGCCTACGGGAAATTTCGGATGGTGAAGATCGTCCGACGATCACGGGGCCGCTGGCCGCAATTCCGATTTCGGAGAATCCGATCAGCGGATCGTCAATTTCACACTTCGCGACAAAGATCGCCTCGACCGTCATTCAAGAGATGCCCCAAGGGCCGCCGCGCAAGGGGATCGGCAAGATCGCTGCAGCGGCCGCCCTCTTGGCCGTCGTCCTCCTGGGCGCGTTTGTCGCGCCAAAGCTTTTCGACAACAACTCACCGGTTGTCCGAAACGCTCCGAAAGTCAAAGGCGAAGACGGCGGGATGCCGCGGGGAGATGAGACCGGCGGACCTCCTACCAACCAACAGCCGGAAATTCCCGACAACCACAACCGGATCGTTTCGCAGCTCAACGACCAAGTCGCTTGGATTTTCGCCTGCAAGGGTGAGCTGTCCGTAATAACGCAAGGCGGGCTTGAACGGCACGCCGTTACCAGCGGGGACGAACTTCCCGGGGTTTCCTATACGGTGCTGGGCGTCAAGCTTACGGGCGATCTGGTCGGCGACGGCGACATCGAGAAGCTTTCGGAAATCACCGGCCTCGAACAGCTGGATCTGAGTGATTCGAAAGTCACCGATAAGGGACTCGCCGTTCTCCGAGAGCTTCCAAACCTGTGGCAACTAAAACTTGGCGGCACCAAGATCAGCGACAAAGGCATGAATCACGTCGCTTCGTTAGCACAATTGCGCGATCTGACACTGGACAAAAGCATGATATCGGACGCGGCGCTGGCAACGATCTCCGGACTTCCCGTGTTGGAAAACATATTCCTCGCCGACACCGCGATCACCGACAACGGAGTTCTTCAGTTAACGCATCTGAAAAATCTTCGCCACGTCTCGTTGTTTGGCACAAACGTGACGATAAACGGCATGTTTTTGCTCCAAAGTGCGCTGCCGAAGCTTGATGTCAGATGGGATGGCAAGGACCTGGAACCCCGCGCCGCCCGCGATCTGATCGCGCTTGGTGCGGAAATTTCGCTTCAAACAACCGTTGACGATAACCTTCTCAAGGTCGGTAATCCGGGCGATCTGCCGCAGGGACACTTTCGCATTAAAATCGTCGATCTAAGCGGCAATCCAAAAGTCGACAACAGAGACCTGGAACCGCTTACCAGCCTCGCACACGTCGTCGAGATTCGCCTGGATGGGACGTCGGTCACCAACGACGGCGTCGCGGGCCTCGCCGAAATAAAATCGCTACGAAAAATAGACCTCGGCGCGCTACAGATCGCCCCCGGTCCAATTGCGTTGATCAAGCGGCAGCTACCTGGAATCGCCATCGTTGAAAAGCAGACCGATCTGTGGAAAACGGCCAACTGGGTGCTCGCGCAACGCGGCAACGTAACCGTCAGGTTACCGGACGGCCGTGAACTATCGGGTATCGTCGACCCCCTGCAACTGCCCAAGGGCGAGTTCACGCTTACCGAGATTCATCTGGTAGATAATCCCCAAATCGTCGATGCCGACTTAGAGAATGTTCGCGGCATTTCTCAACTAAAAGTGTTAAATATTTCCGGCAGCGGCGTAACCGACCGTGGAATCGTGCACGTAATCGGCTGCACGCAACTCCGCGATTTGGATCTTAGCAGAACGAAAATTACCGACGTCGCCGCTTCACTGCTCGCCCGAATTCAATCGTTGCGGCAATTGTATGTCGCCGGCACCGATATCTCCGGAGATGGGTTGGAACATTTGAAATCGGTCGGTGAACTGACCCACCTTTCGTTGGCGAAAACCAAGATCCAGGACGACGATCTGCTGTGGTTGAAAGGCCTACAAAACCTCCGCTGGCTTTCGCTGAGCGGCACCGGCATCACAGATGCGGCCCGGTCCTCTTTCGACAAGTTAAAAACGCTAAAAGAACTGCACGTTGACGGCAGCCACATAACCGACGCCGGCCTGGAAGAACTGCGGAGAAGAATACCACATTGTGAAACAATCGTTGGCGACGAACCCGACAAACAGCGTTCGGCCTTAGTTTGGGTCGTCACCCGCGAAGGGGTTGGAGTCATTGCCGGAAAGGACGGCGACGTCGAGATTCGCGACAGGGCGCAGCTACCGCGGGACGCCTGTCGACTGCTCTCCATTGACCTTAGGGGCGTGGATGTCATGGGCGGAGCCGACGGTTTGAATTTCCTAGACGGCTGCACAGACCTTAAGATTCTCGATTTGACGGACACCGAAGTCGGCAGCCGAGCTTTTTCGGCGGTCGGCGATCTGTCGTCGCTGACGCACCTCTTTTTGGCCGACACGCCCGTTCTGGAACGGGGTTTAGAACCATTAAGTCGACTCGGGAATCTCGAGGTACTGGACTTGAGTGGCAGGAGAATCTCGGGCGTGGGCCTGGGATTTCTCGATGGACTCACAGAACTGCGGGGCCTCGAACTGGAAAACTGCCAGCTGACCAATGAGGCCTTAAGCGACCTCGGACGGCACGGGGGACTTGAATCGCTCACATTAAATAAAAATCTCCTCATTTCAGACCAAGCTGTTGCGCAGCTTAGCGGACTTAAGAATCTGAAAAGCCTGGAACTGGCCAATACATCGGTTACGGATGCCGCGTTAGAGCACATAGCCGGCTTCAAAAAGTTGCAGGTATTAAATCTCGCAGGCGCCACGAAGATCGCTGATGCAGACGGCCTATTGGGTCGCCTGCCCGCGATCCGCTGGATCCGGTTGCGGGGTACCAAGGTCGGTGATGCCACGCTGAAAGCGCTCGAGTCTTCCAAGAGCGTAACGTACGTGGACGTTGTGGGAACCGAGGTGTCCGAAGCCGCCGTGACGGATCTGAAGAAAGCAAATCCGCGAATTCAGATTCTCAACGGCAAAGATAAGCCCAAACCTCAAGAACTGCCGCCAGGCGCACAGCAACCACGCCAAGTTCCCGTCCGCGGCGGTCTGTTCGACTAGTACGTTCGCTAAGCCGACAGCGGCAGTTCAGCTTCACAGAAATTTTGATAGGCGTTCGCCGCCGTCACCATGTCGTCACTTCGATCGACAAACAGTCCTCTCATGCGTGACCGCACAATAACACCCTTCTCCATCCATCGGTTTAGGAGCAAATGGGTCAGACCGCCTAAAGATCGATCGCGCCGCCATGCAAATTCTGAATGGCCAAAATCCAGCGGGTGCACCATTTCGACGTAACTGAAGCGAGCCTTCGCGCCGCGAAACAAGAAGCACCCTTTGCCGCGCTGGCCGCTCAAACGCACTGCGTTGGCTTCGAATGGCTCGAAGCCCGTGTCCTGCAATTGATAGGCTTCCGAACAACTCACATCTGACTGACTTTTAATTTCTGGCTGTGCACTCAATAGTGAGGTCTGTGCGGAAACACAAACATCAATCCCACCAGCAGTGTCGCCTTCGTTTTTATTTGGCGGACAGTACCGCCACAGGATTTGCACCGCAAAAGGACAATCCTCAACTCGTCCGTAATTGACGGTGAGATCGCCCAAGCGGACGTGGGCATCCGTCCGCGTCTGGTCCGCCACGCCGTTGATGGCCAGTTGAAAAAATCGGCTATCGGCCGCAGAGTTCAAAATCGGCCTAGCATTTGTCAGCCCGCGAATCGGCTGCGGCGTGTCGAGCTTTGCGGCAAACTCGCCCGCCTCCAATTCGGCTACCTCGCCCGTCAACTTCCAGTATTCACTACCCACTGCTGAACCGCAATTTGATCTACCAACCCCAAAAAAAACCCCGCCGTCCGCTCAAGGCGAAACGACGGGGCCGGAACAGAGAAGAGGCCGATACTATTTATTGCTCCGAGGTATAAAGAGATAATTCCGGTTGTTGCTCAACCTCCCCCTCCAACCTTAGATGATAGCAACCTGAATTTGGCTGTCTACAGCTTTTTAATAAATTCTTCTAAAAAGCCTGCCCTCCCCCTCGATTCTGAATTCGGGGCGACAAACTGTTTTCGGCCTATTGGAATCCTTGAAAGCTGAGCGTAAATTGCCGTAATGTCTGATTTAATTGAAGTTTGCGAAAAGGCCGCCAGGCTCGGTGGTCGCGTGCTACTCGACTGGGCGGATCGCTTCCATGTCGAGGAAAAGGGACCGGCCGACTTGGTCACGGAAGCTGACTTAGCGTCGCAAGAGGTCATTCGTCAATATATTCGTGAATCCTATCCGGCTCATAAGTTTTTGGGCGAGGAGGATCGCCCCACACCGGAGCAGATCAAAGGAATTCTAGCGATGGAACAGCCTGTATGGGTTGTGGACCCGCTCGATGGCACAACCAATTACGCGCACCGACTGCCCCATTTTTGTGTTTCCGTAGCAGTTGCACATCAACAAGAAGTCCTGGCCGGCGCGGTGTTCAATCCTGCCAGCGATGAATGTTTCACAGCAGCGAGAGGTAATGGCGCTTTTTTGAATGGTAAGGCCATCTGGGCGAGCAGCGTCGAACAACTTTCAGAGGCATTGGTCGCAATGAGTTTCCCCCCTCGGTTCCGTCGCGAATCCGCGGATACGGATACATTGCTTTGCCTCCTCGAGCGAGCCCAGTCGGTACGGAGATCCGGTTCGGCAGCACTGAACCTATGCAATCTTGCCGCAGGCCGTTATGACGCATATTGGGCCAGGACGACCAGCGCGTGGGATGTCGCTGCCGGTTGCTGTATCGCTAGTGAAGCCGGAGCTACGGTAACTGCATTGGACGGCTCGGAATTCAACCTTACGCAGCCCGCGCCGATGGTTGCCGCAACCGAGCAGTTAAGCCGTCAATTGATTGACCTGCTTCAGCTTACGTAATCGGGCGATCCAATGCCTTTCCGGACCGCTTTTTTTCTTTCCACCGAGTAGGGACGGATTATAATGGTGCTAGGTATCTGTGCCGGTTGGTAACCTCTGCAAGTCGACTTTTCTATTGCGGAGCCAGAATTTCAAATTGCCCCCGCGGCGGTGCCCTGTTCGGGGTCGTGTGTCGATTGGGGTCGCTACAACTTGATCGTCGACGGTACGACAGCCCAACAGGAACAGTATAATCTCGAGGACTACCGAAGGCGGCCTGGTCGCCCACGTCCGTGAGGAAAAGGCAGTTTCCGATGCAGCCACTCGCTCTTGATTGTCGGCCGCTGTTCGCCGGTGGACTCTCCATGCACATCGGCCCGGGACTGTATCGTCTGCCAATGTGCATCTTGTTGTGGGCGTTACTCGTATCGCCCTCCAACGCCCAACCAGACTCCGGTGGTCAACCGCCGCAGAGCAACCCCGAACCAGCACCGGCAACAACGGTGGAGGAAATTGGCAACGGAACATATCACGTCTACGACGAATCCGGAAATCTTCGCGTGGCGTTTAAGGGGATCACCTTTGAGGAATTAAACCGCCGTCTCACGGAGTTGGACAATCTGAAGTCTGCGCCACCATCTTTTTTGATCCAAAAACTGAGTATCACGGGCAAAGTGGACCAAGATTTTGCGGAATTGACTTGCCAAATTGAAATCAAGAACCTCGAAGAATCTGAAACTGAATTCGTCCGCATACCACTCAAGATGAGCGGAGCACTGCTACCTACCGGCGAGATCTTACAATATGAGGGAATGGGCGATCTCGTCCTGCAGGCGGAGGAAAACAATCAAGGACTAAGCGGCTGGTTGCGCGGTGGAGCTGGCCAATTGCACAAGCTGACTGTGAAAGTTCTCGTCCCGGTAAAACAACTCGGCGATGATCAACATCTCCGCTTGCACTTTCCGCACGCCAACCGATCCCAATTTCGATTGGCCATCCCCGGAAAAAATATCGTGGCCGACGTACGTTCCGGAGGCGTCCAACTTGCTGAGGAACAATCGGACGAAACAACGATTGTACCGGTCGATCACCTAACCGGTGATTTTCACTTGGCATGGCAAAAGGCCGGATCCCAATCTACCCGCACCAGCCGATCGCTAGAAGTGACGGGAATCCAACGCGTCACGATCGAAGGCGGTCAGGTCCGCATGCATGTCAATCTCGAGGTTGAGAGCCAGGGAACTCCGTTCCGCGATTTTCGGGTCACACTCCCGGTCAACACGCGGTTGGTTTTGGATGAAGCTATTGACAGGTCCTACAAGCTTGTTCCGGTAACCAGCGATGCTCCGAAAAACTCTGGTCCACAGAAAATCGACATTGTCTTGGATGAATCGACGGTCGGGCCCATTTCAGTCCAACTCGAAACCGTGATGCCGTTTCAGTTGCAACGCGCTCGCGTCGTTGATTTGACGGGGATCATCGTCAACGAGGCCGTTCGACACTCGGGGCATATTGGAGTGCTTATGGGTGTCGGCGGAGATTACAAAGTTCGCTGGGTAGAGTCGAGCTATCGAGACCGATTCGATATAAAACGCGTCGACAACCTGCCCGATCCCTGGCAGAGCGAACGCCTCGAAGGAGCCTTCCAGTATTTTAGCCAGTCTTACAAACTCAAAGCCGAGATTAGCCCGCCGACAACTCGCACCGTCGTTGATCCGGAGTACCTAATTAGCATCTCGGAAGACCAGGCCGAACTGACAGCACGGCTTATATACCAAATTCGCGGAGGCAGTATCGATTCGATCCAATTGGACCTTAAGCAGTGGAACTTAGATCCAGACAGTGTTGCGCCTCTCGAGATCATCGACTTGCCGGAGACGATCGATGCAGGACGCGTACGATTACCGTTCACCCGCCCCATCAAAGGACAACTGGAGGTGACGTTCCGTGCGCGCTGCGCCATCGCGGCAGATCTGAAATCATTTTCGTTTGCGCTCCCAACTCCATCTGTTGATTCTGTGCGGGACACAAAAGTCGTGGTGCTGCCAGACGATAACATCTCGCTCACGCCACAAATCACGCCGTCGCAATCGCCCCCGACGACATCGTTTACCTTGCCGGAGCGTCAGCAAGATCCGTACTATTTCGAATACGCCCGGGGCGGCACCATCCCCGAAAACTTTGAGCTTGAATTTCGCAATAATCCACTCGTGATTTCGGCGGATGTCGAAAGCCGCATTCAGATTACCCTGAATACAATTCGCGTTCATCAAATTCTGAAGTACGAAATACGGCATCAATCCATTCCCGCCATCAATCTGGTGGTTCCCAAACTCCTTGTCGAACGTGACGACCTGATTTCATTAGATTCCGCACCGATCCAGCTAGCCGAATCGACCGTCGACAAAGGCGAATCCGTCGGCAACGATTCGGTACTTATGAGTGTTCCACTCGAGAACGCCATTGGACCGTTACAACTTGTCGTACAGTTTGAAGTTCCTTTAAACAACCTCTCCACCGACGCACAACTGACGCAATTTGTGCCGCTGTTAATGCCTCGAGAACAGCACCTGCAACAGAGCTACGTTCATCTTGTCACCATCGACAAACTACAGGTTGACGTGATGGACACAGCTTTTCGTCCGTACACCCCCACAAACACGATCGAGCCTGCCGAAGAGGGGGTTCGCTATTATCAGTCCGAGCAGGCAACGCCCCAACTGGCAACTTTAATCGGTCACCCGCTCAAACATGAGGTCGCTTCCATCGACGTCCGGCGGGCTTGGATCCAGACGTGGCTGTCGTCACATTCGAGAGACGATTTGGCGGTTCTCAAGCTGCATAGTCGCACAGAC
>JAYZEI010000040.1:0-2841 GCA_036337375.1 Planctomycetota bacterium | reverse complement strand
ATTAGCAGTCACATCTTGGCGTTCTTCAAAATTCGTTGCAGTTCCTGCCACTGTTAGTTTCCTTTTTGTCCGATGATCAACTTACAGTGAATTGCAAAGCGCGTCGTTGCCGCGCCTTCGCGCCGTATATATATATTTGTTGAGGCCGGCCATTCATCCTTCTTGAAAGCACTTCCGCTCGAGAACCGAGATAATTTTTCGACGAAAAGGATGCGACAGCTCTGCCGATCAAACGCCCACATTGTAGCCGCGATTCCGGCGATTGAAAGTGATCGAACCGGCAGAATTTTTTTCCGACCGCCGCCGCCCCGACGACTTGCTCTGAGAGGTGACACGGTGCTAGTAAATATAGCGTCGTGACGTCAGTACGCCGGGCTCGGGCTGGTCGTGATCTAAACGAGCGGGGTTTATGAGATTTTTTTGCGTAGGTCGGCGTGAATGGTTGCTATAAGAGATTTCTCTAGGTAGATTGGCCTGCCTTATCCCCGCCCGCCTCGCAATCCGATGCGGCGTGCGTTTGCGGGGGGCGGGGGTTGCCTGCGCTGCCCGCGGGCCCTTTCCTCGTGCCTTCACCGCTCTGCTGGTTGGATCGGTCATCGGGGCAGTTAGTTTCGGCACGCTCGAACCGGCGGAGTTCACGTTCGTTCACGAAACAGAAAGTCGGTCGATGACGGGCTACTTTTGATCCTTGTTCCTTGCGGTGCGCTCCTTTTCCCCTGCTCCGCACAAATAGGGCGCGTGGAATTCAACGCAGGCCAACACGTCGTCGCGATGGCTTCCCCAGGGGAGAAAGATTCCGCGTAGCGGAGCCAGTTCGCCCAATCTCGATTTTGGCATCATTAATATTCCTGCATCCAGTTCGCGCAGCGATCCGATCGAATGCCAAGCGGTTGTGCGGCTGCGCCGCCAGACTAGCTGTGTAATTCCTACGTTGTCGATCTGATAGTGGACCGGAATGAAGAGCCGCCAAACCGTTACGCCGCCGAGCAGCGCAGCGATTGCGGCCAGATACAGCTTGCCCGACACCCATCCGACCAAAGCAGAGATCGTTAGCAATCCGCAGCACACAACCACCGCCACCTTCCGCTGTTGAAACAGCGGAAAGAACGTCCATTCAACCGCCGGTCCCGGCGAAGTCTCTCGCTCATCCTCTAGCACGGGTGTTCGCACGCGTATTTTTGTGGTCGAATCAGACATGGACTTAATTGTAATCTATGACGGGGCGGACCTCGAGAACGACGCACCGTTGAGGTGTCGCCGCTGTAACCCAAAACGTGAACGGAAGACGGAGTTTGTCCCTGCGCCGATGGCGGGGAGCACCGAAAGCGAAATTCATCGAAGACGGGGTGTGTCTGGATTTGCGTAAGATGATTTCAGTTGTTTACTAACCGGCTTTTTTGAAGATGCTTGGCCACCGGCGAAGATAACCGGCATTACCTCATCAAGCCGGATTGGATTTGCGAAATTCAAGCACATAATGCGTGGTTGTATGTGACGACCGGTCCGGAAAGGCGGGCCAGAGGGTAACTCCGTGCGGTGCGTCTTAAACGCGAACTAGCCATCCTGAAACAGCAACACTCAATCGGGATGTTGCGCGACCGTCGGCTGCTGGGCACGATCGGCCACCGCTTGCCGGTTAACGCGATCATTTACGTCTATCGTTAGAGCGGCAACCGCAGCCTGTTGGCCCGCGACCTGCCAGCGGTCCATCAGTCGCCCGTCTTTTTTTTCAGCTTTGAATAATCCAGCGCGATCGTGCCGGCGACCGCATCGCCGAGCTTTTCCAGCTCGATCTCTTCATGGTTGGCCACGATCTCCTCGGCGCGCCAGCCAATCAACACAAATTGGATTGGTTGTCCGTCGCTGCGGTCATGTTCGTTACTGTAGAAATACAGTATGTACTTGCCGTGACGCAGCTTATTGAGACCATCGCCCTGCGGGTCGTAATAGCGGAACGTCTGGTTGCCGTTGGCCACGATCTTTTTTAGTTTTAGCTTGTTGTCGCCGCCGGCTGGCGTCGGGACTTCAATTTCTTTCCATTCGGTCACGCCTTTTTCGACGGGCGGGCCGCCGCGGCGCTTGGCGTCTTCTGTACGTGATTCATCAAAGGTCTCCAACAATTTATTTCTTAAGTCCGCCTCCAGATTTTCTTGCGACCCGGCGTCGATGTCGGTCACCGCAATGTAACAATAACAAGCGCTCGTATCGTGGTTTTGAATGGTCGGCATAAATCGCTCGTAGGTGCGGACGTACCCGGGCAACTTGATGAAGTTCGGCTGGAGACGATCCGGATTGAGCGGACGTGTATTTATTTTCGGATCAGGAGTTTTTGCGTCCAGCGCGGAGGCCCGCCCATCAAACAGTTTGGGCAACCGCAACGAAAGCGGCGTGTCGGGAATCGGAGTCGCGACGTCGTACAGATGTCGAAACGGCGCCTCATTTTTGAGCTCGTCGAGGGATGCCTGAAACTTCTCCTCATACGCGCTCGAGCCGCAACCCGTTTGTAACAGAATTGCGCAGCCGAGCGCTACGGCGATATGGACGGGGCCAACTCTCATTGGTATCGGTCACTCCCAGTCGTCATTTTTTCTTCCCTGCCGTTCCCACCAAAGCGAGGTAGCGGCTCCATCAATTCTGATTTGAAGCCGATCTAAGTCAACCGGCATCGTTGTGGCCGTGGGTCAGATAACGACCGGATTCTCCTTGTGATCGTGCGGGGGCACGGCGCGCAGGTAGTCGCCGTATTCGTTTTTCAGGGGTTCGGCTAACGCTTTGAGTTGTTCGGCGGAAATGAAACCTTTCAAAAAAGCAATTTCCTCGAGGCAGGCAATTTTCAGACCC
>JAYZEI010000039.1:0-14866 GCA_036337375.1 Planctomycetota bacterium | reverse complement strand
AAGAGAGAAACTGGGCGACGTCCGCGTTGCGGTCGTGCGCTATTTTCCGCTGGAAACGCTGGCCGACGACACACCTTTTTATATTCTCGGCAACGCCGTGCCGGACGTGCGGTGGACGACGCCCACCGAAGTTACGCCGCGGAGCAAGCAGTACATCTTGAAAATGCTCGGTTTTCCCAAGGACGGGCCGGAGCGGTTGGCGTTCGCCCTGCCTTATCATCGCGATCAGGAAGAGGTGCTTTGGAGGGACGCATACGACGAATTTGCCAAAGCACCGTATTCGACGATTGCCCAACTGAAACCACATTTGAATGCGGATGACCTAAAAACTTGGATCAAAGAAGACGACGATCCAATATCGAGACTCAGAAATGTGTATTTCACACTGCTCGGCATTTGTGGCCGCCAGGAAGATTTACCTTTTTTGGAAGAAATGTTGCGCGCAGCCAATGCCGGCAGGCGTAATGACCTCAATGCGGTGATCGCCAGCTATTTGAGTATCGCCAAAGAGCAGGGCATTCCGCTGATTGAGGAGTTGTTTCTCGGCAGCGGTGAATTCAAAGCGCTTCCAGCGGGTGGCATGGCGGTCGCTGCGCTGCGGTTTCACGGCGAAGAGTGCAAGGTGATCGATCGCCAGCACATCACCGCTGCGATGACTAGGTTGCTTGATATTCCAATTCAGGGGCGCAGTGTGTTGAGCGACCTTGCTCGGTGGAAAGTATGGACGCCGCTGAAAAAAGTTGGCGAGGTATTCACCAGGGCGGCCGAACACGAAAACCCCGCATGGATTCGCGATCCGGCGATCCGTTACGTGGTCGCTTGTCCGCTACCCGAGGCTGCCGCGCTGCTGGCAGAATTCGAACGGGTCGATCCTAAGTTGGTCGCCAGAATCCGCCAGGAGGTTGAGAGGCAACAGCAGGCCAAAGACGAACCGCAACCGCAGTCCGAAGACAGGCCGGAACAAAAACAGGCCGCCGGCGAGCCGAAAGACGACCCATTACCGGAGCAGACCGCCAAAGGCGAAACCAAAGACCAATCCCAGGACAGACCGGCCGACGATGCGTCCAATTCCAGTGAGAAGTCGCTGCCCGATCACGAAAAATCGGAGCATCCTGAATCGGCGGGCTTGCCGCCGCTGGCGTGGTTGCTCGTGCCGGTCGCGGTGCTGGGCATTGTTGTGGTAGTATTGGTAGTAGGATTGCGCCGCAATAATAATCTCGAAAACACCAATTCGGTTTGACATGGGGAGACCGGCCTCCCATTCATGTCAAGTCGCAAGACACTGTTCCAGGAGGCCTTCGATGCATACGCGTCGTTTCATTGCCCGACTCCCGTCTGTTTTTGTCGTGGCCCTCATTTTTTCCGGTGCTCTGTCGGCGGCCGCTTGTCCCTGGTGCAAACCGCTAAAGACAACTTTCAGTCAGGACATCAAAGCGGCCGACGTTGCAGTGCTGACGGAAATGGTCAAGCGACCGCAACCACCGACCGACGTGAAAAAGGCCGCCGGTATTGATCTCCTGGAGTCGTATCGGACAAAATTCCGCGTCACAAAAGTCTATCGTGGCGAGAAGCACGTCAAAGTTGGTCAGCAACTTGACATTGTCTACACCGGTGATGCACCGGTCGGGTCGATCTGTTTGATTCGCGGAGTCAACCCTCCGGCGTTTGATTGGATGCCACCGCAACCGATTTCGCCGCGGGTGCAGGCATATCTCGAAAAGATCATGACCATGAAGGTTGACGATCCAAAGTGGCTGAACTTTTTCGAGGATTATCTCAACGATGCCGAAGAGGATATTCGCAACGACGCATTTGATGAATGGGCCCGTGCCGATTACGCCAGCATGCGGGCCGTCGGTTCCGATATTGATCATGATCGGTTGATCAAGTGGATCAAGGAACCGGATGTGTTGCCGATGTATCGAAATCTCTACTTTTCGATGCTCAGTGTGTGCGGCGAAGACGAAGATATTCCGCTGCTGGAATCGTATCTGACTTCGGGCGACCGGCAGCAGTTAACCGGCCTAAGCTCGATGATTTTTTGCTACCTGACGCTGAAGGGAGAATCGGGCGTACCGCTGGTTGAGGATACGTTTTTACGACCGGGCTGGATGTGGGATCCGGAATACGTTCATACGTATGGGGCGATCATGTCCATACGCATGTTGGGGCAGGACAAGAAAGGACCCGTCTCACGACCGCGGTTGCTCGCGGCACTGCGGATCATGCTGGAACGACCGGATCTGGCCGATTTGGTCATTCCCGACCTGGCGCGATGGGGCGATTGGTCCGCGATGGAACGGCTGGTTGCGCTGTTTAAAAGCGCTGACAAAAAATCAAGTTGGGTCCGCGTACCGATCGTTAATTATCTGCGCGCTTGTCCGATGCCGGAAGCGAAAGAACACCTGGCCGCTTTAAGCAAGATCGACCCCGATGCCATTCGCCGGGCTTCAACGTTTTATCCGTTTGCACCATCTTCCAAGTCGAAGCCAAATGTCGCCGGCGAAGGCGAGAAGAAATCGGATACCAAAACGGATAAAACACCGGCAGCAACTTCTGGCGCAGCGGTCGAGCAGCCGGCGGACGCTACCGCGAATTCTTCGTTCGTTGCCAAGGCAGCGTATACGTCTACGACGTCGACAGCGGACAGTGAGACGGATCAAGCCGCCGAGACCGAGGTAAACAACGACAAGCCTGCTGATGCCGCCGCAGTAAAAAATTCGCGGCCGCCACGGACGATAGCGGCGGATATGAGTAATTCCGAGGAAAAGAACTCACCGGCGATCGGCTGGTTTATAGGAATTCCCGTCGGCGTTGCGCTGTTTCTTTTCACATTTATGTGGATCATTTTGCGCCGCCCTGCCGAACCAGTTGCCATTCACAATGCGTAGTATACTAGCCCGATGTGTGAGTGCGGGCTGCAGCCTCAGAGCCGCCTTTTACTGTCTCGGGTTGCGATCGTCCGGCACCAAAATCGGTCGTAGGTGTGTATGATGAGCACCGAAGTTGACATGACGCCCACAGCCGCGTTGAACGAAGAATTCGACGCTTATCGCGCGATTTGCCCTGCGGCGATTGCCAGCGTACTGCTGGGGGTGCTTTCGCCGGTTTCGGTACTCAGCATCTTTCTGGTCTTGATTCCGTTTCTGGGGGTATTGATTGGCCTCTACGCGCTGTTGCAGATTCGTCAGCAGCGGACGGAACTAACAGGAACGCTTATCGCCTATATCGGCATCCTGTTGTCTGCTGTGGCGGTGGTCGGGAGCGGCAGCCTGCACGTTTACGTATACCTGACCGAAGTGCCCGCCGGCCACCAGCGAATCCATTACTGGCAATTGCAGCCGGAAGAGGGCGTAATTGACCAAGAGACCCCGCCGTTTGCCAAGACCATTGACGGACAAGAGGTCTTTATTAAGGGTTACATGTACCCCGGCCCGATCAAGAATGGAATCAAGCAATTTTTACTGGTCCGCGACAAGGGGGACTGTTGTTTTGGCGGCGACCCCAAGATCACGGATCGCATTCAAGTGGTACTTACCGACTCGCATCACATCACCTTTGACCCGGGGCTGCAGAAAGTCGCCGGCAGATTTCGACTCGAAACCGGCTCCAATGGAGCCGCAATCGATGCGGGCGGAGAGGTCTTCTACTATCTAGAGGACTGCTTGGCATGGAGCGGGTGGAAAAAGCCAATGATTGACAAGAGTTCGGCCGATCGCGAACCGCATGAAAAGCCGTCTAACGAGTCGTCGACTCAGTAGTTGCCGCGGCCGCCGCGGCGCAGTGCGATGCGCCGGCGAGCAGCTCTTTGGCCGCCTTTTTAATTTTGATGCGTTGCGGTTCCTCGGTGTTGTCCAGCAGCGGTAATAGGGGTCCCGTTTTGGCGATTCCCGCTAGGGCAACAGCGTCATGGAGAACGCGAATCGGACTGATCTCGTTTCGTAAGTTTTCCAGTGGCTTGAAGATTTCACGAATTGTTTCCGCATGGTCATAATTGCCATTACGAAGCGCGGAAAGCATGTTGGCCGACAGCCGCGGCGCGACGCAGACGCAGCCGGATGTGAATCCGCCCAAGCCGAAGTCACGCAGGTGGACGACGGCCGGTTGTTCGCCAATTCCACTGATGATCATCCGGCGGTCTACCGCCTCGGTTAACTGCCGCAGATAATCGTCGTCGGCCGTGTGATCACGGACAACGGCGTATTTGATGGCCGCCAGCAGGCCGTCGTTGGCCATCTGCTCGACCTGCTCTATCTCAATCAAGCCCTCGGCTTTGATGTACAGCACCACCGGCCTGCCGAACGCCTCAGCGAAATCGCGGACGCCACGTTCGCTGCCGGCGGGCGTCGAACCAAAATGTTGCGGCAAAATCATAGCTGTGGGAAATTCGGTTTCACGCAGAATCGCGGCCTGATCCATCATCGTGCCGTACGCCGGCCCGACTGAGGGGATTACGCGTGTGTCGTCGGCGACAATATTCGCCAACATTTCCAACAGCTCGGCGTACTCGCTGATTGCGATGTTGTAAAGGTTGGCATTGCCACCGTAGAGCAGCGTGGAAACGCCGCCTTGTTCGATGTGTCGAGCCAGCCTTTCATTTTCAATTCGGTTCAGCGTAAGGTCGTCGTTGCGGGCGAGCGGCGGCACGGCGAACACGGATTTTGCGATCGCAGCGGGCGTGAGCGGTGTTGTGATCATGGAATTACCGGCGGCAGTGAGTAGGGCCCCTCCCGGTTAAAAGGAGAGGGTGATCAATGTATTTCAGGTTCCGATGTTTCGGCCGTTTCTGCCAGGAAGCGAAAATCGCAACCTTCGTGAGCTTGCGTGATCTCGCGTTCGAACAATTGTCCGTAACCGCGTTGAAATTTTTTCTCCGGCGGCTGCCAGTCCGCGCGGCGGCGGTCCAACTCATCGCCATCGACGTGCAAATGCAGCCGCCGCGCGGCGACGTCCAATTCAATCAGGTCGCCGTCGTGAACCAACGCCAGCGGACCGCCGGTCGATGCTTCAGGTGAGATGTGCAACACGCATGTTCCATAACTTGTGCCGCTCATCCGCGCGTCGGAAATCCGCACCATATCTCGGACTCCTTGTTCCAGCAGCCGTTGCGGGATCGGCAGCATGCCCCATTCCGGCATCCCGGGCCCACCGAGTGGACCGGCGTTTTGCAGGACGAGTACCGAGTCGGCGGTGATCGGCAATTGATCGTCGTTCAGCCGCGCCTTGAGGTCGTTATAGTCGCGGAAGACTACGGCCGGGCCGGAATGCTGATGCAGCCGCTCGTCGGCCGCGGCATATTTGATCACGCATCCGTCCGGCGCCAGGTTGCCGCGGAGGACAAACGTGCCGCCGGTAGGCGAAAGGGGATTCTGACGAGTGCGAATCACGTCGTCGTTGTAAACTTCCGCGCCGGCGAGATTCTCACCCAGCGTTTGCCCCGTGACGGTGGGAGAATCCAGGTCGAGCAAATCCGTCACCCGCGACAGCAGCCCGCGGAGACCGCCGGCGTCGTAAAAATCCTCCATCACGAACTCACCCGCTGGCCGAATGTTGGCCAGTACGGGCGTCCGCTGCGAGATTTCGTCGAACCGCTCCAGGTCCAGCGCCAAGCCGGCCCGCCGCGCGATCGCAATCAGGTGGACGAAGGCGTTGGTCGAGCCGCCCAGCGCCATAACGGCCGTAATGGCGTTGTTCAGTGCCGCGCCGGAAATAATGTCCTTTGGTTTCTGGCCGCGCCAGACCATTTCGACAATACGGCGTCCGGTTTGCGTGGCCATGCGGCTGTGCGCCGAGTGCACGGCAGGGATGGCCGCCGCGCCGGACAGCGACATGCCCAGCGCCTCGGCGGCACTGGTCATCGTCGAGGCGGTACCCATCGTCATGCAAGTACCCGGCGAACGCGCGATGCCACTTTCAATTTCCTGCCAATGCGCATCGCACAGATTGCCCGCACAGCGTTCGGCCCAATACCGCCAGGCGTCCGTACCGCTCGCCAACGTTTGTCCTCTCCAGCTTCCGTGGATCATCGGCCCGGCCGGCATCACGATCGCCGGCAGATTCATTGTAATGGCGCCCATTAGCAACGCTGGTGTGGTCTTGTCGCAACCGGCCATCAGCACTGCGCCGTCGACCGGGTGACAGCGGAGCATTTCTTCCACTTCCATGGCCGCCAGGTTGCGGAACATCATCGACGTCGGTTTCATAAAGGTTTCACTGAGCATCATGACCGGCACTTCGACCGGAAATCCGCCCGCCTGCCATACGCCGCGTTTGACTTCTTCGGCACGCTGGCGAAAGTGTGAATGGCAGACGCTCAGGTCGCTCCACGTATTCAAAATCGCGATGACCGGCTTGCCTTCGTAGTCCTCTTTGTCGTAGCCCATCTGCTTCACGCGCGAGCGATGGCCGAACGAGCGCAAATCGTCGGGTCCGAACCAGCGATAACTTCGCAGTTCTTCGGGTCGTATTTGTGCGGCGGGGGGAGGTTCAGACATGAAGGGCCATCCTGGTTGCTGCCGTAGTATCTAAGAATGTAGCAGCATCGGTTGGCGGGTAACACGGGCGCGAATCGCGCTATTGCTGCCGCTGTTTGAAGTGGCGGCTGGCGCGGGCGAGTGTGCGCCGCTCCTTGCGCGACAGACTTTCTTCGCCGTGGAGCGAGATCTTTGTCAGAATGCGATCCATTTCCGCTTCCAGCCGCGCGTCGTCCGCATTGGGATCGTGAATTCGCACGCGGGGCCGAGGTTTGAGCGCTTTGAGCGAGAAATTACCGGGCAGCAAACTGCCGAAACTCCACCGCGTTTTGTAGAACACGAAGGCATACGCCGCGCCGCCCAGATGAACCGTGTTGGCGACGTGGCTGTCGGGGTTAAATCCTTCGATGACGTCCATCGCGATGCACAGCGCACCGAGTACCCATGCCGGCATCGGCAAGATGCCCCAGACCAACAACGTCCGCCGCGGAAAGTGAATAATGAACAGTAACATGACCGCCACCACGGCGCCCGATGCCCCGAGGACGTAGCTGCCACCGACTAGTAACTCCGAAAAATTTCCGATAAGTCCGGAGACGATGATGGCTGTCAAATAGAACATCAGGAATTTGGACCTGCCGAGCATATCTTCAATTTCGCGGCCGAAAAACCAAAGCACGAACATGTTGAAGAGGATATGCAGCGGTTTATTTGGGCTGTGCGCGAAACCGTAGGTCAGCGACTCCCAAACTCTCCAATGATCGATGAACAGCCCGTACTGTAGCGAGAGAAACCGGCTGAGCCCGTAATTCGGGCGGAACAGGATGATGTCGACCAGAAAAACGACCGCGTTGATGATCACAAGATTTGTGACCATTTTCCGCGGGCCGCCGAGGTTGAGCCCCGGCGGTTGGTCGCCCTGATAGTATTCGCGATCGTAGATTCCCATGCCGCAAGTGTAGGCTACGGGCTTTGGCGAGAAAAGGGAAACAAAAGCGGCGTTTTGTCAACGCGGTCAAAAGCTGACGCGGTAAGTGTTATCCTGGAGAATCTGCCCGGAATTTCGCCGACCGTTCTGCGTTTGCCCCGCGAGGCCGCCTATTGAGAGAGTGCCGTCGCACCTCGGGCCGCTGGCGTACGCTGATTGATGGCTTCAACGGCCCGCTTTTGCATCTGGTCGATTTGCTCGGCCAGTGCTTCGTTTTTCTCGCGCAGCTCTTTGGCGTAGGCGATCGCCGCCGCTTCCTGTGCAAGAACCTCGCCCAGAAGTTTTGCAAGGATCGATTTGTCCCGCAGGAAGCCCGCGTGGTCAGCCGTCAGCCGGGCTTGTTCGGCCTTGTACCTGTCGATCACGGTCACTTTCTGTTTGATGATGACATTTAATGCCTCAGTATCAAAGTCAACGGCGTCCACCTTCAAGCGGAACTCTCCACCTTGCAGGTAGATGTCGTGAAAAGCGAGAACATAGTCCCGCTTGGACCGGACGTAGCGAGGCTTTTCGTCCGAGTCGATTTCAACGATACCATCGGCTGCCAGATCATCGGCTCCGCGTTGTTCGCCTTCGGTCTGTTTAGGCATCCAGATTTTCTGATCGTCCCTGTATTGCTTATCCTTGTCTTCCAGCGGGCCTTCTTCAGGATATTTATCTTCGTACGGGAACGGGGCCAGGTAGTCACTCTTAAATTCGACGAACAACTCGACGCGTTCATCGCCAACCGGATCATTGTCACCGATCGGCTGCAAATCCCTGGTATAGTCGGCCAAGGTGCTGGGCGGCAACAGTTTGGCCAGGCGGTCTTCGCGGTTCAGTTCGGCCAGCTCCTGTTCCGCTACGCCAAGTTCGGCGGCCGTGCATTGATCGAGAAAATTAAAAACAAAATGCCCGTCGGCCGGCATTTTGTCGCAGATAATCCATTTCTTACCGCCCTGGCTACTGCTGGCCATGCGGGCCTTTTCGGTCTGCGTCATTGGCCAAGAGCTTTGCAACGTCACTGCTGGAGATGCGACCTGGCCGGCCGCCGCCGCTGGCGCCGGCGCGGCGGGCTCTGCGGCGGCTTTAACGCTGAATTCGCCGATGTAATTCGTAACCTTGAAGATCGGCCGTTCGCCGTACTTGTCGACTTCCTCGCCCTCGAAAATATAAACGAGCAGGTCCTGCTGGATGTGGTGCGGTGTCGGATCGTTCACCTGAACGGTAACCGATTCGTCGTTGACAGCGCCCGGCTGGCAGTTGGTCCAGATGCGTCCGCGGTCGTATACCACACCGCGAATTTTTGCTTCCAGTTGAACGATTCCAGGAACCTCGATGTCACCTTCGTCGTTCCTGACGCCGTTGATGGTCTCTTTGATTTTTTTCTCTGTTTCCGTCGTTTGATAACGCAGTCCCTCTTCGGGCTTGCCGGGAGGGCCTTCGATGATCTGCCGCCATGTTTGGTGCGTCTTCAAAGTTTGCACCGACAGCCAGTACAGCACACCGCTAGCGAAGAATACGACGCAAGCGAAAAATATCGTGTACCACCGCCACGACTTGTAGCTCATCGAAACTGCGACGAGAAACAATATGACGGCAACGCCGCCGCAGATTTGAAATATAAGATCTGGTTCCATGTCGAGAGCCGAGCCGTTACGGCGACGAGAAGTTTGCCAATCACTACAGATTCGATACTAAACCCACTCACCCCAGGTGTCAACCTTGAGGCATGTTTTGGATCATGGCGTAAGTTGCAACATGTCAACAAGTTGCAGCCGTAATCCGGGGTTGGCGGCGGACTGTTCCTCATAATCGTTCAAGTCTGAACGGTTCAGTTCCGAAAGACAACCGCAGGGTGATGTTGCGCACCGCCACCGGTAGAACAGTTCGTACCGTTGTCACCGCAATATTGCACGCTTTTTCCTTTTCGGGAGTGGAAATCTGGATTCGCCGCTGACCGCCAATGTAGACAGATGTATGCAGTTCTTAACGGAATTGTTGCGAGCCGGCCGTGCGCTGCGGGCGAGTGTAGGACGTTTTTGCGATGCTCGCGGGATGAGCGAGCTGCACCTGATGGTCTTGTGGCAGTGCGCTCGGAGCGGTCCGGATGGCGTCAGCCAGCGAACGCTGGCGGACTTGTTTGCTGTGTCGCCCGCTCAAATTAGCGCGCTGGTTGAACAGATGCGCCGCGAGGGGTTCATTGCCGCCCGCCGGCCGCCGCACGATCGCCGCCTGCAGAACTGGCACTTGGCGCCGGAGGGGCTCGCGGTGCTGGAGTTAGTCGCATCGGACCTGCAGTCGTGGAGCGATTCGTTCTCCGAGTCAATGTCGCCGGGCGAAATTCACGAAGCCATTTCCTGGTTGCAACGAGTGATCACGGCCAGCGGTTCGCTTCGCGTTGAATCGCAGCCCACGCCTCGAATCGAGCGGGGTGCCGCATGAAGTTACCACCGCAAATCGCGTATCTCGTGTTACTGCTCGCCATGGTGTCGCTCGGTTGCAGTCGCGCCAGGTACCGCATGCAGGCCGACCAGGAAGTGCATCATTTGATTGGTTCGGTATCGCAGAATCCGCGCTGGCCCTTGCCGCATTACACGATAGAACCGAATCCGCAGTCGCGGATGTTCGATCCCCATAATCCGGATCGTCCCCCGATGCCTCCCGACGATCCGGCGGCACACGAACTGATGCACTGCGTTGATTGCAAGCCGGGATTTCCTTGCTGGCACATGAGCGGCGACACCCCGTTCGTCGAAAATCCCGACTGGAAGGGGTTTGTGCCATTGGACGAACAGGGACAGCTAAAACTGGATATCCGCGGCGCTGTATCGACGGCCCTGCTGAATTCGCCCAACTATCAACGGCAACTTGAAGAGTTGTACCTGTCGGCGCTGGATGTCACTTTCGAGCGGTTCCGGTTTGATACGCAGTTTTTCGGAGGCTACGAGGCGTTTTATGAAACGATTGGGCCGGATCGTGCGGACGGACCTTCAAACGAACTTGATTTATCGACCCGCAATATCGCGGCCCGCAAGATGTTTGCCGGCGGCGGCTCGCTGGTGGTCGGCCTAGCCAACTCACTCATCTGGGAGTTCACCGGCAGCGACCGCCACACCGCGCTAACGCTGTTGGATTTCAGTTTGGTGCAGCCCTTGCTGAGGTTCGGTGGCCGGGCCCGCGTGTTGGAACGGCTGACGATTGCCGAACGAGCGTTGCTGGCCAACGTGCGGCAAATGGAGCGATTCCGCCGCGGTTTTTATGCCGACATTGTCGCCGGAGTCGATTCGGGATCGGGCCCGTCACGGCGAGGCGGACTGCGGGGCGGCTCCGGCCTGGAGGGTTTCTCAGGTGTTGGCACAGGCGGGTTTGGCCGGCTGGGAAGTATTTCCGGTGGCGGCCGAGGCGAAACCGGCGCCGGCCAGGCTGGCGGATATCTGGGCCTGCTGCAGCAGGCGCAAGAAATCAGAAACTTGCGGACCAACGTTGCTCAACTAAAAAGAACATTGGCGTTGCTGGAAGCTCTGCACAAGCGGCCGCCTCGGCCGGGAACGAGCAAGAAAGAGATCACCAAATTCCAAGTCGATCTGGCGCGGCAGTCACTTTATAACGAGCAAAGCAAACTGCTCAACCGCGAAACCGGTTTCGACGGTCTCAAGGATTCGTTCAAGATTGAACTTGGTTTGCCGCCCGATACGCCAGTGGTCATCAGTGATCCGCGGCTTAATCGTTTCAACTTGATCGACCCTGATCTAACAGCCACGCAGGATTTTGCCGGCCAACTGCTTAACCAAGTCCGCGACGATGAAGTGATGTTTGACGACGACGGCTGGTCTGCTGCGTTGGCCGGCGGAGTTGAACTTTCCCAAAAAGTACACGAGCAAATCGAAGTTGCCAGTGTCGATATCAAGCAGTTTTTTGAGCGGCTTCCAGCCCGTCGCGCGAGTCTGCGGCGACTTGCCGAGCGGAAGCAGGTCGAGGGCGACGACGTGGATTCGACGGCATTTGACATCGAGCACTTGAATGCTTCAGCCGATCGAGCCGAGGCGTTCCTGCAGGCCATCGTCGATCGTCACGAAAAATCGTTGGCGGAACTGCAGGCGATCGAGGAAAAGAAGGAACGCAAGAAACTAATCACGGTCCTCACGCAGTTCAACGACCAGCTGGGCGACTTGCTGCTGCTGCAGGCGCGTGCCCGCGTGCAGGCGGCAGTCCTCGAAGATGTTGACCTCGCACCGCACGATGCGTTATCGATCGCCAGCGAAAACCGACTCGACTGGATGAACGCCCGCGGGGGTCTTGTGGACGCTTGGCGATTGGTTGAATTTAACGCCAACGACTTGAAGAGCGATCTGGACATCGTTTTCAGGGGCGAGATTCGCAATGTCGGCGACAACCCGTTCAAACTGCAGGGCAACGCCGGACGGCTTCAGGCCGGCCTGGAATTCGATGCGCCGCTGACGCGACTGAGCGAGCGAAACAATTACCGTCAGGCGCTGATCGAATACCAGCAGGCGCGGCGCAGTTACTACACTTACGTCGACCGTGTCCATCAGGGCCTGCGCGGCACACTCCGCAGCGTCGAATTGAACAAGCTGAATTTCGAAATGCGCCGCGCTGCGGTGCAGCTGGCGATTTCGCAGGTCGAACTGGCGGGCCTGGAATTGCAGAAGCCGCTTGAGCCGGGCGTCGAGTCGGCGGGCAGTGACAACCGCGTACAAAACTACATCGGCGCACTGCGGGATTTACTGATCGCTCAAGACGATTTCCTCAGTATCTGGGTCAGTTACCAAGTACTGCGGCTGACGCTCGACTTTAATCTCGGCACGATGCAGCTCGATCATGAAGGGCAGTGGATCGACCCCGGTGTCATCGACGCGGAAACGCTGCGGCAAAACAATGCCGCGGGCGAACAGTTTGAGGAACTGCGTTTAGACGCCGACGAACACTGATCGCCGATTGTCGGCCGGAACGAGCTGGCGGCGGGGCCGAGTACAGCAGGACCGCTAAATGTTTTGGGCCGTTCGTTACGCCTCACGTAGTGGTTAGCTTCTCATAAAACGGCTTTCCCATCCGAGCGGCTGATCTACAATGGCGGATTCTTTACCTGCGTCCGTGTGAGGTGCGATCGTGCGCACATCTGTCGTTGAATCACCTGGAACCGTGCGGCCCATGCTGCGGTTGGCGCTGCCTGCGCTGGCCGAGCAGCTATTGGGCGCAATGGTGATGCTGGTCGATGTCTGGCTGGCCGGCCGCTACCTCAAAGACGCGCCCGAATTGGCGGCGATTGGACTGATGGCCTACGCCGTCTGGTTTTTGACCGCGATGTTCGACTTCGTGGCGCTGGGGGCGACCGCGATGACGGCTAGGTTCGTCGGCGCGGCGAATTACCGGCGGGCTTGTCACGTCACGAATCAGGCAATTTTGGCCGGCACGGCGATGGCGGTCGCCGCGGTGATTTTAGTTTATCTGACCACGCGGCCGTATGTGGCCGTGATGCAGCTCGACGGCGAAGCGGCCGATTTGGCCATCCGATACATTCTGATTTTAGTACCCGTGTTGCCCGCCATCATGTTGCAGCGGGTCGGCATCGCCTGCCTGCGCGGCGCGGGCGACATGGTGACCGTTTTTTGGCTGATGGCGATCGTCAATGTGGTCAATGTTGTTGTCAGTTCCATGTTGGTGATTGGCATTGGGCCGGCACCGAGGCTCGGTTGGGACGGGCTGGCGATCGGTACCGCGTCGGCGCAGCTAACCGGTGGCCTGCTGATGCTGGCGTTATTGGTGCGCGGCCATCGAGGTTTGCGTTTGCGTTGGCGGTGGTTGAAGCCGAACGTCAATGTGATCGTGCGGCTACTGCGAGTCGGGATTCCCGGCGGCATCGACACGATCCTGCTCGTCTTCTGCCACATGTGGTATTTGTCGATCATTAACCAAATTGGCGATGACGCGGCCGCCGCCCACAATGTGGCGGTGCGGCTTGAGTCGCTGGCGTTTCTGCCCGGCGGCGCGTTTTCCTTGGCGGCCATGACGTTGGCCGGCCAGTTTCTTGGCGCCGGCGACCAGCATCGCGCCAGCCGCAGTGTACTGATGGCGACGTTTGCCGGTTGCGGCATCATGTTGATTCCGACGCTGGCGTTCGTCACGGTCGGATTGCCGCTGGTCAGCTTCTTTTTGGACGCCAGTCAGATGGACATTGCCGCCGTGGCGGCGAAACTGCTGATGATTTCGGCGATTTCAATGATGCCGTTGGGATTGGTGATGATCCTGTCCGGTGCAATGCGCGGAGCGGGCGACACCCGCTGGCCAATGATAATCAGTTTGGTAGGCATGTTGCTGATCCGGATTCCCGTCTCATACCTGTTTATCCGCTATTTCGAGTGGGGGGTCGCCGGCGCTTGGTATGCGGCAGCTATCGATCTGTCCCTCCGCTGCCTGATGGTGATCTTTCGCTTTCGCCACGGCGGCTGGAAACACGTGAAGGTGTAGAACTTTGCCGCTGCGGCAGCGTTTCCATTCGTTACCAAACCGTTACAGGTAACGGACTCGTTTGGACGTATCATAGGTGTGGGAACTGGCCCGCAGACTAATCGATCACCAAAGAAATTGGAGAAACCAAAATGCTCTCGAAAAGACTTAAACTCGGCGTGTGTGCTTCGCTGGTGGCAAGTTCGCTACTGATCACTGCGGTTGCGCCGGCCCGCGCTGAAAAGAAGCCGTCGTCGGACGCGGCAGCGGTTGGAGCCCAGGCCCCAGTGCCGAATGCATCCGTTCCCCGCATCCAGATGGCGATTTTACTCGACACCAGCGGCAGTATGAGCGGCCTGATCAATCAGGCGCGTAACCAGCTTTGGCGGATCGTCAACGAATTTGCCACCGCCAAGCGCGACGGCAAATCTCCGTACTTTGAGGTGGCGCTTTACGAATACGGGCACGCGCCGCTCGGCGCGAAGGGCGGGTTCATCCGCAACGTCGTGCCACTGTCAGACGACCTGGACAAGGTCTCTGAGGAACTCTTTAAACTAACGACCAACGGTGGCGAAGAATATTGCGGTATGGTGATCGAGCGAGCCGTCTCCGAGTTGAAATGGAGCCCTTCAAATCGCGACCTGAAATGTATTTTTATCGCGGGCAATGAACCGTTCACACAGGGTCCGGTCGACTATCGTACAGCCTGTAAAGCGGCGATCGAAAAAGGTATCACGATCAACACGATCCACTGTGGCGCCGAGAACGTCGGCGTGAGCACCATGTGGTTGGACGGCTCGAAAATGGCCGACGGCAGTTTTATGAACATCAATCACAACCAGGTCGTGCAAAACATCGCCGCGCCGCAGGACAAAGAATTGGCCGCCCTCAGCGCGAAACTGAACACGACTTACGTTGCCTACGGCTCGGCTAAAAAGCGAAAAGAAGTGCTGACTCG
>JAYZEI010000038.1:0-25815 GCA_036337375.1 Planctomycetota bacterium | reverse complement strand
GTCATCGATCCGACAAAAGTGACGCGGACCGCGCTGCAAAATGCGGCGAGTGTTTCGACGCTATTGCTGACCAGCGATGCGCTGATTGCCGAAAAGCCCAAAGAAGAAAAGAAGGGCGGCGGCGGACACGGTGGCGATTACGATATGTATTGATCCAACACTGGATCACGCGACGGCATCAGCCCGTCGTTGCCCCAACCGGGCAGCGGCGGGTTTTTTAGTTAAACACATTCAGCTGTCGGCCAGTCCACTGAGAATATCTTCGGCCTCTGCGACAAGTGTCGCCGCCCATTTTTTGTTCTTGTAGAGATTTACAATTGCCGTGCAAATTTGTCGCGATTCAACCGGCTTTTCCGCCGCGACTTTGCGTGCATGCTCGAGCCGTTTTTCGAGGATCACTCTTTTGTCACGGTTGACCCGCTGAATTTGTTTTTTGACGCGCGGCAGCTGGGCCTTGGCCGCTTCGACAAATTCGAGAATCTCCGGCTCGAGGTGATCCGGTGAGTCAAAAAGGTCAATCAGGCTCCTCAACTGTTCGGCGGCTGAATTTGGATCCGTTTCGGCCAGTTTGATGGCCGCGTTGTAGTCGGTTGCGATTAGCGAATTGGGAAATCGTTTGCCCAACAGGCGAGATTGGATACTGGCGTGTCGTTCGAGGCGAAGAACTGAAATGCGTGACTCAATCTTGCGGATCCACTCAGCTCGAGGGTCGTCCGGGTAGAGGTGCAAAAACCTAGTCACATCGGCGCCGGCGTCGAGCAGTTGCTGTTCGTTCGGGGCGTTGTGGGCTGCGGAGATGTTCGCGTAAAGTTTATCGGCCGAAGGAGGCTGCAATGCGAGCCACAGCGCCGCGGCGGCAACCAGCAGGGCCGCCATCAGCAAAATGGTTGGTAGAGAAATTATCGGATGGGCCTTGCGAATTTTGAGTTCGGTCGCCCGCTTTTCTTCCTCGACCGTCGTAAATGTATTGTTGCCCGGGATTGGTTCAGGTCCTGTCAGAGAACTAATGTCGGAAGTTCTCGTTTCCTTCTGAAAATCCGATTCCGATCCGGATGAATCGGATTCAGGGGTGACCTGCGTCGCCGCAATCAGGTCGACCGAACCGGCAGCGCTCGCGCCGCTGTCGGACTGGACTGTTTCGCGGCCCATAACGAAGCGATCGTCATGCGCCGGCTCCGCGAGCGCGATTTCGTTGGAAATAATCTCGTCGTCGTCCCCGGCTTTTGTTTCTTTGCGAATTGTCAAACCGTGCAGCATTGCTTCCAGTCGGCGGCCGAGCATCAGTGCGTTAGGAAAACGGTTCTCGGGCTGTTTCTCCAAAAGCTGCGAGATGATTCGTTCCATCTCGTTTGGTACATCCGGTGCGTAGCGCCGCACGGATTCGGGACTGGTGAAACGCTGCATCTGCAGCATTTCCAGCATCGTATTGGCTTGGAATGGAGCGCGGCCGGCCAACAGCGCAAACATCACACTGCCCAAACTGTACAAGTCGCAGTGATGGGTGACACGGCGACCATCAGCTTGCTCGGGCGCCATGTATTCGGCCGTACCCAACACGCCACCTTCAGAAGTTACGCCGACGTTGCCGAACAGCCTCGCGATGCCGAAGTCGGTCAGCTTGATTTGCTCGTCTTGTGTGAGCAGCAGATTCGCCGGCTTGATGTCACGGTGGATGATGCCGTGATCGTGAGCCAGCTTGAGCGCTTTGCAAAGATCAATGCCGATCTGACATACTTCGCGCCATTGAAAGCGGCGGCCGTTGGCCAACTCGTCTTCGAGACTGGTTCCGTCCACCAATTCCATGGCGAAATAGACGTATTGATCCTGCTGACCATAACCGAACATCTTGACGATATTCGGATGTTCGAGCTTTTTGAGTGACTCGATTTCGGCTTCGAACCGTTCGCGAAAGCCTTCGTGTACGGCCAGTTGTGGTGCGAGAACTTTAATCGCGGCGGGGTTGTCGGTCACGACCTCTAGCGCGGCGTAAACCGTGCCCATGCCGCCATGGCCGATCTTTTTACCGATTTTGTAGGGCCCGAGCCGTTCGATTTTCATATGCTCGATCGTATCAGTTTGTTGCGTACAATGCCAACTTGGGAGTATCGCTTGTCAGGAGGGACGGAAGGTGAAATGAAATTCTTTGGCCTGTTGAACATCAACAAACCCGTCGGAATGACGTCGCGGGACGTGGTCAACATCGTCCAGCGTCTGGTGGACAAGAAATGCAAAGTCGGTCACGCCGGAACGCTTGATCCGCTGGCGACCGGAGTGTTGGTTCTTTGCCTTGGGCCCGCGACGCGTCTGATCGAATATGTTCAACGCATGCCAAAATCTTACCACGGCAAGTTTCTGCTCGGTAGCGACAGTCCGACGGAAGACATCGAAGGTGAGATCAGACAGCTTCCCAATCCGCCGATCCCGAGTCTTGAGCAGTTGGAATCGGCGGCCGGCAAACTGACCGGCGAGATTCAGCAGCGTCCGCCCGATTTTTCGGCGCTGAAGATTAAAGGCCGCCGAGCTTACGATTTGGCACGGGCGGGTAAGCCGGTCGAACTGGCTCCACGCGGTGTGAAAGTTCACGACTTGTCGATCGTTAGATATAGCTACCCGGAATTGAGTCTCGACATCCGTTGCGGCAGTGGCACGTATATCCGGTCGCTGGGCCGCGACCTCGCGGAATTAGTCGGTACCGCGGCCGTGATGTCGGAACTGAAGCGGACGGCGATTGGGGAATTCGAAATTGAGGACGCCATCGCGTTGGATTCACTCACGGAAGACCGGTTCGCCGCCGCACTAAAGCCAGCGTTGTTGGCGGTTGCCAAAATGCCGCAAATTGAAATCGCGACATTCGAACAAAAACAAATTATTGACGGCTGTTGTATTCAGCGAGACAGTTTGTCCAAACCGCGAGACGGCGAGTATGCCGCGGTGACCGAAATGGGCGACTTGCTGGCAATTCTCGTTGATCGGGGCCAGGGCCGTCTCGCACCGGTCAGAGTTTTTGATACGCATCAGCCCAAATAGTCGTCGGCCATTGGGACTCAGCCGGCAAGGAGGCCTTCCTGATGATCTGCCGCCCAATTACCTTTGGACGTTAGCTACCTTGGACATTAGGCGGGCAAAACCTGAGCCTCGAACAAAGGAGACAAATAGTGCATTACTTCAAAACAACTCTGTTCTGGTGCGTCGCGCTATGTGCGACGAGTTCCGCCGCTGTTCTCGCGGACGAGAATCCGTTGGAACCCTTGAATCGCCGCGTTGGCACCTGGATCATCAAGAATTACCAAAAGAAAGCCGAGTGGACGCCGGAAGAGCGAACCACCACCGGCGAGGAGACGATCAATTGGGTTCTGGATAAGAAGTTCATTCAGGGCGACGCGATCCACGCAGACGGCGAGAAATGGCATTGGCTTATGAAATACGATGCGGAAGCCGAGGTCTATCGCTCCTGGTTCTTCAGCAATCAGAATGGGTTCCCGCGGGGAGACACCGTGGGCCGCTGGAACCCGAACGCAGAACGAATGGACTGGAAACTGGATCTCGGCAATGGTTTTCGTGGAGAGATGACTTTCCAGTTTACCGGCAAAGACAAATTTGAATGGGCGTTGACCATCCGCGACGCCAACGGCAAGCTCATGATGGACACTGGCGGCACTCAAACGCGGAAGAAATGAGGCCTAACGTGACCGCTATCATTGCGGCCAGTCACAAACTCATCCCGATCCGCAAATCTGTTATGGTTTTCCGGGCCGCGGCGAACGATTTGTGCCAAAAAGTCTTTCCGCCGCGGATGCAGATGCTAAACTTCCAACGGGGAGAGTGTTTTTTAACGGATAGAGATAACGTCCTGCTGGTTTTGCCCCTCGTGCGATTCGTTCTTCTTCTGCCCACTGGGTAAGCCTTTCGTCCCGGCGACGAGAAATTTCATTCGTGCCGGCATTCTGGCCGACATCTAGTATTGCCACTCTGGAATCCCGGTCGGGCAAGGACACGCCCATGTTGAAGGATCACGTAAGTGATCTGAAACTAGGCAACCTTTTAAAGGCGTGTCCATGTTTGAAGAACGAAATGTCCGACTCGACCTCGTCGCGCTTGCGCTGCTGACGCTGGTAGTGTTCATCGGCATGTCGCTGGTTTCTTATGATCGCGCCGATTCAATCTGGTCTGATCCGGCAGCAATGCTGGTCTATCCGTCGACGACCGACGTTTCAAATATCTGTGGCCGCGCTGGCGCGTGGATGGCTGACCGGTTACTGCGATTGCTTGGCGTAGGTGCCTATTACCTGTTGGCGTCGCTGCTGGCGCTGGACGCGTGGTTGCTGATGCGGCGGACAATTACACAGCGGGGGGTGCGACTGGCGGGCTGGCTGTTTTCGTTGCTGGGGTTTGTCACACTGGCGGCATTGGCGGTGCCGACCGTCGCGCCGTCATTTTGGCGGGGACCCGAACTTGGGCCGGGCGGGGTGCTTGGCGCGGCGGGCCGTGGCCTTTTGGAAACGCACTTTGCCACAGCGGGCGCTTTCATTTTGGCGCTCACACTGATCATCGCCGGCCTGCTGATGTGTACGGATTATTTATTGTTGTGGCTAGGTCTGAATTGCTTCAAACAACCGTCCAAAGTGATTGTGTGGACGGGCCGAGCGGCACTTGGTCGTCTCAAATCGGACGACTCGGAAGACGATGAAGAAGAGGACGACGGCGAGGTGCACGTTCGCATCCTCGGCCGCCGCATCAAGGCTTCGACTGCGGGTGAAGCGGATGTCGAAGAACATGAAGAAGATGAATGCGACGAGCACGAAGAGGACGGTCACGAATACGAGGACGAAGAAGAAATTGAAGAGCCGTCCGAGGAATTCGAGCAGCCCGCCAAACAGGGTGTCGGTAGCCTCATCAAGTCCGCACTGCGCATCAAGCAACCGCAAAAGACTGAGCGCGACGAAATGATCGCGTCACTCGAAGCGGCCAGCCAGGACGATGAACTCGAGGACTACCAACTTCCGGAACTCGATTTGCTGCTCGAGTCCGAGGAAATGCGGTACGAGGTGCATGAAAAAGAAGTCCGTCGCAAAGCCAAGATTTTGGAGAAAACGTTTGCCAATTTCGGCTTCAACGTGAAAGTCGTCGAAATCGAGACCGGCCCGGTAATCGCGCAATATGAGGTTGAACTGGAGGCCGGCCTACGGCTTTCCAAGATTACGGGATTGGCGGACGACCTAGCCATCGCACTGCGGGTTCCCAGTGTTCGCATCGTCGCACCAATTCCGGGCAAGAATACCGTCGGTATCGAATTGCCTAACACGGAACGTCAAGTCGTCCGCATGCGCGAAGTGATGGAGGAAGATCAATCGAAACAACGCAAGATGAAGATTCCGGTTTTCCTCGGCAAAGATGTTTCGGGCAATCCGATGGTTGTCGATTTGACGACCCTGCCGCATTTATTGATCGCCGGTCGCACCGGCACGGGAAAAAGTGTTTGCCTAAACTCGATCATTTCGTCGATGGTCATGACCCGGCGTCCTGATGAAGTGAAGATGCTGATGATCGATCCCAAGATGGTTGAACTGAGTCCCTATAAACATTTGCCACATTTGATGCACCCAGTCGTTACCGACATGAAAAAAGCCGAGGCGATTCTGGCCTGGGCCGTGGACAAAATGGAAGAGCGTTATGCATTGTTGGCCCGTGCGGGTGTGCGGCACGTGAGCGTGTACAATCAGCTTGGCGAAGAAGAGTTGATGGATCGCATCCAGCCGGAGAGCGACGAAGATCGCGAAAGTATTCCGCTGAACTTGCCGTATGTCGTGATCATCGCCGATGAAATGGCGGATTTGATGATGACTGCGGCTAAAGAAGTCGAAGGCCACATCATTCGTTTGGCGCAAAAGAGCCGCGCGGTAGGCATTCATCTCGTGCTGGCCACGCAAAAGCCGACGGTCGATGTCATCACCGGGCTGATCAAATCGAACCTGCCCGCGAGGATCGCGTTTCAGGTCGCCAGTCGTACGGATAGCCGCGTCGTGTTGGACGAAATGGGTGCCGAAAAGTTATTGGGCAACGGTGACATGCTTTTCCTGTGGCCGGGAACGAGTACGCTGTTGCGAGGTCAAGGCACGTTCCTCAGCGACGACGAAATCACCCGACTGGTCGAAGCCGTTGCGACCGATGAACCGCAGTACGTTCATGAGCTCGTGCAACTCAAACCGGCGGATGCCGATGGTGCCAGGAACCGGCTTAAGGATCGTGACGAATTGTACGAAGCGGCGATCAACGTCGTCGTTAGCGAGGGCCGGGGCAGTTGCTCCCTGTTGCAGCGGGCGCTGGGAATCGGCTACGGCCGGGCTGCGAGGCTGATTGACTTCATGGCCGAAGACGGCATCGTCGGCTCGTACAATGGCTCGCAAGCTCGCGAGGTTCTCGTCACGCCCGAACAATGGGCCACGATGCTCGATACCGACGCCGAGGACGAGCCCGCGGCCGAACCTGCACCAACGCGCCGCAACAAAATTAAAATTGCCCCGCGCGAAGAAATGGAGATTGAAGAAGAAGGATACGAAGAAGAAGCCGCGAACGACGAGCAGTACGAAGAAGACGAGTACGAAGAGGACGAGTACGAAGAAGATGAGTACGAAGAGGATGAAGCGGCATCAGAGGAGTGGGTGGAGGAAAATAGCAGCGAAGAGGAAAACGAATCAGAAGAAGATGAAGAATGCGAATACGAAGAGGAGTACGACGAAGAGGAGTATGAAGAAGAAGAGTATGAGGAGGAAGAAGATGACGAGTGTCACGCCCAGAGTGCATGACACGCCCGCCCCGCCGCTTTATCGCGATTTTCTTCGGCCACCCCTTGTCCCCGGGTGCATCCCGGCTTCGATCATCGTCATCCGTTCCGGATGATGAGTCCAGATCTTTAACGCGCGGGTTCAACTTTGTTGAGATGGTGGTGCCTGTCAAAGCATCTGGGCTGAAGTTTAAGGTGAAGAGATTTTGATTGAACGGTGGATGGAACCAAGAGCATCCTCAGCAGGGGTACCGCTGGTTTGTTCTGGAAGACGTTCCTGCGACCGCCAGATTCACGATCCCCAAGCTCCACCAAGGAAAACGATCGTTTTCTCTCGGTGGCGAACGAGGTGAGCTCCCTGTGATCAGTCACCCGCAGACAGAACCTGACAAGCAAAAACCTGACGGACGAAAGCAACGTTATGCGTTCCTGGCGGTCTGTTGCATTCCCGCCATCGTCGGATTGGTGTTCATACTCTACGGTGAACTCAAACGGAAACAGGCCCGGGCCAGCCTGGACTGGCCTGTCGCAGCGGGTCGGATCGTCACGTCGAAGGTCACATCTAGCACCAGCGAGGGCGACACCACCTACTCGGCGGACATCGAATATGTCTATACGGTCGAGGGCGTCGAACACGACGGTGATGTTGTGGTGATCGGTGGACACGAGTATGCCCTGCACAGCGTTGTGGCACGTTATCCACGTGGAAAAACCGTCTCGGTGTCGTACGACTCCGAGAAGGTGAGCCGTGCCGTCCTGGAGCCCGGCGTTGAATCGTATCTCCTCCACAAGTGGGGGGCTGCCATAGTGTCGGGCTCTCTGTTCATGGCCCTCCTGTTCAACTTCATTCTCCGCAGGGTCATGCACGAGGAACGGAACCTGCTGGACAAGATATTGGTCTTCACTTTCAAAGCCATATTTTTTCCGGTGACCATCTGTAAAGGCAATCCGTGGGTTCTGGCCATCATGGTTGCGGCGGCCGTATTTCTCGGCACCCTTGAACTGCACCCCGTGTTAACCATCGGGTCCGCGATCTTCGCCGCATTTTATGGCCTGGTATTGATCCTGATTCTGTGGTGCAGTTTCGTGGGCTGGCTCGAGAGTCTCGGTGACAGATCCTGACAACCATTAACAGTTCCACCGAGCCGGAGGAAACTGTCGTACGCACCAAGGCCGACTGTTTGAAATAGGGCGACCATTTGGTCGTCCTATTTTTAGGCGAATCGCAACCAGTGCGACGGCAGCGGAGTTTTTGCTCGCACAGTTATAGAACGCCAGAAGCGGTTTGGTGTTCTATTCACAAGGAGAAGAATATGTAGGAAAAACTGTGCGATGACTAAAAGAGAAGGCGACTTTTTGAAGGAGGTCATTCTTGAACAACCGGAGTTACCTAAAGCGGTGGAGGCCGGCATTGTAGCGATGGTTAAGGGCTGCACGAAGGACTGGGGTTCGCAGCCAAGTTCCTTTGCCTTGGCGATATCGCGCGTTCTGTGGGGACAGTCCGGCTTCTGCGATCCAATGCCGGAGCATCACTTTTGCCTTTTGTCTTCACCGGCAGCATCTTGCAACCTTGAGCCGAAGAACTCCGCCATACCCCTATTTTCGGTGGCGGCGTGCGATCTGGGCGCCCGGTTTCTGTTAAACGGGATGTGGTGTAACGCTAGGGGCTAGCTTAGAATGACGCCTGGGTCGGCCCTGAACTGCAGCCCAGCCGAGAGCAGGTCGCGGCGTATCTCCGCGTTCTCGGCGGCCTAGTGATTCAGCGAACAATTGTCTCCGAAAAGGTGGCCAATCATGAACGAAACCAAACAGACCGAAACATCGCGGCGTCAGTTTCTAAAGAAAACAGGAACAGCGGCCGCGGCAACGACGATGGTCGCAGCGGCCGTACCCAAAGTCCATGCGGGCGAGGATAACACGATTCGGGTGGCCCTGGTCGGCTGTGGTGGACGTGGTGGTGGAGCGGCGGCTAACGCTTTGTCGGTAAATAACGGCCCGATCAAATTGGTCGCGATGGCCGATGTGTTCGCCGAACGGGTGAACGCCGGTCATGCGAATCTGTCGAGTCGATTCGGCAAAAAAGTGGATGTGCCGAAAGAACGACGCTTCGTTGGATTCGATGCTTATCAAAAAGCGTTGGATTGTCTGCGGCCGGGCGATGTCGCCATCTTTGCTACTCCTCCCGCGTTTCGGTGGGTCCACTTCGGTTACGCTATCCAAAAGGACCTTAACGTCTTCATGGAAAAGCCGGTTACGGTGGACGGACCGAGCACGCGAAAATTGCTTGCGCTGGCTGACAAATCGGAGAAGAAGGGTCTGAAAGTCGGCGTGGGCCTGATGTGCCGCCACTGCGAGGCCCGTGGCGAGTTGTTTGACCGCATCCAAGCGGGCGAAATCGGTGACCTTAATACACTGCGCGCCTACCGTGTCACCGGACCGACCGGTACGGCATTCACCCGCGCCATGCCGGCGGATTGGAAGCACGGTGAGTTGCTTTACCAGATTCGAAATTTTCACGCGTTCCTGTGGGCCAGCGGGGGGGCGGTTAGCGATTTTCTGATTCACAACATCGATGAGTGCTGCTGGATGAAAAATGACTGGCCGGTCACCGCCAAAGGTTTCGGTGGCCGCCATTATCGCGGTGGCTACGTCGATCAAAATTTCGACACCTATCACGTCGAATTTACATTCCGCGATGGTGCAAAGCTGTTCCTTTACGGCCGCGGCTCGGCTGGTTGCCACAACGAATTCGCCAGTTACGCGCACGGCAGCAAAGGATCGGCGATTATTTCGATTTCGGGACACAGTCCGGCGAAATGTCGTATCAGCAAAGGGCAAAATCTCGACGACAAGGAGGCGGTCACCTGGTCGTTTGGACGGCGAGAGCCTAATCCCTACCAGCGAGAGTGGGATCACCTGATCGATGCAATACGCGGTGACAAAACGTACAACGAGGCAAAGCGCGGAGCGATGGCCAGTTTGGTGACTTCGATGGGACGTCTGGCCGCGCATAGTGGTAAGGCGGTCACACTGGATGAAATGCTCGCCCATCCGCACGAGTTTGCACCGGAAGTAGACAAACTGGCACTCGATTCGTCACCGCCGCTAAAGTCCGGCAGCAATGGCCAATATCCAATTCCACAGCCCGGTCTGATCGGCAAATGGGAATATAAAGTTTGACGAAACCGCGTTGGCCTGGCGGGACGATGTTCCCGCCGAGGTGCGGATTCGCGTGGCAATAGCTCGGCGGCAGTTTGGCTGGCCCAGCCGGCGGCTCGGGCTTGCGTCGTTGACAAGCCCGCAATTCGAATTTATCGTTGATAGAAGAGACGAACACGGATCTTTTCTAAATGTCACAATTGCCCTCGACTAAATCTGCTGCACTCAACTACGCTACGGTGGCTTGCGTTGGCATGCCCGTTGTTGTTGGAGTGATTATTGTTGGCATTATTATCAAGGAGAACTTTTGGTCTTAGGGCAAACGAAACACCAAAAAAATCAAAGCCCTGAGGCCGAAAGGTCTCGGGGTTTTTTTGTTGAAGCTGTTAGCGGTCGGCAGTCAGCTTTCAACAACCAAAAGCGAGCTGATTGCTGACCACTGAAAGCTTAGATAATGCGACGCATCGAAATCTACGATACGACATTACGGGATGGCACTCAGGGAGAAGGGGTTAACCTCTCGCTACAGGATAAATTGTTGATTGCCGCTCGTCTGGACCAGATTGGCGTTGACTTCGTTGAGGGTGGATACCCGCTTTCGAATGAAAAAGACATCCAATTTTTTCAGAAGGTCCGCGATCTCAATCTCAGTCAAGCCAGGGTCTGCGCATTTGGTATGACGCGGAGGCGGGGCGTTGCAGTCGAAGACGATCCGGGCATGCAGGCATTGATCGATTCCGAGGCCGAAGTGATAACGATCGTCGGCAAAACCTCTGATTTTCACGTTGCCGAGGTGCTCCGCGTTGGTGAGGATGATAACGTCGAAATGATCGCCGATACGATCGAGTTTCTTCGCGGGCAGGGTCGCGAAGTTATCTACGACGCAGAGCATTTTTTCGATGGCTGGAAATCGAATCCCGCTTACGCCGAAAAAACGATCCGTGCTGCGGCCGAGGCGGGGGCGCGAATGGTTGTGTTGTGCGATACAAACGGCGGAAGTCTACCGGAGGAGATCGCCGAGTTGACACGCCAGGCGGTTAGCAGCCTGGAAATTCCGATCGGCATCCACTGCCACAACGACTGCGAACTGGCGGTGGCCAATTCGCTCGCGGCTATTGATGCCGGCGCGAGCCAAGTTCAAGGCACAGTCAACGGTTTCGGGGAACGCTGCGGCAATGCCGATCTGGTTTCGGTCGTAGCGAATCTGGCGCTAAAAAAGAGCGGCTACGAAGTCCTTGGCGACAACGGCGTTGAGCACCTCACAGAACTTTCGCGATTTGTTTACGAAACGGCCAACATGCACTTTCGCTCCAATCAGCCGTTTGTCGGTACAAGCGCTTTCGCCCACAAGGGCGGCATGCACGTACACGCGGTCAACCGAGTGTCGGCTAGCTATGAACATATCTCGCCGGAAAAGGTCGGCAACGAGCGGCGTGTGTTGGTCAGCGAGCTTTCTGGCCGCTCGAATATCATTGCCATGACCACCAAGCATAACATCGAGGGGAACCGCGACCTGATGGATCGCATCTTGCAGCAAGTGGTCGAGTTGGAAAATCGAGGTTATCAATTTGAAGCTTCCGAAGCTTCGTTTGACCTGTTGGTAAAACGCTGCGCCGGCACATTCACGCCACATTTTGAGCGGATTAAGTATCATGTGAACGTCGAGATTAACGAGCAGGGAGAGTTAACGACGGAGGCGACCGTTAAGCTGCGGGTCGGCGATCGCGTGCGGTTTGAGGTGGCGGAAGGCGACGGCCCCGTTAACGCTCTGGACGCAGCGTTGCGTAAGGCATTAAATGGCAACTTTCCAAACCTGGAAAAGATGCAGCTGGTTGACTACAAAGTTCGCGTCATTAACTCCGAAGCGGCTACGGCCGCCGCGGTTCGCGTTGTCATCGAAAGCGAAGACGAATTCGACATGTGGGGCACCGTTGGGGTCAGTGAGAACGTCATCGAAGCCAGCTGGATAGCGCTCGTTGATAGTTTTGAATACAAAATATACAAGGACGAAAAAATGATGAATGAATAGAGAACGACGAACCCGAATAACAATTTCCGTCGCGGCGGACGAGTCCGGAAATTGGTGATTTGGGATTCATCAGGCATCATTCCCTTTCTGTTAGTTTTTATTTCCCACAAGACTAAATGAAATCCGATCTCCCCAAGCAATACGATCATGTCGGCGCGCAAAATCGCTGGTATCCCTTTTGGGAAAAGAGCGGTTATTTTCACGGCGAGCCGGACAGCAGTCGCGAGCCGTTCGCGATCGTAATTCCTCCACCAAATGTCACCGGCGCGCTGCACCTCGGGCATGCGCTGAACAATACGTTGCAGGACATCGTTGTCCGCTTCAAACGTATGCAGGGATTCAACACGTTGTGGATGCCCGGCACAGACCACGCCGGCATCGCCACGCAAGCGGTCGTCGAGCGTCGTTTACTTGAAGAAGAGGGCAAAAATCGCCACGATTTGGGTCGCGAAAAACTGGTCGAACGCATCTGGGACTGGAAAGACCAATACGAAAAACGGATACTCAGCCAGCTCAAACAAATGGGCTGCAGTTGCGACTGGGACCGTACCCGATTTACGCTCGACGATACCTGTGCCCACGCGGTCCGCCAGACGTTTTTTGATCTGTTCCGCAAAGGTCTGATCTATCGCGGCAAACGGATGGTGAACTGGGATACGCACCTGCAGACGGCGGTCAGCGACGACGAAGTTTTTCACGAGGAGGTCGACGGCCATTTCTGGCATGTTAAATATCCGGTCGTCGCTCCCGAACCCGGCGAGCCAACGCACGTTTCCATCGCCACCACGCGGCCTGAAACAATGCTCGGCGACACTGCTGTTGCTGTTCATCCGGATCCGGCTGCGGCGCTCGACAGACTGGAAAGAGAGCTGCAAGAAAAACTGGTCGCTGCACCCGATAAGGAAAGGTCGGAAATCGAGGCGCAAATCGAAAACGTCCGACAGCGGCGAACCACGCATTTGCCGCGGCTCGAAACACTGCGGGAAATGGCACGCCGCGGCCGCAAGGTTCGGTTGCCGTTGGTGGATCGCGAGATTCTGCTTATCGCCGACGAATGGGCCAAACCGGAACTCGGTTCCGGTTGCGTCAAGATAACGCCGGCTCACGACCTAAACGACTACGATGTCGGGTTGCGGAACGATTTGCCGATGGTCAATATCCTCAATCAGGATGGCAGGCTCAACACAAACGCCGGCGCGTATCAGGGCGACACGATCAAGCAAGCTCGTAAAAGGGTTGTGGCCGATCTGGATGCTCAAGGTCTCGTAGAGGAGATCGAAGACCGCAAGATTGGGCTGGCCCACTCCGATCGATCGAAAACGCCGATCGAACCTTATTTGGCAGACCAGTGGTTCGTCAAAATGGATGAACTCGCGCAATCGGCGATGGATGCGGTTAGCGATGGCCGGGTCAAGATCGTACCGTCGCGTTATTCGAAGTCGTATCTCGATTGGCTCGGTGAAAAGCGTGACTGGTGTATCAGTCGCAACCTATGGTGGGGGCATCGGATTCCGATATGGACCGCAAAAAGTTCTGCCGAGAACGAAAAGTGGTTGTGCGATCTGGTCGAAGATAACGCTGCGGTTTCAGTTGAAGTTCTCGATGCCACCGAGGACCGCGCCGCAACGATGTTGGTCTGTATTCAGCCGGGACACGAACAGATTGAAAGTCGACTCGAAGAAAACGGCTTCGTTCAGGAAGAAGAGGTCCTCGACACTTGGTTCAGCAGCGCACTGTGGCCGCATTCGACGCTTGGCTGGCCTGAAAAGACGCCGGAACTTGAACACTACTATCCGACGAGCGTGCTGATTACCAGTCGCGATATTATTACGCTTTGGGTCGCGAGAATGGTTTTGACGGGCTTGAACAACATGGGCGCCATTCCGTTCCGTGAAGTTTACATTCACCCCAAAATACTCGACGGCTACGGCGAAACCATGTCGAAGTCAAAGGGCAATGGCGTCGATCCGCTCGACGTGATCGAAAAATTCGGTGCCGATCCGCTGCGATTTGGCATCGCCTACATGACGACTGAGACGCAAGATATTCGCATGCCGGTCGAATTCGAATGCCCACATTGCCAGGCGACGATCGAGCAAACGAAGAAGAATCGATTGCTGCCAGCGATCGCGTGCAAAAAATGCGGTGAATCGTTTTCGACACAATGGGCTGCGACGGACGAAGATAAAGCACTGCCTCGAGGAGCTGTTATCAGCGAGCGATTCGAGTTGGGCCGCAATTTCAGCAACAAACTTTGGAACGCTTCGCGGTTCGTACTGATGAACCTGGACGATTACGAGCCCGGACAGGTCGGCGGTGAAGATCTGCAATTGGAAGATCGTTGGATTCTCAGTCGCTTGTCGACCGTGACCGCAACAGTGACCGACGCGCTGGAGAATTATCGATACGCGGAAGCGGCCCGAACGCTGTATGATTTCGCCTGGGATGATTTTTGCAGCTTTTATGTTGAGATGGCCAAGGCGCGATTTGACGATTTACAGGACGGACCAATTGCCCGTCGTGTTCTGGTTCACGCACTCGATACACTACTGAGGCTGCTGCATCCAACGGTTCCATTCTTGACCGAGGAAGTCTGGCACAGGCTGGCCGAAGTTGCGTCGAGTCGCGGGTTACCGAAACCAACCGCCGCCGCCGAAAGTATCATGATCGCGTTGTGGCCAACGGCCAATGTGGCGGACCGGGACGAAACGATCGAGGCCCAGTTTGCGAGATTTCAGGCGGTGCTGGGCGGCATCCGCGAGATTCGCGCCCGCCAGGATATCCCGCCCCGCAAAGAAATTCAGTTTGCTGTCCGCTGCAACGATGCTACGGCTGAATTGCTGCGACCCATGGAGCCGTATTTTCAGTCGATGGCCGCATCCCGTGCAACGGCATGGGGTCCCGACACCAAAGCGGCGGAGTTGTCGGCCAACGTCAGCCAGCCGGGCATCGAGATATTCGTCGATCTAGCGGACCTGATCGACGTTGACGCCGAAATTGCGCGCAACGAAAAGGAGTTGACCAAAATTGAGGCCTTGATCGGCAGTAAGGAAAAGAAATTGTCCAACGCCAATTTCGTCGACCGCGCGCCTGCCGATGTTGTCCAGCGCGAACGCGATTCTCTCGGCGAGCTGCGCGAGCAGGCTGTTGCCATCCAGGTGACGCTCGAAAAGTTGCGTTGCAGTAGCGAGTAGAAAGATCGAGGGGCGCGAAAATGAGGTCATCCCCAGTGGGCTGAAAATGAGAGCCGTACTGATTGGCCCGCTGATACCCTCACTCGCGACTGTTGGAAGCGGAGCAGTGATTTTAATCTCAGCTGTGTTTGTCCAGCGTGGTTGCTGTTGGGCCGCGGGTAAGTGAGCGGGGCGATTTCCCGGTTCGTCGTCACGGTTGAACCGAGATATGCGGGGGAGGCTCCCGTCGATATCGTCATTCGAGCGAAGGACCGGCGATTGATCACCAAAATTACCAAATACCAAATACCTAATAACCATCCGCAAGGCGATTTTTCGCGGTCATTGGAACTTGGCTACTTGGCCGTTCGATTCGCCGCTGGGTATTTCCGCACCTTTTGCTTCGGTATAATTGAACCGGCATCCGATTTTTCTTTGAAATACGACGGCAAAAGGTTCGATCATGCCTCTGCACATGGAGTTGGCGCGAATCATCATTAACGAGATTAATGACCAGCAGGTGATTTACCTGCGGGAAGTCGATGGCGATCGGACGTTCCCGATTCTGATCGGCATCTTTGAAGCCACCAGCATCGACCGTCGCGTCAAGCATATCCCCGCTCCGCGACCGCTGACGCATGATTTGCTGGTCAACACCATTGAGCAGATGGGCGCCGAGTTTCAGGATGTGATCATCAGTGACCTGCGCGATCACACGTACTATGCGGTGTTGCGAATTCGACATGAAGGCGAATTGATCGAAATCGACGCGCGACCGTCCGATGCCATCGCCGTTGCGGTCACTTGCGATCCGCCGTTGCCAATTTATGTCAACGAAGACGTGCTGAACGACGTGCTGGGCGAACCGGAGTAGGGAGTAGTTGGCGCGTTCAACCGTGACGGGCGTCTTGGTTAAACGACACTAACACAACAACACGTCCGCAAATGCCGTTTGTAGGCATTCGAGACCGCGTTGCCCGTGCGCACCGTCAACAACTACGTTCACTCGGACTTCGCTAGTGTTGATCATCTCGACGTTGATTGCTGCGTCGGCCAGCGCCTTGAACATGCGGATAGCGACACCCACATGACTTCGTAGCCCAACACCCGAAACGGATAGCTTGGCGACTTGTGGGCTGCTGGTCACTTCACCGCAGCCAAATTGTTCGGCCAGTGATGTGGCTACCTCTGCGGCTCGATCCAGTTCGTCGCGTGGAACCGTAAAACTGAGATTGGCGCGACCGCCGTGGCCAAAACTCTGGATAATCATGTCAACAAAAATGTCAGCCTCGGCGATGTTTTCGAATGTTTTTGCGGCAACGCCCGGTTCATCAGGAATCTGGCTGATCGTGATCCGCGCCTGCGAGTCGTCCAGCGCCACCTCGTCGATCATCAAGTCTTCCATTCCAGCCAATCGTGTTACCACATCGAGTGCGTCAGAGTTTTCCACTCGCATTGCGGTATCGCCAGTCGACTGCGTGGATTCGGGCGCTTTCTCCAATTCAAATGCGGAATGCACGGCACGCAAGGCGTCGAGCGCCTGGTCCCGCTCAACCAACGCCGAGATTTTAATTTCGCTCGTCGTAATCATGAGGATATTCACGTCAGCATCGGCCAGTGCGCGGAACATGCGGTCTGCGACGCCGGTCTGCCTCGCCATTCCCATGCCGACGACCGAAACTTTGGCAACGGTTTCGCCGACTTCAAATTGACCCGCTCCAAGTTCGTCGATCGCCGATCCCACGGCACCGGTTGTGGACGGCAAATCGTCGCTGAGTACCGTGAAGGAGATGTCCGCTTTGCCGTCCTCGCCGATATTCTGCACAATCATGTCGACCGCAACGTTTTGTTCGGCGATCTTGGAGAACACGGCATAACTGGTGCCGGGCCGGTCGGGAATTCCTTTCACGGTCACGCGGGCTTCGTTGCGCGTCAGCGCGGCACCGCCAACCGGTTGGTCGGGTACCTCGGGGTCGGCGACGACGAATGATCCAGTCGTGTCGGAAAAGCTACTGCGAACGTGAATTGGCACACCGTATTTTTTTGCAAACTCGACGCTGCGGCTGTGCAGAACACCTGCGCCGAGGCTGGCCAGTTCGAGCATTTCGTCGTAGCTGGCCTTGGAAACGCGGCGTGCTTCGGGCAGTGCCCGCGGGTCGGTCGTGTAAACACCGTCAACGTCCGTGTAGATTTCGCAGGTGTCCGCTCCCAGCACGGCGGCCAGCGCAACGGCCGTCAAATCGCTACCGCCACGGCCGAGCGTGGTGATATCGAGGTCTTCGTCGATGCCTTGAAATCCAGCGGCGATCACAATGTTGCCCTCGTCGAGCAGTCGCTGTATGCGTTCGGTGGAAATCGAGTTGATCCGCGCCTTGGTATGCGAACTGTCGGTCTTAATGCCAATCTGCCCACCGGTCAGACTTACGGCTTTGTGGCCGAGCGAATCGATGGCCATTGCCATCAGTGCTACGCTCACCTGTTCACCGGTCGAAAGCAGCATGTCTATCTCGCGGGCCGGTGGATGATCGTTGATTTGGCCAGCCAGGTCGACCAGCATGTCGGTGTTTTTTCCCATTGCGCTGACAACCATCACAACTTGATTACCTTGTTGCTGCGCGCGAATGGCCTTGCGCGCAGCAGCAAGAATTTTTTGGCTATCAGCAACGCTTGTGCCGCCGAACTTTTGAACGATAAGTGGCATAATGTCGAGTGCGGTTAATTATTCTTGGATGAACGGGCAATTTTAATCGCGATCAGCGAGGTGATAATTCCCAAAACAAAACCACCGAGCGGATACATCGCGAAAATAGTGATGATCTGATTGCCATCGAATGACTTTACTGATTCGACGGTCCTGTGGGCGACCAGCAGGCCGACGAGCATGAACGCAATCGTCGTCACGATTAAGGTTACAACGCGAAACATGGCCGTTCCATTCCTTCCCCACTAGCGGGAGGGAGTACAGGTTAATTCAACTCGGATCAATCCTAACTCAAAAAGAAGTCCATTAGCTTCCAGCCTTCTTCAAATGTCAAATCTGATCCCGCCGCGACGATGTCGTCGTAAGTTTGGCTGCCGTCCCGTTTGACGCCGTTGCCCGATATCGCAAACGGAACCGCGCCGTGACTGTGTGTTTTTGTCCGCAGTGGCGTTGGATGGTCGGGAGTCACAAGGATGCGGAATTCGCCCTGCGCTTTCAAGGCCTCGTGCAGTGGCGCGACGATGTGTCGGTCGATCTCCTCAAGCGCTCGGATCTTGGCGGCCTCGTCGCCTTCGTGAGAAGCTTCGTCGGGGGCTTCGATGTGGACGCAAATAATGTCAGTGTCCGCCAAGGCATCGATGGCGTGTCGGCCCTTTGCCGCGTAATCGGTATCGGTGTAGCCCGTCGCGCCGGGAACTTCGATGCGCTGCCAGCCAATTAGTTCAGCGAGTCCGCGCAGCAAATCGACCGCTGTGATCATTGTTCCGCGGTGCCCGTGGACTTCAGCAAACGGCGTTAGCGATGGCGACAGACCTTGGCCCCACAGCCAGATATTGGTCGCCGGCAAACATCCCGCTTCTCGCCGCGCGGCATTGACCGGATGGTTGGAAAAGACAGCAACGCTTTCGGCCATCAGTCGATTGAGCCAGTCGCTACCCGGTCCGCGGGGGTAGTCGTCCAGTACGGACCGATCTATCAGGTCGTGCGGCGGCGTTGTCCGTGTGTCGTTGCTGTTATACGGTGGCGCGGCGTTTCCGCTGCGGTGGATCATCAAGTTTCGATAGCTGACTCCCGGAACAAACTCCAGCGATGGATCAGCGACGGCCTCGCTCAGCGCCCCCAGCAGTTGCTTGGCCTCAGCGGTCGAAATGTGATCGGCGGTGAAGTCGCACATAACCTGATCTTCGATCGTGACGAGATTGCAACGGACGGCCCAGTCGTCCGGCCCGAGTTCGATTCCCTGCGCGGCGGCCTCCAGCGGCGCGCGGCCCGTGAAGTGTTTCAGCGGGTCGTAGCCAAGCAAGCTCATGTTGGCCACGGCTGAGCCGGCGGGTAGGGACAGCGGAACATTGTTGGCGCTACCGACGATCCCAGTGGCGGCAATCGTATCCATCGCGGGGATGTTGGCAGCCTGAAGGGGCGTGTTTCCGCCAAGCGAATCTTGTGGTTCGTCGGCGCAGCCGTCGGGAATGACGATCGCGTATTTCATAGTGGAAACTCCCAAATGCCGTGACCAAATCCTGGTGATCAGGATTTCGTGAGCCGCGCGGCCACCGGTCCCGGGGATTTGGTCATTGATTATTGCGGCAACCCCGCCTCCCTTTAAACACCTCTCTCTTAATGAACGTAACCGACGTGGTAGGCCAGGAGCTAATCCAGAACGCGAATTTTCACGCTTTTGCTGCGCACGGTGTTTAGCTTGTCGATCTCGTTCACTGCTTTGGTCGCCGCGCCTTCGGTGGTCGCGTGCGTCATAATAACCAACGGAACAACCATCTCGCCCGATTCGCTCGGTTCATGTTGAATGACCGACGCGATTGAAATGCCGTTGCTACCCAACGCGCCGGTAATCTCGGCCAACACGCCCGGATGATCGTCCACACTGAATCGCATGTAAAACCGGCTCGCGACGTTTTCAAATTCGCGCTGTGTTACACGCGGTGGCCTCTGCGACCAGAGTTCCATGGTCTTGAATGTAATTTCCGTGCGTCCGACGACAGTATCGATTAAGTCTGCCACGACCGCCGAGGCCGTCGGCATCCGGCCGGCGCCAAGCCCGTGGAACCAGACGCGACCAACCGCGTCGCCCACGACCCGGATGGCATTATAAGCACCGCCAACATCAGCAAGCGGCGATTCGCACCGCACGAGTTGCGGCGCGACGTGCAGTTCAAGGCCGTCGTCGATCATTTGCGCGACGGCGAGCAGTTTGATGCGGTATCCCAATTCGCGGGCGAACTTCAGGTCGGCCGGATCAAGGGCCTCAATCCCCTCGCGTGGGATGTCTTTCCAATGGACCCGCGCGCCGAAAGCAAGATGCGCAAGTATTGCTAATTTTTGCGCGGCGTCGCTACCGTCCACATCCATCGTCGGATCGGTTTCGGCGTAGCCGCGTTGCTGAGCTTCGCGGACCGCATCATCGAATGTTGTGCCACACTCATCCATTTGCGAAATGACGAAATTACAAGTGCCGTTGAGGATACCGTGCAGCGAAGCGATTTGATTTGCGGAAAGGCATTGACCGATATTGGCAACGATTGGCACGCCGCCGGCGACGGAGGCTTCAAAGGCGATCGAGCGGCCCAAATCGCGGGCTAAATCGAACAACTCAGGTCCGTGCTCGGCCAAAAGTGCTTTATTGGCCGTGACAATATCCTTGCCGCTCTTGAGCAGTTCAATCATGATCGATCGCGCCGGCTCCAGACCGCCGATCAGCTGACATACAGCCTTTATTTCCGGATCGCCGGTCACCGCCTCAAGGTTGTCGGTCAGGACGCCCTGGGGGATGTCCGCGTCGCGAGGCTTGTTTAGGTCGCGAACGACCGCTTTTTCCAGCCAGAGGATTTTTCCCGCATGCCGGGCGGTGCGGTCGCCGTAATCGAGCAGCAGCCGCGCGACCCCCGTGCCGACGGTTCCAAGTCCAACGATGGCGATCTTTGTTTTGTTCATATCCGTTCGCACCAATAGTAATCCTTCATCGTAGGCTGAGAGCAGCTAACGTCAAGCGTCGCTGAGCGCAAAGGGTACTTCGTTCCGTTTACGAGCTTGACGGCTTCCTTTAGGATGGTCGCCAGGGATCGGCTAACTGATGAAAATCACACAAACCGGAATCATTGTTCCCGCCTCGACGTTTGTGGTTGCAGTCGACTGCCTGCCGAACCACTTGAATGTTTTGCCCGGAGTTGATTTTGCCTAGCCGCACCCGGTTGTCGCGGAGCTGCTTTCGACTTTGCGGCGAATAGGAAAAAATGTCAATCGGTACATCAATCCTCTGTAATTCCTCGCGCAACCCGTTTTCCGGACGGTTTAGAACAGGAATAAGAGATCACAAAAAATTCAGATAACCTAGACGGATGAATTTATGGAAACTTCGGCCCTCGATTTTTTGAAGGAAATTTTAGAAACACCGAGTCCATCGGGTTACGAGCAACCGGTACAAAACGTGGTCCGCCGTTACGTTGCTGACTTCGCTGATGAAGTATCAACCGACACGCACGGCAACGTGATTGCGGCGAAGAATCCGGCGGGGCCGCTGAGGGTAATGCTGGCCGGACATTGCGATCAAATTGGACTGATCGTCCAGCACATTGACGAGAACGGTTTCCTTTATACTTCGGCGATTGGTGGTTGGGATCCGCAACAGTTGGTTGGCCAGCGGTTGACGGTGTGGACCGCAGGTGGTCCGGTCGTAGGCGTGATCGCCCGCAAGCCCATTCATTTGCTGACGGACGAAGAACGCAAGCAAGTCCCGAAACTCAAGGACCTCTGGCTCGATATTGGCGCAACCGACAAGGAAGACGCCGCGTCCGTAGTTCGGATTGGCGACCCGGTGACGTTGCAGCTCGGTTTTCAACCGATGAGGAACGGGCTTGCCAATGCGCCGGCGATGGACGACAAGACAGGATTGTGGATCGTCGTCGAGGCGCTGCGCCGCGCCGCCGCCGCCGATCTGAAGTGCGCGCTGTACGCCGTCAGCACCGTACAGGAAGAAATCGGACTGCGCGGCGCTCGGACCAGTGCCCACAGCGTCGATCCGCATGTCGGCATCGCTGTGGATGTCACGCATGCAACGGATTGTCCAACGATCAACAAGAATCAAGAAGGCGACATTTCTTTGGGTGGCGGTCCGGTCATCTACCGAGGGCCAAACAATAACCCCGTTGTGGTCGAACGCCTAATTCAAACGGCCGATCAGCGTAAAATGTCCTATCAGCTCGGCGCGGTCGGCCGCGCGACCCCCACCGATGCGAACGCGCTGCAGGTTACTCGTTCGGGCGTGCCCACCGCGTTGGTCAGTGTACCGAACCGTTATATGCACAGCGCGGTGGAGACAATTTCGCTGGACGACATCGACCGCACCGCAGACTTGCTGGCGGAATTTGCGTTGGCACTCAACGGCGACGAAGATTTTACGCCGTAAGCTCAGCAGTGGTCGGCCTGCTTTTATCCGGTCCAGTGCTTTGTTCATCTCGCCGACCGGTCACGGGCCCCGTCTGCCAAAATGGCATTTTCGGGTCTATTTCAGCCTTTTGGATTAACCATGTCGATTTTTCGATAAAAATTGCAACCATATATACAACAGTCGTTTACGTCGCGGATTGTGGAACTGGCATAACCGTTGCATTCCTAGTTACGAACTTGGTGGTCTGGCTGCCAAAACGACCGGGCTGCGTCCGGCCAAATTACGCCGGGAAACCGTCAACAACGAGATGGTCTCGGGCGAGCGACGAATGTCGCCGTCAGAAATTTCTAATCCGATATTCCACTGATTCAAACTTCGCATCCCGCTGAGGAGGATCTCGACTGTGGCGAAACTTATTGTATTCGACGAAGAAGCACGCGGGCCCTTGGCCTCAGGTATCAGTAAACTTGCCAAGGCCGTGCGTAGTACGCTCGGACCGCGGGGTCGTAACGCCGTGCTCGATAAGGGCTGGGGTTCGCCTAAGGTCACCAAAGACGGAGTTACGGTAGCCGAGGACATTGAGCTTGAAGATCCCAACGAGAATCTGGGTGTGCAATTGGTCAAAGAGGCCGCCACCAAGACGAACGACGTGGCTGGCGACGGGACGACTACAGCGACCGTTTTGGCTGAAGCGATCTTCAAGGAAGGCCTAAAGATGATCGCCGCCGGTGCGGACGCCATGGCGCTATCGCGCGGGATCGGCAAGGCCAGCGAAGCTGTCGGCGCCGCGATTCTCAAGATGTCGACCAAGGTCGATGAAAAAAGCAAGAAGGAAATTCAGCAGGTGTCTACCATTGCCGGCAACAATGATCCGGCGATTGGCGGTGTTTTGGCCGACGCGTTTTTGAAGGTCGGAAAGGACGGGGTGATCACGGTCGAAGAGGGTCGATCGGCCGAAACGACAGTCGAGGTCGTCGAAGGCATGCAGTTCGACCGCGGGTTCCTTTCGCCGCACATGGTTACCGACGTCGATAACCAGGTTGCCGAACTTTCGGGTTGTCTGGTGCTGATTTACGAAGAGAAAATCTCCAACGCCAAGAAACTCGTACCGTTACTGGAAGCGGTCAGTAAAGCGAACAAGCCGCTACTAATTATCGCCGAAGATATCGAGGGCGAGGCCTTGGCAACGCTGGTTGTCAACAAGATGCGCGGCATCATCAATTGCTGTGCGGTGAAGGCGCCGGGTTACGGTGATCGCCGTAAGGCAATGCTAGGCGATATCGCAGTTCTGACCGGAGGCACGGCGATCTTTAAGGACCTTGGCATCAACCTCGAAGCGGTCAAGATTTCTGATTTGGGCAAAGCCCGGAAGATCATCATCACTACCGACAACACGACCATGGTCGGTGGCGCCGGTGAGAAAAAGGAAATTGAAGGCCGGGTTGACATGATCCGCAAGGAGATCGAAGGCACCGACAGTGAATATGATTGTGAAAAGCTGCAGGAGCGGTTGGCAAAGTTGGCCGGTGGTGTTGCTCAGATCAATGTCGGTGCCGCGACCGAAACAGAAATGAAGGAGCGTAAAGCGCTGATCGAAGACGCCAAAAGCGCTACACAAGCGGCGCTCGAAGAGGGTATCGTTCCGGGCGGTGGCGTGGCGCTGATCCGCTGTTCCAAGGCGTTGGATAAACTAGAACTGCTCGGTGACGAAGCGCTCGGCGCCGACATCATTCGTAATGTCCTCGATTACCCGCTTCGCAGCATCGCTGAGAATGCGGGACTCGACGGTGCGGTCGTCGTTAACCGCGTGCGTCGACTTAAAGGCAAGGCCGAGGGCTATGACGCTGATAAGGATCGGTATTGTGACATGGTCGAGGCCGGCATCATCGACCCAGCCAAAGTCGTCCGCACTGCACTGCAGAATGCGGCCAGCGTGGCCGGTTTGTTGCTGACAACCGAATCGCTCATCACGGAGATTCCAGAGGAAGAGGAAGAGGGCGACCACGACCACCACGACCACGGCATGGGCGGTGGCATGGGCGGTGGCATGGGCGGTGGCATGGGTGGCATGGGAGGCATGGGAGGCGGCATGGGAGGCATGGGTGGTATGGGAGGCATGGGCGGCATGATGTAAGCGATGCCAATACACCCCCAGTGTCCAATGACCAAGAACTGAAGCAAATTAAGGAACTAGAATTATGAATCTTCGTCCTCTTGATGATCGTGTTGTTGTCGAACCTGTTGACGCGGAGGAAACGACCGCTGGCGGCATCGTGCTTCCCGATTCGGCACAAGAAAAACCACAGCTTGGTACGGTGGTCGCAATCGGCCCTGGCCGGCTGCTCGACAGTGGCCAGCGTGGGGAATTGTCGGTCGCCGTCGGCGACAAAGTTTATTTTGGCAAGTATGGAGGCGTCGAACAGGAAGTCGACGGTAGAGAGTTAAAGATTCTGCGCGAGGGCGATCTTTTGGCAAAAGTGATTGATTAACGACTGGCTGGAAATTGGTAGTCAGGACAAGCGTACAACGCTGTACTGGCAATCGTCGACATCGCTGCCGGAACTGTCTTACATTCGTTCCGGCCTACACAAGAACATAAAGGAACAATTTCGTGGCTAAGCAATTACTGTTCGAAGATCAGGCTCGCTCCAAGATGCTCAAAGGCATCGACAAACTTGCGGATGCCGTTGCCACAACAATGGGCCCTGCAGGTCACAACGTGATCATCGACAAATCATTCGGCGGTCCGACGGTCACTAAAGATGGCGTGACAGTTAGTAAGGAAGTCGAGTTGGAAGACCCATTTGAGAACATGGGCGCCAAACTTGTCAACGAAGTTGCCACCAAGACGTCCGACCTGGCCGGTGACGGAACAACGACTGCGACCGTTTTGGCCCGCGCGATCTACAAGGAGGGGCGACGAAACATTGTCGCGGGCAGCAATCCAATGGCCGTACGACGCGGTATTGAAAAGGCTGTCGAAGCGACCGTTGAAAAGCTCTTCGACATGGGCCATCCCGTTTCCAGTAAAGAGGATGTCGCCAACGTTGGTGCGATCAGCGCAAACAATGACATGGCAGTTGGCGAGTTGATTGCCGATGCGCTGGAAAACGTCGGCAAAGACGGTGTGATCACTGTCGAGGAAGGCAAGACAACCGACACGACAGTCGAGTTCGTCGACGGCATGCAGTTCGACAAGGGTTTCGTTTCGCCGTATTTCATCACGAGACCTGCCGAACGCGATTGCTTGCTGGAAGACGCACTGATTTTGATTCATGAAAAGAAGATCAGCAATCTTCGCGATCTCGTTCCGTTGCTCGAACAGGTTGCGCAAACCGGCAAGCCCCTGTTGATTATCGCCGAAGACGTTGAAGGCGAAGCGCTCGCCGCGCTCGTTGTGAACAAACTGCGAGGCGTGCTCAACATTTGTGCGGTCAAGGCGCCCGGATTTGGCGATCGTCGCAAAGCAATGCTTAGCGACATCGCTATCCTCACCAACGGCGAAATGATCAGCGAGGATTTGGGCATCAAACTTGAGAATCTGACGCTCGAGCACCTGGGCAATGCGAA
>JAYZEI010000037.1:0-10476 GCA_036337375.1 Planctomycetota bacterium | reverse complement strand
ACCTTCGGCGGGCCAATCTTGATGCTCGCGGACCACGCACAGCCGCCGTTGGTCGCGGACTGCCGCCAGAATGTTTTGTTGCCGCCGGTCGTCAAACAACGCCGGCCAGCAAGTTGCATTCACCGCGGTCGGCGGTGGCGTCTGGGTCCAAAAGTAATAACTGTTCATGCCGTTATAGCGGAACAAAAACGAATCGGCGTTGCCGCTTAAGGCATCCGTCAGCCAACGATGGCGCAACGCCTCCTCGGCGGGCAGCCGCAATCGATCCGCACCGGGCAGGGCTAGCGGCGTAAGGCTCCGGCGATAACTGCAAAGGTGAATATCGCGAGCCAGCAGCGTAACCAACAACAATACGGCGAAACCGGTTGCCATCAACGGCCGACGTCGGCGATGTACGGAAACCACAATTCCGTGTTCCACCCAGTCCGCTACGGCCACGACCGCAGCCAACAGGATCGCGACCGAAGCAATTGCCGTCTGCGTGCCGGGCGTGGGAAAGATACCCAGGGGCTGCAGCGCCGCGACCAGACAGACGGCCGCACGCGCAAATCCGCCACCGCTGCGGGCGGAGCGGAAAGTCCCGGTTTTTTGGGCAACGCGGGATTCGTTGCCCCGGCCGGAAAGACCTATCGGGACCCGCAGCAAGATCGCCCAGACAAACGGGGTTCCGCATCCGATCAACAACAACGCGCCGCCACGATCTTGCATTCCGTGGAGTAGAGGCGCGAACGACTCGGCCAAATGCCGCCCACCGACAAGCACGGCGATCACAACCAGTACTGCTTGAGCCACCAAGCCGGCCGTTTGATTACCGCGCGCCGCGGAAATCGCCAGGCACAAGCCCAGGACCGCCCAAAAAACCGCAAACCAGCTGACGGGCGAGACCGTGAAAAACGTCGCGGCAAACCCCGCGTGCTGCAGCATTATCCCGTCAATCAGACCGGCGAGCGAAGTCCCGTGCGCCATTGCCGCTAGCGACCAGCCAACAACGGCTAGCGAACCGCCGGCAAAGAAACCTCGACACGCCTTAGCGGGACAGGCGTCGCGGGCGAATTTGAGATTTGCTTCACGCTGCGACACGGTCAGGCTGACCGCCAATGTGGAGCAAAGCACGATTCCGCCGAGCGGCATCCCGCCCGCTGAAAACAACATATCCTGCATCAAGATCGCTGGCAGCGCCAAAGCCAGCGCAAGCACAGCCCTGGCAAACCATTTGTTGATCCCTGACCGCGGCAACTCTGAGACGATCGCCAGCAACAAACCGCCCGCAAGAAACACGCCGACATTCAGTTTCGTCATGCAAACCGTGCCCACGAGAAATCCGAGCAACAAAACGATCCAACTTCGCTCTCGACGCACGAAAGTCGTGGCGAACAACGCCGCGGTGATCAACAGCACACACAGTCCCTGAGGATGCCCCGGCTCCATTGCCAGCCGCTCTAAATGGAAGAAGCAAAACAGCCCGCCAGCCACAGACAGCGGCTTCGATCGAGTCATCCGCCCAATAAGCCCGCCAGCCAGCGCCGCCGTCATCAACCAACATGCCAGCGTCTTGAACCGCACCACGTCGTGTGTGATTGGCCAGTCGGTGACCGCGTGCACCATCGCCTGGACAAAGTAGTAGGCCGGCCCGTACTGCGAGAATGTTTTGTCATACAGAGGCTCGCCATCCAGAAAATGGAACAACGAAAGCATGATGTAGCCCTCGTCGTCGTATGCGGCAAAGCTGCTGAAGAGTCGCTGGTAACCGGCGAACGCGCACAGGCACAGCGTAACGGTTAGCAACAAGCCTATCGTGAGTCGCCGCGCCATAGCAAATGCCACTGAGAAATTTTTCGCCGCACAGAATCCGGACCTCATCAACTCTACTGCGCAGCGGACCAGAAGCGCGGTGCGATTAGATCGAATTTGCGGCTGATGCGGCGGGCTTTGCGACGCCGCTACTCAGTTTTTCGCTCGCCCGCATAGCGATGCGAGCCGAGCGCCATCAGCGAATAGGCCGTGCCGTAGGGTTGGTGGTAGTCGTAAAGCGGATAGTCCCACCACGAGCCGTCTTTCTCCTGTAGCCGCAAAAGAATATTGGCCAGGTAACCGCGGTACTTCTCTTTGAGCCCGTCGGGCAACTGCTCGATACATCCCGCAGCGTAGTAATGGCCATAGTAGAAGAAATACCCGGCGACGGCGAAATACGATTCGTGCGGAATGGGCCGCTTGCGGCCGATGTCGAGCCAAAGATTCCGCGTCGCCAGCCGATCCAGCCAATCGATCAGTACCTGGTCCGTAATCCGCCGGTCGCCCCACAATCGCAGCGCCAGATTGCAGGCCTGGCTGCGGCCCAAACTGCCGCCGGGTCGATTAATATCTCGCATTGGATAGAACAAAAAATTCTCGCTATACAAATAGGTGAAGTCGGGCTTCTGCTGCCGCCTGATGGTGCTTAAACCCTTTTTCAGCATCGGCTCGGGAACTTTGTAGCCTTTGTTAACGGCCGCCTTCAGCGCGATCATGGCCGTGGCAGTCGTAAACGAATTAGGCTGGCCGCCGGGCTGCTTCGTATGAATATCGAAATCGTAATAGCCCCAACCGCCCGCAACCGTGGCGAAACGTTTGAGCAAATCGATCTGCAGTTCGACCAGTTTGCGAATCGCGGCCAGCTTGTTCTTGTCGCCCCTGTGGCGTTCTTGCATGCGGAGCAGCGCCTGGATGCTATACGAGTGGGCCCATACGTTGTAGAGAGCCGTGGGATTCGCCCGGCGGACGCGCGACAACTGGTCCAGCAACCAGGCTTCACCGCGGTCCAGCGCCGCGACGGCTTCCGGCCGCGGGTCGCCGATTTCGATAAGCGCTTTGACGCACAGCGAAGTGGTCGCCGCGCGGAAAGCATGATGTGAACCCGGCACGGGCGCGTAAATGTTCAGGCCTTTCGTCCGCGTCGCCGACCCCCACGAACCGTTTTTGTTCTGGTAACCGATCAGAAAATCGACGCCCCGGCGGATCGACTGTTTGATCTCGCCTTCACCGGGCGGTTGAATCGGTTTGGGCCGGGGAATCGCGTCCGTCTTGGCCTGCGGCGCGGTTTTTAGTTTCGCGTCCTTTTCCGAGGCGCAAATCGGCAGCGCAAAACCGAGAGCAATTACGGTGTTGAGCAGGCAGATTCGGTTCATTGCAAAATTGTCGTTCCCGGGCCCGCCCGGAAACGCGCGGGCGGCCATTTTATTTTTTCGTTTCCGCTGCCGGCTTGGCAACGGCCGGTTTGGGACTATCGGGGTTGGTGACCAGCACCTTGTCACCGGCCTCAAGGCCTTTGACGACTTCAATTTTGTCTTTTTGCATCCGGCCGGTTTTGACGTTGCGTTTCTTTTGGCCTTTGTCGGTGACGACGAATACGTAGCCGGATTTCGATCCGTCATTTTTCTTGACGGCGGACTTCGGCACAAGCAGTGCCTTTTGATTTTCGTAAACGCAGATTGACGCCTTGCAATTCATGCCGGCCCGCAGTCGCTTCGGACGGCCGGCGTCGTCGACGTCAATCGACGCGTCGAACTTCCCGTCCGCAATCGGCACGGTCGAAAGCGCGGCCAACTCGCCGGTCAGTTTGGCGTCGGGAAACGCGGTCGGTGTGATCGTCACCGCAGCGCCGCGGGAAACCTGATAAAAGTCCTTTTCCGCGACAGCCGTACGGACGGCGAGCCGGCCGTCGTCGACGATCGTCATCAACACCATGTTGGCTTTGGCGAGACCCGCTTTGCGCAGCAGCTTCGACAGGACCGCCACTTCCGCGAACTTGCCCCGCGCAGCTTGGCCGTAATAGACCGTGCCGGAAACCGGCGCGGTGACCGTCATCAATTTTCGATCGCGGCGGACGCGATCCAGCCGCAGCTTGAGCTGCTGATGGTCGGACTGCAGCTTTTCAAACACCAACCGCCGCTCCTCCAGCGAAGCCGGCAGGACCGTCTTGGCCTGCTCCAGCACGAGCTGCGCCTGGTCCGTTTGATATTCGACATTCTTCACCTGCCGCGCAACTCCGTATTTGAGCAGGCGATCACGCTCCAGCAAAGTCTTGTGCAGTGACCGCTGGTAGGATTTCACGCGGTTGCGAGCTCGCGTCAAGATGATCTCTTCGGTCTCTTCAGTCAGGTCGTCGGCCTTATACATTTTTTCGAGCTGGTTGAGTTCTTCGAGCTGGTACGCCAACGAGTTACGGGTCGACGTAACGTCGTACTCGATATCCTTAAGCAACTCCGGGTGGCCGATTTTGTCGAATCGCTGTTTGTCTTCAGTCGCCTCGGCCGCCGTACGCCTGGCGGCGGCCAGCGCAGCCGGCGTGGACTTTTCCGCAACCTTCAGTGCGACCGCGGCTTGCTTCAGCGCCAACTGGCTGGAAGCTACACCGCGCTGAAGCTCGACGAGTGCCAAGTCGATCTTTTGGGGATCGAAGCGGATCAGCGTCGCACCGGCCTTTACCGTGCGGCCGTGTTCGACCGCGGACAGCACGGTGAATTCGGCCCAAGCCTCGGGCCGCAAGATGATTTCGGTCGAATTTTTCGCCTCGAATGTTCCGCTGACCGAGACCTCGACCTTCAGTTGTTCGGGTTTGAGCGTCACCGTCGCGGCCGCGGGGGACTTTTTCGCTGCGGCGGCCTTCTTTGCGGCAACGGCCTTTTCGGGCTTTTTTTCTTCTTTCGACTTGTCGTCGGCCAGCGACCAATTCACCGCGCCTAGAACCAATAAAACCAAGGTGCCTCGTCGTGCTGTGTTCATGGCTAATTCTTTCCTCGCAGATTAAAGTTCGACACTCTCATTGTAGTTGGCTCGCACCGCAATTACACGCAACCGTAGAGCTTTTCCCGCTCGATCAGGGCCCGGTACGGTCGGGCTGATACTCGAAGACCTGCAGATACGCAGTAGCAGTGGATATTGCTGTGCCGAATGCCTGGGGCGGGCGTCGCCGCAGCAACGGCCAGCGAACCGGCGGACGGACAGGCCAGCTTCGCCGATTCGAAAGGGGCTGCCGACAAGATCGCCCGGCTTTTGACGATTATTTGCAACATGGCCGACATAACGCCCGTCGGCATTATTTCCACGATTCACGCTATCTGCGGCCGAAAATAGGCTCTTCTTTCCGGCTCGCGGGTCGGCCGCCGCACAGAAAATTTCCAGATCAGCGCTGCGGCGGCCCAACAGCGGACTGGCCGATCACCACGATGGCCCCGCTACTTGATTGGCGAGTAATCGGTCGGTGCCAGAAACCTGCTTTCGACTTTTTTCACGATCGGGCCATCGGCTCGCGATTCGGCAAATGCCTTCTTCCATTGCGGATCGGCTTTAAACGCCGCCCAAGCCTTGTCGCGCGCGGCGCGATCGGGATAGGCGAGCACGTAGACCAGCGTGTTTTTCGCGTCCGCTCCGTCGGTCGGAGTCCAGTAGGCGACAAGCTGCATCCCGTGCTTCTTGAAAATACCGTTCGTGTGATCGCGGAAACGCTTGTGCAGCGCGTCAAGTCTTCCCGGATGTGTCGTATAAGTACGCAATTCAAAAAACCGATCCGCGGCTTTGTCTTCGGCCATGGCGGTCCGCCCAATATCCGAAATCGTGAACATCGCGCAAATGAGTGCCAGAAAACAAACCGTCGCCGGGCGAATTTGGTAGATCATTTGTTAGCTCCTGCAGTTCGTGGCAAGTCCAATGTCGAATAGTTTCATCTAAGCTGAATCGTAACGGGCTCCGATTGGCAACGCAAGCAACGGTAACGGGCGTACTTTTTAATTTCCATTGATAGTACACTGTACCGCTCGCACCAAATTGGACGGACGGTTTTCAACCATGTCGATTTACTCCGAATTGCTAAATGATCCCCATCCGTTGGACGCTGCCGCCGCCAACGCTACGAACGCCACCGCAAGGTTGGCCGAATTGCTCGGGATCGATGCGACTTCCGCCTCCAGTCCGGCCGAAGCGTCGCCGCTGACACCGGCGCAGGCGCAACAGTATTGGCCGGACCATCGACAAAACTTGCTGCAGATCATCCAGCAACACGCCGAGGCGGTGCCGGACACGACCTCGATCTGCATTGTCGGCGCCGGCAGGTGTTTGGATTTGGATCTGCAGGCCATCATGCAAGCCGGCTACACCGATATTCTACTGGTCGATATCGACCGCCGCGGAATTTACGAGGCTCTGGAAGCCGTCGAACAGGCGTCGGCAGATGCCGCCCAGACCGAGTCCGACGACGACGGCACGGTAAAGGTCGAACTTTCGCACGACGATAATTCGATTCGCCTCGTGGCAAAACCGCTGGATGCCACCGGCATGATTGACGGAATGGCCGAATGGGAATCGCATTACTTAAACGAGATGGCCGAGTTGGTTCGGCAAAACCGGACCGCCGAGGAGGTATTTCAACAGCTCGAGCAGTGGCTCGAACATGCCGCAAACATCGAAAGTTGGATCGAAGAGCAACCGGGTTACGATCTGGTTCTATCCGACTGCATTCTGACCCAGATGGTCTCATCGATGCTGACCATGCTCATGGTCAGCCTATTTGGCATCCTGCAACAAGTTGATCGCAACCGGGGCGTGGGAGCTTTCGTGCGGATACTACAAAACATGGTGGAGCGCCACGTTATTAGAAACCACATCGACATCCTCAGTCATCTGTCCGCGCCGCACGGTGTGGCCCATATGATTGCAGATACCGTCGCGCTGGAGCGGCGCCGATTCAAATCAAAACAGGAAGTCCCGCCACAGTATGCGACGATCTTTGACGACGGCAAGTCCGTCATCTGCCAGCGACCCACACCCCGACTGGGCACGGGCCAAGCGTCGTTGCAACAATGTGTGCAAAATGCGCTGCCCGAAGAGCAGCGCAACCTGGTCGAGACGACCGGCCGTTGGCTATGGCTCCGGCAGCCGGACGAGTTGCAGGCCATCGCCGACAACTTCCAAACGGCGCGGTCGTATTATGCCGAAGAAGTACAGGCCGTGTATTTTTTCCCCTCGGCAGGCGAGCCGCCAAACGAATAGCGGCGGTCAACGAAAAAACCGGCGGCCGAATGACCGGCCGCCGGCCTATCGCTTAGGTTCGTTTAGTTACTAACCCCTATCCACCCGCCACCGACGACTTCCATCCGGCCTTTTCTTCCATGCCTTTGATGGCATCGTCCGGCTTAAATGTCTCGGCATCCACCGTGCAGGTGGCGGTCGCGGATTCGGGATCCCAGTTGACGGAAGTTACACCCGGTAACTTTTCAAGGTGCGCCTTGATTGCGGCACCTCAGCCCTTTCGTCACTTTAAGGTTCCCCCGTCGAACGTCAACGCGACGGTGCTGGCTGCCGCCGTCGGACTGTCACCCGCTGCGGCGTCGGGCGTCTTCGTCTTGCCCTCCCCGCAGCCGATGATGGCAACCAGCGCCACCGAAAGTGGCACAAATCGAAGCATCGTTGAACTCCTATTGTTCTAGAAACATTCCGCGGTTCCTTCACAGTGAAATCACCGTCCGCCAGTATTGTTGTCGAAATCAGGATCGCCGACAAACCTAATTTTTCGGCCGGTTGCGAATTGGCGAAGGCCGACGCGGCAAATCGCAGCCCCGGCGAGAGCCGGTGGTGGTAATCGTGTCCGCCGCAGAAGTTCGGGAGTGGCCGGCAGGTTGCCAGACGCGGTGAAATCCACACCGTTCACACGGGAATTTTCGCCGCGGAGGGAACCGAAATAACCGTGATCGGCCCCACCTCTTCGACAAATACGCTACCGCCACATCTTAAATCGGTGCAGAAACTTGGCTATCCTAGCGGCATGAATACCGGTTCAGGTCAGGCTCAACGTATTCCCCGGAAGAGGCCGCCGCGATGCGCACGGATTCGAACGATGCTCCGTTGACTCCAGGTTCCACAGACGGTCCCCACCGACGACGCTGGTGGGAGTCCATCGGCCCGGGCCTGATTACCGCCTGCGTCGTCATCGGACCGGGCAGCATTCTGACAAGTTCCCAGGTCGGCGCCCGTCACGGGTTTTCTATGTCCTGGATCGTGATCGTGGTGACGTTTTTCATGATGATTTACATGACGATGGGCGCGCGATTAGGAGTCGAAACGTCAGAGTCTGCCGGTGACCTGGTTGCAAAGCGCGCGGGGCGCTGGCTGGCTGTGATGATTGGACTGGCGATTTTTTTCGTTTCTGCCGCGTTTCAATTCGGCAATAACTTGGGTGTGCACAACGCCTTCGCCGAGTTTTTCGAGTTCGACTATGTCATCGTCGTATTCAATGCCGCCGCGATCGCCTTCCTTTTCGGTTTCAAGAACCTCTACCGCGCGGTCGAGCGGCTAATGATGGCATTCGTCGCGCTGATGCTGCTCTCGTTTGCGGTAAACCTCGTCTTTGCGCGGCCCAATCTCGTGGAATTACTGCAGGGGCTAATGCCCACGCGCGACACGCTGAATGCGTTAGCAGTCGGATTTATCCCCGAGGAACAACAGACGGCCGACCTCGCTGTCGCCGGATTGGCGGGCACCACATTTGTCAGCAGCGCGGCGTTCTTTCAAATCTACCTGGTCAAGCAAAAAGGTTGGGGCCGCGAGCGGCTCCGCAGTGGAAGTTTCGACGCCCGAATCGGATCGGTATTAATGGCTCTGATCACGCTCATGATCCTGTGGACCGCGGCGGCGGGACTTCGTGGCGAACAACTAACCCACGTCCGCGACGTCGCCAAGGGCCTCGAGCCACTGTTCGGTGGAGCCGGCACCCCGATATTCTGCCTCGGCCTGTTCTGCGCAGCCTACTCGTCGTTTCTTGTCAATTCGATGATCGGTGGATTTATTCTTGCCGATGGTCTGGGCCTCGGCAGCAAACCGACCGACGTTTGGCCACGTGTATTCACCGTAGCCGTCCTGCTGACCGGCATGGGAATTGCGCTGTTGAATATCAAGCTGAAGACCAATCCCGTCGCCGCGATTGTCGCGGCGCAGGCCGTGACCGTGCTCGCCGCGCCTCTGGTCGGCGGCGTGATGCTCTGGCTGTCAAACCGTCGTGACATTTGGGGGGATGAAAAAAATCGGCCGCTCACGAACATCTTAGCAATCGCGGGATTGTTGTTGTTGCTGGCGCTGTCTTGGTTTGTGGCCACGGCCAAGGTGATACCGGCAATCAAAACGTTTTTGTCCTGATAGTTCCGGTTATTTATCCCCGATCTTGCGCGGCCATGCCTGTTTCGATCCGTCAGTATGCTTCGTCGGACTTACCCGCGATCAAACGGATCACGATCGATTGCTTCGAAGGCGTGACGCTCGAACAGAACGTCGAGGCCGCGCTGGGCGTGCTGCACGACCGCGACTGGCGTTGGCGCAAGGCGCGGCATATCGACGACGATGTCGCCGCGCATCACGCCGGGATTTTCGTGGCCGAAATAGATGGCAGCCCGGTCGGTTACGTTTCCACACAGATCGATACCGCGGCCGGCAAAGGCCGGATCGCCAACTTGGCCGTCGCGGGCGAATTGCGCGGACAGGGCATCGGCCGGCAGCTCATCGAACGCGCACTGAAATACTTCCGCGGCGAGGGGCTGGCGTACGCCGTCATCGAAACCATGGCGGAAAACGAAGTCGGCCAGTACCTGTTATCCGGCTTGCGGATTCGTCGCGGTGGGCCGCCAGGTGCACTATGCGCGTAAGCTGTGATCGAATCCCGCCGCCCGCGGACTGCGATTCGAGTTGAATGGCGGAAAAGAAGCGTCCGAAATATTCAGAGTCCAGACGAGAGTCAACTGCGGCGGCGCGATTTGCGTTTGGTTGTCGTCGTGCCCCACTCCTTCGTCAGCGATTCGAAGACTTCCGGAGTTTCGTACCGCACGACCTCTTTGCCCTCGGGAAACGGGCCCACCAGTCCGCGAAATACCGGCATCCCGCGCAGCCCCAGGTCTGTGCTGCAATCATCCACGCCGATCTGCGAGTGCATCTTCAAGATTTTGTCGGTCGAGTCAAAGTCCCGAATCTTAATTCCACCATCGCTGCCTCGAGTGACAACGCGAAATACGCTCTTGGCCATACGATACGACTCCTGTTCTTTCTAGATTGCACATTCCAAGCTGTATGAACACGCGGGGATCGTGTCAGATGAACCATCGACCAGTCCCGGCGGGCAGGAGCAAGCAAACTCGATTCGTCAACATACAGCGAACGACCGCGATACCCGCCAAATTACGAGTGAGCCGTCCTAGCCGCCAGAACAGGGCGCACGTTGTTCCACCTGGCGCGATTTTTTCGGCAACCCAGTTCAGAAGATGCACGACAATCCAGTTGCGCAGCGCCTGCGGTTGATTCGGACCGCCGTAGTATTGCGTGTCATCGGGATGAGAGCTAAATTGACAAAGCCGCCCGCCGTTGCCGGCGCGCGTTCCGGAGGGTACGCGAATTGGCTAGCAGCCTGATTCGAAATCAGGTGCCCCGCAAGGGGTTGGGGGTTCGAGTCCCCTGCCCTCCGCT
>JAYZEI010000036.1:0-7356 GCA_036337375.1 Planctomycetota bacterium | reverse complement strand
GCCAACTTGACGTAGAAAAACTCGTAACGCGACCGCCGTCTCACGGGTTGCTCCGCTCTTGCTGATCACGACGATGCCGCACCGCCCCGCCCTGCCCTGTTGCGATGTCCGCGATTCGAGCAAGTCGATCAAGCCCTGCATCGTATCGCTATCGAGATTGTTGCCCTCAAAATATATCCGCGGAGGTTCTTTGACGGTGTTGGCGTTTCCGCGGTTCAGATATTGCCGCTCGTCGGCCGATAATTCGTTGTGATAAGGATGGCAACAAGCTTCAAACAACGCTCGCGCTCCCATGTACGAACCGCCGATGCCGATCACAATGACTTGATCGACTTGCTCCGCAAGCTCACGGGCGGTTTTATGGATTGCGTCTATTGTGTGCCGCTCATCGCTGAGCAGTCGGTCGGGTAAATCGACGAACGCGGTGTCCAGCGGTTCCTTTTCTCTCGAAATCTGGTTCCGATGATGCCACCAAAGGTCGAGATCTGTTTCAATTTCGCTGCGGGCGCGGTTAAGTTCGGCCTCGGGCAGGATGCTCGATCGATTTTGATCGGACAATCCCTTCACCGCGGCGGCAAAATTGTAGTTGATAGATGTCATGCTCCACCCGCTGATCGACGACGAACGAACTCCCAAATCTAATCGACGCACGGCCAAAAACAACCTGCCCCTGAATTTGCAGCCGTGCGCCCCGTTGACAGAATGTGGCACTCTGTCATCCTGACCGCAACGGGCCCGTTTTTCATATCTCCAAGGGATCATGACCGACAGCAAAGTGGAAGGCCGCTATCGATGGACATACACGACCTGACCCGCCAACTCCAACAGGACAACGGCTCGAAGATATTGATGCTGGTTGCCGACGGATTGGGCGGGTTGCCGCAGCAGCCTGGCGGATTGACCGAAGTGGAGACGGCCAATACCCCGAACTTGGACGAACTGGCCCGTAAGGGGATCAATGGCGGAAGCATCCCTGTCAAACCCGGCATCAGCCCCGGCAGCGGGCCGGGGCATTTAGGGTTGTTCGGATACGACCCGGTGAAATACCTGATCGGCCGCGGCGCCCTGGAGGCGACGGGCATCGGTTTTGAGCTGACGGCCAACGATGTCGCAGTGCGTTGCAATTTTTGCACGCTGGACGCGGACGGAAATATCACCGACCGTCGCGCGCAGCGTATTTCCAGCGAAGAAAGCACGCCGTTGACGGCAAAATTGCGCGACGTCTCAATTGCTGGTGTGGAAGTGTTTGTCGAACCTGTAAAAGAGCATCGCTTCGTTGTCGTATTTCGCGGTGACGGTCTCGGTGGCAACATTTCTGATACCGATCCGCAAGAAACCGGTGTACCGCCGCTAGACCCGATCGCAATCGACGAGCCCAGTCAGCGCACTGCGCACGCAGCGGTAGAATTTTTGGCGCAGGCAGGCGAGATTCTCGCCGGTGAGGCTAAGGCTAACGGCCTGACCCTGCGCGGCTTCGCGCCAAAACCGGCCCTGCCCTCATACGAAGAAGTCTACGGCCTGCGGGCGGCTGCCGTCGCGGTTTATCCGATGTACAAAGGTCTCGCGCGGCTGGTGGGAATGCAGATCGTCGGCGAGGCCCAGACGCTGGAGGAACAGGCGGCGGTTGTTGAGCAATATTGGGACGACTTCGACTTTTTCTTTGTTCACTACAAGTACACCGACAGCACGGGCGAGGATGGAAATTTCGACGCCAAAGTTCAAAAGACGGAGCATTTTGACCGCGTCATTCCAGAGTTTACGAAGTTGAATCCGACGGTCACCATTGTGACCGGCGATCACAGTACGCCCAGTTTTCTCAGTTCACACAGTTGGCATCCCGTGCCCACGGTCATTGTTGCCCCCGCCTGCCGTACCGACGCCTGTCAAAAGTTCGGCGAACAGGAATCACTGCTCGGCGGATTGGGCATGTTCGAAGCCAAGCACCTGATGTCGCTTGCCTTGGCCAACGCCGGACGACTGGCGAAGTACGGTGCTTAAAAGCGGAGCCGGAAAACAGCGGTAAAGGTGCAAGCAGCACGGAGAGAAACGAGGGACGGAGAAGCAATGGAACAGAGGCGAGCGGCAAAGAAAGCAGGAAACCCGCTTCAGCTGGAATTTTCTGCCATCCTTTGTGTCGTCACTCTTCGGCCCCCCCCATTTCAATGTCCTTCACCCCCGCCATAAATGCTCGCCTGCTGATTCTGCTTGCCGCGCTGATGTGGAGTACCGGCGGATTGTTTGCCAAGGCACCGGCTTTTGAAAATTGGCATGAATCGGGTCGGGGCATTTTGTTGGCGTTCTGGCGAGCGTTATTTGCATCGCTGATCCTGCTGCCGTTTGTGAGACGCCCGCGGCTGCGGTGGGCGATGTTGCCGATGACGTTTTGTTTTGTGGCCATGAACGTCAGCTACATGAGCGCCATGGTCTACACGACTGGCGCGAATGCGATCTGGATGCAGAATACTTCGCCGGTCTGGATTTTCCTGGTCAGCGCCTTTGTGTTTCATGAGAGTGTGACCCGCCGCGACTGGTTGATGTTTGGGTTTGTGGCAGTCGGCGTGCTGATCATCGTCGTCTTCGAATCTTGCAACGCGTTGCCGCTCGGCGTCATCTACGGCCTGTTGTCGGGCATGTTTTATTCGGGGGTGCTACTCTCGCTGCGTTACATGCGGGACGAAGATGCCGCTTGGCTGGTCGCTTTGAACCACATCGTGGCGGCTGCCCTTCTCGCGCCGTTCGCATTTATTTTGGGTTCGTGGCCGTCAAGTGAGCAGTTTGGATATTTGGTCGTTTTCGGCATGCTGCAAATGGGTTTGCCGTATATGCTGTGCGCGAGAGGCCTGCGATCGGTTGCCGGGCACGAGGCGTCCGGGATTCTGCTATTGGAACCGATCCTGTTGCCGCTGTGGGTGTGGCTGGCTTGGAACACGCACGCGGAGTATGAGCCGCCGATGTGGTGGACTTATTTGGGTGGCGGTCTCATCCTGACCGGTCTGGTGTTGCGATATCTTGCGTTCACGCGGAGGCCGGAATTCGCTCAAACGCCGCCCACGGGATGATCGCGGTCCGTTTAAACGCCCGGCCGTATCGAAACGCGGTTAACGCAGTTCATGGAATCAGCCGCGCATCGAGCAGCACCGCGTGATCCTGTTTGTCTCCATGATCGGCCACATCGACGATGAGACTGAGCCTTGTCGCACCGCGAATGTCGATTGAGACCGGCACAGCTGTTTGGCCACCACGGATCACGCTGCTTTTAAATTTCTCGGTCGATTTTTTATCACCGTCGTTAGCGTACACGGCGATGATGACGCTGCCACGGCCCTTGGTGCCATCATCGATTCCAAGCGAAGTGTCGAACCGCTTGTAGGCTCGATCAAGCTGATACGTTACCACCGCCGCGCTGTGAATTCCGACACCTTTTTCGAACCGCTGACCGCCACACCGCAACCGCCCATCCAGCGTGCTGCGATCCGCACGGTACGGCCACGACAGCGATAGATACGGACGAGGTCGGTACCGCGCCGGCTTTAAGTCGGAAAGATATGTGACGTGCGAACCAAAAGTTTGGATCGCGACGATGTCGTCCGCTTTTTTTTGGACGGAAAGGCCGCAGGGAGTCGTCAGTTTCACCGTACCATCTGATTTTGTCCAGGTTTGCGCGACGATGCGGCTACCGTCATTGAACGACACGATAGTCCTTACGGCGGGCAATTTGACCGTGTCGACCAGTGCGGAATTAAATTTCAGCGTCACGGTTTTGCGGGTTTCGATCGGCCGGTCTTCGGTCGCCAATCGCAGGTGAATCTGCTGTTCCTTCAGGCTCGTTACCGCACCCTGTAGCTGATCGCCGTTTTCGAGAATCGCCACATCCGTTGTTGCTTTGGTGTGAAATAAGCCGTAAATGATACGGTCGAGGTGCCGTGATTTCTCCGGCGGCTGAAAGACGATACCGAGCAGTTGTTCGACGGGGATTTTCAAATCGCCGAACAGTAGCGTCTCGCAGTTTAGTACGTCTTCGGCGATTTCCAACTTGCCGTGTTCGTAAGCTACGATGACGCTGCCGTCGGCAGCAACGGCTAGCGGGCTATCGTAGTTTTCTACCGCCTCGCCCCAACGAATAAATTGAGCAGCGTTGAGCGACTGGTTTTTTCCGTCGATTCGAAAGATGAACTGGCTCGTGTCATCAACGCCGACCAGTGTCGCGGTTTGGCGTTCGCCATTGACAGCAACCAATTCGGCGGCGATCGCCAAATGAGTGACAATCATCGAGAGCCACGACAGTAAAATTGCGAGGTATCGGCTCAAACGAATCTACCGCTGGAAGATAGGCAAACAGTTGTTGGGTATCTGCAGGATAACACTTGCCATTGCCGTGCCGTATTCGCGGCAGATCGAGTCCATCCAGAATCCGCTACTGCGCTGCATGGCGATCAGTTCATCGCGGATGGCCGGGTACCAACGAGACCAAAAGTCGCCGCCCGCATGCCACATTGCCTGCACCGCGTAATAGTGGCCGTAAAAATAGTGGCTTTCGCGCGAGAGCCGGTCGGGTCTCGGCAAATGTTGTATGAGATATTTCAGACCCTTGGAGATTTCCGGACTGTCGTACACACCCGCACTGTACAACGCGACGACGCCGGCCGCCGATCTCGGAAAAGCGCTTTGGCCGCCTTGGATCATGTAGCGAAATCCACCGTCTCCGTTTTGGCTTTTTTTAACGTAGTCGATGCACCTGTCGATGGTATCCGCCGGTACGTGAATTCCGGCGTTGCGCGCGGCGCGCAGTGCCATGACCTGGCAGACCGTCACAGAAATATCGGCGTCGCGAGGAACGGCTTGATAACGCCAGCCGCCGTCCTTGTTCTGCGACTGAATAATCCGCTTGATGGCCTTCGCCAGCTTTTCGCGGATATCCGCGCGGTGATTCGTCATGCCGTAGACTTGTGCGAGAAATAGAGTCGCGAAACCGTGCCCATACATCGGCCCGTGGCTGCTTGCGCCGGGGACCGCAATGAAACCGCTGTCTTGGGTGTGCTCCAGAATAAAATTCATGCACCGCCGTACGTTTGCGCCGTACGGTCCCCTGCCCGGAGTGCTACCACCGGCCATAAATGCCATCCCCGCCAGACCGCAAACGGCGACGTTACGGCTGTATCCTCCAGAACCAAATGCGCCGTCGTCGTGTTGGTGCGAAGCAAGAAACTCCAAGCCGCGCTCGACCGCGCGATCCGTTTCAGGCGTCATCAAATCGCCAGCGGTCTTTTCCGGATCGTCGTCCCCTTCCCAACCGATCGCCGGTGCAATCGCGCCGAGGGCGGTTGTGGCAACAGAACCAGAAAGAAATTTTCGCCGCGACAGCATAGCGTTGTCTCCGACTAAAACCAGATTAGGGTAAGTCGTCTCGTTCCTCGGTCAAGCGACGAAAGTATTTTTCGATCTGCACTTCGTATTCGGTCATGATCTGTTCCGCCGGCAGCTGCCGGAGCCGTTCGCGCTCTTTTTCGGGCAGATGTCCCCAGATCGCCTTAAATAAATCTTCGTTTAACTTGTCGAGTTCAGCTTTTGTCGGTTTTGCTTGGCCGTTGCGTTCCTGACTGTCGGTTGCCGGTTTTTGTGATTCGCGCTGACCGGGTTTTTGTTGTGGCTTCGGCTGTTGCCGCGGATTGATCTTGCTGCGAGAGCCCTGTTGAGGGGTGTTTTTTCGATTTTGAGGTGAAGATGAAGACCGTTGCTGCTGTTGTTTGATTTCTTCAATCAGCGCCGCCAAATCAGCTGCGATTTCGTCCTGCAGCTTTTTGGCTCGATCGAATTCGGCTCGTTCCGGAACTAGCGTCTCAGCCAGCCGCATCTTGTGACCGATCTGTGTTAGCGGATCGGTTTCTTCGCCCAACTCCTCGACCGCTGCTTCACGATCGCGCGTCAGTGGTACATCTTCACCCGCCGCGTCGCCCAGATCTTCATCTAGGTCGCGCAGCAATTCTTCATCAACGGTGTCGGTTTTTTCGGATGCGCTGCCGCCCGCCGGCTGTTTGTTCTCTGCCGCGTCGCCGTCCAGTAAATCTGCGTCAAGTTCATCTAGCAGCTTTTTGTCGACGTCCGAGTCATCGGCTCGCGAGCTGGCCGGTACCCCACCGGACACGGCGAACAGAAATGCCAAAACCCAAATGAGTGCCGGCTTGGTCATCTTGATTCCTTGCTGGTTTCGGGTGCTTCGACGTCAGTACTCGCCGCGCCGTCATCGGCGTCGGTTTCGACAGGAGCCAATTCCGGCAGTTTGTCGGGATCCGCCTCCGGCACGTCGTCAGTCGGTTGCAACATCTCGAGAATGATCTCCTTCAGTTGTCCCTGCTCGCCCGAAAGTTGCTGACGTTCGATGAGCAAACCGTCCAGCGAATCGCCACGGTCCGTCCGCTCGATGATCGCCAGTCGGTTCTCTTCCGTGCGGAGATTCAAATCCTCCTGCAGTAATTTTACCAGCTTCAATTCGGCGAGCGATCGAATTTTTGCATTACCTTGCTGCTGCGTGTCGCCGCCGCTACCGCCACCGTTTCCACTTTTCTCGTCCTGCTTGTCCGGTTGCAGCGATTTAATGATCAGTGAGAGGCGGTCTAGAGCCTGCTTTTCGGTTCGCTGTGTTTGTTCGCCGGTATCGCGTTGGGAAAGCCGTTCTGAGGCGTTTTGCATCCGCTCGGCAGCACCATCCAAAGCGCGGCGAAACACTGCCGCGGCCGCAAGTTTTTCGGCCATTTGCCGCGTTTCGTTGGACAGCATGTTTTGCTGTTCGGACAATTGGCTGACGCTCGTTTTCTGGCCGCGGGTCAGGCGGTCTTGTTCTTGCCGGATCATTTCCAATCGCCGCGTTTCGTCGATCACGCCCTGCTGACGACCGACGACCGCCTCGAGTTGATCCTGCATCCGGGCCAATTTTTCTTCCGCCAAATCAGCTTCGGCTTGCCGCCGCGCTCGGGCAAGCTGCTGCTGCGCTTCCTCGAGATCTTTTTCTGCCTGTTCGGCCTGCGCGCCGCCCTGTTGGCCTTGCCCGTTATCGCTGGATTGGCCGGCCTGCCCCATTTGGCTCGAGGCATCGGCGAGCTTGCTCGCCGCGCGATTGGCTTGGAGGCGGCGAAGTCGCCGCGTCATGCGGTCGATATCCTCTTTTAGCTGACGTTGCCGCTGGGCGAGTCGTTGCAGTTCCCGCCGCCGCTGGCCCTCGTCTTTAATCTTCTGGGCCTCTTTCATCTTTTTCCGCAGGCCGGTTTGCTGCTCGCGCTTGGCGTGAAGTTCCTCTTCGGCTTCGCGCAGTTTTTTTACCAACCGCTCCAGTTCTTGCTCGCGTCGATTGGCCAGCGTGTC
>JAYZEI010000035.1:0-2355 GCA_036337375.1 Planctomycetota bacterium | reverse complement strand
CCGGCAGCAGATCTCGCAAGATGTGTGCGCAAATCCAAAGCCGTACGTGAGCTACGTAGCATATTGACGCCAACAACTCTAGAAATAAACATCCGTTTATGTTAAGCTTTCTTGGTTCTCGTCGATCGGTTTTGCCGATCCCCTATTCAAGAAGCGTTCCGTTGAACGGCTCCAACAATCCCTTTGGGGGTCGGCGCGCAACACGGAATGAACGGCCGGGATTTCGCTGTCCGGATGATCGCAATTCAGAGGGGACCTGTGTGAAACGGCATCAGACTGTCTGCACGGCATGGGGTATATTCGCAACTGCGTTGCTGTCCATAACCGCCGTGGCCGCGGAACCGGATTTCTCAGTCGACCGGCTACTTGAGGCCGAAAACCGCGCGCGGGGCGTGTCGCTCAAACCCGCCCCGGTTGTGGACGACCTGGCTTACTTGCGGCGGGTCTTTGTCGATCTCATCGGACGGATTCCGCATCAAAGTGAAATCGACGCTTATCTGAGCTGGGATGACGATCAGCGCAGGCTGCGGATTGTCGATGCACTGATGTCTCACGACCGATTCACCGACCGCTGGACCATGTTTTTCTCGGACCTGCTGCGTTTGCGTTCCAACGCCGACGGTGGTGGGGCCGCCATCGCCTATATCCACGGCGCCATCGAAGACAACGTCCCTTACGACCAGCTCGCCCGGCAGTTGATTTCGGCGACGGGCAAGGTGGGCATGACGCCGGAACTGGGTTTCATTTTGGGAGATAACGCCGATCCCATGGCCTTGGCCAGCGCCACGTCTCAGGTGTTTCTGGGCGTCCGCGTCTCGTGCGCCCAGTGCCACGATCACCCATTCGACGTCTGGACTCGCAAGGATTTTTACGAATTGGCCGCGTTTTTCGGCAAGACACGGCGGATCGAAACCCAATTCACCAAAACGGTGTACACCACCGAAGTCGAACAATCCAGCGTGTTGTGGCCGCCCGAACAGGCCGACCAGAGCGAACCACGACGCCCGATCACACCGCGATTCCCCTTCGTGGGACGCATGGCGGCGTCTGAGTCCGGCTATCTCGCGCGGTTTCGGGACATGCGACAGCGCAAACAGAAAGCGTTGGCGGCTCGTCAAGTGGCCAAACCCGACACATCCATCGACGATTTGCTGCTGTCGGCGGCCGACAAAGCCGATCGCCAGACGCGCGGTGGCGGCAATTCTCGACTGGATGTGGACACCGCAGCGGCCGAGGATGCCCGACAGCTCAACATCAAAGCGCAGTTCTACCGCGAGAGTCAATTGCGCGTCGGCTTGGCGCGGCAAATCACGGATCCCGGCAATCGTTACTTTGGCGAGTGCTTTGTCAATCGGGTCTGGGCGCACCTGATTGGACGTGGCTTCGTCGAGCCGATTGACGACTTCAGCGAAGCCAACCCGCCCAGTCACCCACAGACGCTGGCACGGATTGCCGAAGAATTCGTGGCGACCGACTATCAATTGAAAACCCTGGTCCGCTGGATTGTGACCAGCCAGGCCTACCAGCGAGGCCACGCGTTCGACGCCGACGAAGCCACTCAGGCCGAAATGCGATTGGCCTGCCTGGCCACACCCGTGCGCCGGATGATGGCGGAAACGATGTTTGACAGCATCGTGACCGCGGGACACCTGTTCGACGTGAAGCATCAGGCCGGCACGAACCTCAAGGTCGTGTGGAGGCAGTCACGGCTGATGAAACCGAACACAAAACAAACCGGGATCTCGGCGCAACCACTGCAGGCCGCGACGGAACAACCTGCCAAATCGATGCCAGCCCGCGATCGAAGATCGGAGTCGGAATCCAGTTACAACCTGGAGTCGGCGATCGAAATCGACTTCAGTTCCGTGTTGCAGCAAGCCCGCGCGACCAAGAGTACCGTCAAGATCGACCGCATGCGGGTGATGTCGAAGGAAGAACTTGAGGCAGAGCGGATGCAGGCGCGGGTGGAACGCCCCAACGCCGAGTACATCGACCGCTTCATCAAAACCACCATCGACGACAATCCCCGCTTCGGCTCAGCCTACCGCATGGCTTCCCCGTCCAACCCGGAACACTTCCTGCGCGTATTTGGGCAGACCGACCGAACGCAACTGGGGATCCACCGCGATCATGCTCCGTCGATGCGTCAAGCTTTGATGTTGCTCAACGGTCGCCTGACACACGAGGCGTCGCGGGTGGGGATCAAAGAAGCGATGTATCCGCTGCTGCAAGGCGACACGGCCGACCGGCCACAAGCGATTCGGATGGCTTATCGTGAGATTTTGACCAGGCTTCCCACCGATGAGGAACTCCAGGATGCCGGCACGATGCTCGGCGCTGCAACCACGGCCTTGG
>JAYZEI010000034.1:0-11831 GCA_036337375.1 Planctomycetota bacterium | reverse complement strand
CCAATCGACCGCCGACGCCGGTGAACCGCACACCGATCCCGTACGGATTCCGAATCTGGTTTCGACAATCATGCATACGCTGTTCGACGTTGGCCAATTGCGACTCGCGCAGGAAGTGCCGCGCGACGTGTCGCGGCTGATCACCGACGGCGAACCGATCAAGGGTCTCATCTAAAGCGGCTGGGCCGGACGCACCGACAGGGCGACGAAGCGCGGCTGGCCCCTTTGGTCCATCACCACGCGCCGGCACCGAAAATTATTGGCACAACAAGAGCATTCGCGCTGCTGCTGTGCGGCTCAGACGGGCTCGCGCTACTCGGTCAGGCGTTGTACCCACCCGCGCAAGTCGTTCCGGGCGGCGCTCGGCCGCAATGTCCAGGCATCATTGTGGTTTCGAAACCCGGTAGCGCGAAACGTGAATGCCCCATTCACGCGGGTCGAGCTTAGATAGCTTTTTGTGGCGCCGACCGAGTGCGGGCCTGCGCCGTCTTCCGCACAGATGAATTGCCGTCGATCACCGAGTCGTTTCAACCGCGCCAGCGCCGACGCGCGGTCACAGCCCGTATACCCCCAGCGATCGACCACCCCGTCGTAATGGCTAAAGGCGACGAAGCCACACCACAGTTTGGCAATTTTTTCGTCGTGTAGTCCGATAAAATTACAGGCGATCGCACCGCGGGAAAATCCGACGAGCAGCACGCGATCGGGATCACCGCCGTACTTCTTGCAAATCCACGGCACTGCCCGTTTGCAATACTCAACGGTCGGCTGAGGATTGTATTTCGGTCGGTCGCCCCACCATTTGATGACATTGGCCGTTCCGGCGTTGTTGAGATACGGAAGGCACACCCAGATAAATCCGTGGCCCGCCGAGATCCCATAGCCGAGTTTGCTGCCTTCGACCCGGCCTGTGCTGACGTCGCCGAAGCGGTTCCGGAAATTGCCGTTACCGGCGTATTCGACGATAACCGGCAGGCTCGCCCCGGGCCGCCAGTCCGTCGGCAAATAGACCGCGTGATAAACGTCCGTGTCGGCGTATTCGGCGAGTTTCTCTTTAAATCGTTTTCCGGCCGCGGCGGCCGCCGCCGACAACGGCGGTACCACCAAATCTGCATCCACTTCGCGAATGTCGCGCGTTTCTCCCCGTAGGTTCGACACCAGAACGAGAGCCAAAAGCACCGGCACCGTGGCGTGTCGCAATGGCCGCTTCATTCCGATCCGCTCCATCGCTCGCCGCACCGCAGCAGCTGGTAGGGTTGGCCGAATTCACGTGCAGCCGCAACGAATTCATCCGGCTTGGCCGTGTTGAATTCAAACATTTCGTAATGGCAGGGAATCACATGCCCCGCGCCGATGTCTTTGGCGAGTTCCGCGGCTTCACGACCCCACAGATTGCCGGCCACACGGCGTTCGACCGCCCGGCCGTTGATCGGAAGAATGGCGACGTCAATGTTCCAGTGCCGCAATCGCTGGACGATTCCGTCGTACAGCAGCGTGTCGCCGCTATGGTAGATTGCCGTTTCGCCAAACTGAATGACGTAGCCGAGAAACCTGCAGCGGCCGGTTTCGTCACGCTCGACCGTTTCGTGCGCGGCGGGTACGCCGCAGATATGGAAGCCTGCCGCATCGACAGTCGTGCCGTCATCGATCGCCGTGAGCCGCGACGACTCAATCTTCAGCCGCTCTGCGGCAAATTCCCGATTTGCCGCTGGAACGACGACCGTGATCTCAGGGTTTGCTTCCAGCAGCGGCCTCAGCGTTTCGCCGTCGAGATGATCCGTGTGGTTATGGCTGGACGTAACGACATCGATAAAGTCCAGTCGACGCACATCGATCACTAATTCCGTCATCCGCACATGCGGTTTGTCGGTCGATGAGTACTTGTTTGTTAAAGAGTCCGTGAGGTAGGGGTCCATCAACAGGTGACGACCTTGCCACTGCAACAGAAAGCCACTCTGACCAAGCCACCATAGGTGAAATTCACGGTTGTCGGTTCTCGCCGCGGCCACATCCGCCAACAGAGCGTCGTCTTTGAGTGCCGGGACGATCATGCGGGACTCCAATTAAGCGATCCCCAACTTGTCGCGTACCTGGCTTACCCCAGCGACCATACTGTACAGTTTCTGCTTCGCCGCCCAGCGAGCCGTTTGGCTGAGACCGCAATCGGGAGCGAACGACAGACGATCCGCATCCGCGTGCTGCAGGCATAGCTTTACGCGATCAACGATATCCTCAACCGTTTCGATGTAATAACTTTTCACATCGACGATCCCCACGGCGACATCGGTACGGGCGGCAATTTGTTGGATGACTTCAATTTCAGAAAACTCGCGGCTGGCCATTTCGACGTGAATTTCATCCACGGAAAAATCCAAAAAGTCCGGGAACATCGGCGCATAGCGGCGCAGACCGACTGCGTGGCCTTTGTAGTTTCCAAAGCAGAGATGCGTCGAAAGCCGGCACTTGCCGACGACGGATTCAACCGTACGGTTGAAAATGTCCACCAACCGCCGCCGATCTTCTGTGTGGGCGTAACAGCTCATCGATGGCTCGTCGACCGTCAGCTCTTCACAGCCGGCCTCGACCAGCGCCGCCAACTCGTCGCGGACGATTGGCAACAAAGCTTCGGTCAGCTCGTAGCGATTTTTGTACTGCTGGTTTGGAATTAAGCGGCCACTCATCGTGTAGGGCCCGGGCACGCTCGCCTTCAGTATCGGACCGTCCGGCGCCAGCTCTTGCAACCGCTGAAACTCTTCGACACAGCCAAGTCCGTTGGGCGCCAGCAGTGGGCCGGTGACTTTGTGCTTGCCCCGCTGATCGTGTGCCGGCGGACCGAAGCGGCGCAGGGACCGGCTTTCAAGCTCAATACCTTCCAGATAACCGTAGAACGAAAGGTTAAAGTCCAAACGCGACTGTTCGCCGTCCGTAATCACGTCCAGCCCCGCGGCGACCTGGTCGTGAACCGCCGCCCTGACGGCGTCGCGCTGCATTTCGGCGATATCTTCACCGCCAAAACGGTCGAGATGCTGGCAAGCAAACTCCAGCCAGCCCGGAAAGGGGTAACTGCCGATAACGGTCGTTCGCAGAGGTATTGATTGCATGGCAATGAGGCAGATGGTGTATTTAGCCGGAGGCCGCTAAGAGGAAAATGGCCGACGTTCCTTCACTCTCTCTTCGTCCTCTTTTCATTCTATTTGTTTTCGGCCGTTTTGTATTGTGCTCCCAATATTCTCGTAAAGCTTCGCCAGTCTCCTCGCATGTTGGTCGTACGCCGCTTCGAACAATTCCGCCGAACGTCCGGCACCGACCAGATTGGCAGCTGTCAACACGGTCGGCGCCGCACCGGCGCGAGCGAGCCTCGCAGCAACCTCCGCTTTGATCGCGTTCACCAGGACACTTCCGCCCACCGTAGAGCCGGGAGAAACCGGCTCGTCGAGACCGTCAACTTGGACCATGGCGTCACCCACCGGCGCACCGGTGTCAAGCACCAGGTCCGCACAGTCGGCCAGTTTGAGCCCTTGCGGATGGTTGCTTTTCGAGGCCTCGCTGTGCTCACGGCTGACGATGGCGACGACCTTCAAACCCTGCCTTTGAAAAATCTCGGCGACCTCGATGGCGACCGTATTCCCGCCGCTGGAAGAAATCACCAGCGCCGAATCGATTTCACTGATATCGAAATTCCGCAGAATCCGATCCGCCAGTCCCGGACACTTCTCCAGGAACATCGCCTGTCGCTGGCCATTTGAGCCAACCACCTGGTTATGAAACGTTAATGATAGTTCGACGATCGGGTTGAACCCGGCGAACGATCCGTACCGCGGCCACATTTCTTCGACTAAGATTCGGCTATGCCCGGCGCCAAATAAATGAACGACGCGGCCGGCGAGAATCGACGACGCAAACCAATCGGCCGCCTGTTCGATTTGCGGTTGTTGCGCTGCAACCTTGTCGATCAATCCACGGCAACGATCTATGTAGACTTCGGCAGGTTTTTCCGAGTGGCTGCTTGTCATACTGTTAACATTGCCCTTCAGTGACGGACCAGCCGCCGTCAACTTTGAATACCTGTCCCGTTACGAATTTCGACTGGTCCGACAGAAAATAGACAACCGCGGCATCCAAATCGGAGGGCTGCCCGATGCGGCCGCTGTCGAGCGGTTGCTTTGTGGCGATATACCGCATTGTTTCGGCATCGCTGGTGGCCCGCTCCGTAAGCGGCGTTTCGACCAGCGCCGGCTCAATCACATTGAAACGGACATTCTGGCCGGCGTATTGTGCGGCCGACGCCTTGGTGAGTCCGGCAATCGCTGCCTTGGCCGTTGCATATGCGTGCGTGGCAAAGTGGCGCGGCGAAGGACAGTCGGCCAATACCGATCCCATGTTCAGTACGCTGCCGCCGCTTTGTTGTTGAAGAAATCGTCGAACAGCGGCGCGATTGGAACAAAAAACGGAAGTCAGATTGAGTCGGATCGTTTGCTGCCAGCCTTCATCGGAAATCTGATCGAGCGGGCCGTCGCCCCACTGCCGTCCACTGCCGCCGGCTACGTGATACAAGCCGTCAAAACTGCCGAATTTCTCCACCGCGGTTTCGATTGCCTGCAGGGCGGTTTCGGCATGCGTTGCGTCACCGGCCACACCGGCCACACCGGCGCAGACAGAGCCGATCTTGCCGACCGCAGCGTCAACATTGTCTCGATTTCGGCCGACGACAACAACGCTTGCGCCCGCCTCCGCGCACGCTTCGGCGGCCGACAGGCCGAGGCCGGTCGTCCCGCCAATAATGACGATGCCTTTTCCCTCAAGTTGCAGGCTGGTCATACCAATGCCCCTCAATCTTGGATACCCGGGAACCAGACCGAGTGTAATCAACTGGCAGCGTAGCGGCCAGCGGCATAGACCCGTTGAACCGTTTCCCAAAACGGCACGCGCGGTTTCGGCGGCGAGTAAATCTGCCGGCGGTCCGCCGGGTCGTATGGTCAGGCGGACGTGATTAACAAGATGTCAGAGACAGTTCGTCAAGCAGCGCACCGGCGTCCGCCAGATCGTCCAACAACAAATCAGGCTCTGACGCTCGCAATTCTTCTGCGGTTGAAAATCCCGTGCAAACCGCCACGGCCCGCGCGCCGATCGCGCGTGCGCAGCGGACGTCCAGCGGCGTATCACCGATCACAAACACATCTTCCAACTGCAGCCGATCGTTGACCCACTGCCGCGCCACATTCAGCGCGATGCGGGCCACGGCATCGCGATCCAAGACGTCGTCTCCGTAGCCGCCAAACCTAAAAAAGTGGTCCAGGCCGTAGTATGAAAGTTTCAGTTTCGCGCCGGCCGCGGTGTTGCCCGTCAACAGCCCCAACTCGACGGCCGCATGTCGATCCAGACCCGCGAGCAACGATTTGACCCCCGGCAGAACGGTTCCGTCACTGGAGGCGAGCGTCAGCGGCAGTTGCCGAAGGTAGGCAGTCTCGAATCGTTGCCACGCTTCCGCCGAGTCACTGACTCCGCTTAACATGAAGAAATCACGCACGATCGCACGGTCCGTGCGGCCGCTAAAAGCGACGTCGCCATTGAATTGCCCGATGCCGAATTCCGCCGACAGTACCGCTTCAAACGCTTTTTGCCCCGCCCCTCCCGAACGAATCAAAGTGCCGTCGATATCAAACAGACAGACTTTCACAGTTGCGCGATTCCTTCATTTATTGACTGCCTGCCGGCATTCCGGTCAGCACCCGAGGTAGGTTTTGGAAAGTAACTTTTTTTCAGCCCTGATTCCGCACGGTTGGCACGGCCGCCACAAGGCCGGTTGCTCGTTTCACCCGGTCCCCATCGGCAAAGCGTATCGACCGGACCGCCGGGCCTCCTGTGCGGTAGGTCCAAGCCCCCCCAACCGGCGTGGTCGCCGCTGGGCGGCGTTTACTTGGCCAATCGGCTGACAATCTTTTTAAGCTCTTCGGCTGGGATAGCGTAGCTATTCACCCGCCCCGCCCGCGCGATGTTGATGCCGACTGTATTGCCTTCGAGGTCAACAATCGGGCCGCCGCATTGATCGGGCCGCAAAACGGTATCGTGCTGCAGTACTGCGGGAAATCCCGCGCGTCGCGTACTGAGTTCCCCCCCCAGCGCATTCATCCGGCTGAAGCGGTCGGCGCGGGCACCGTTCATCTCCGGCGTTCCCAAGCGAAGATTGAAATCGAGTTCCTTTTCTTCTCGCCTGACTTTCACGTTAACTTCGTCGCCGGGGCGAAGCCGACCGATTAAGCGGATCAGCGCGTTGGGATCGGAAACTTCCTTGCCGTTGACATGTGTCACGACATCCTCGGTCTTTAGCCCGGCTGAAGCGGCGGCGCTCTGGGGAATGACCTCCCGAATTCGCGGGCCATCATCAGCCTCGCCCAGTCCGACGCCCAAAAAACCGCGTTGATGGCCGATCTTGCGCGGCGAGACGCTGACGACACCGATGGCCAACGGGTATTCGCCCAGACTCGTCGTGGCGAGAAAACTCCCGATCGCGGGCGTGTCGGAACTCCGCCACTTGACGGCATGCAATTTGTCATCGCCAATTTTTAGTTTCAACAGCGCAACATCGTGTTCGCCATCCTTACCGAGCAATTCTGCCTCGTACTCGGTGTTCTCAAAAGTCCGGCCGGCGAGTTTGCCCCGCAGTTCGCTGGCTTTGGTAACGACCAGCCCCTGTTCGGCATCGACGACCGCACCGAGTATCGTTGATTTGCCGTCGCACAGGACCCGCACCGTTGCTTTTCGCTCCTCGGAAACAACCGAACGAAAAGCGCGACGTACTTGAGGATGGTCGCGATGATCCAAGTCCGCCGACTGTAGCGCCGGCGCAAAGGCAATGGCCATCCAGGCCAGCAGATAGCCCCGAAAGAGCTTGAATAATGAATATCTCACGCCTACCGATCTCCGTTTCCTTGTTTTTGTCATCCGCCGCGCCTGCCGACTACGAGTTCCAACGTTATCGTCTCGTCATTCCGCCTGAGTTCGACTTTCACTTTGTCCCCCGGTTCCTTCTCCGCCACGGCATCAGACAGCGACTTGAAGGTCTTTACTTCTTTTCCGTCAAATTTGGTGATCACATCACCGACTTCAACTCCGAATTTCTCTGCCGGCGAATTGCCCAGCACTCGGGTAATCTTTGCTTCCTCGGAATTCCTTTCACCGACGACACCAATCACCGGGCCGCCCGGACGCCGTCCACCCCACGCATCGCCGTCGGCCAATCGATCCCAACTATCTCGATACGTATTGACCGGAACGTGAACGTTGGCTTTCAATCCGTCTCCGATGCGGCTGTGGATCGCGATGACTTTTCCTGACATGTCAAACAGCGGCCCTCCCGAGTCGCCACCAACCAGCGTACAGTCCGTGATAATCGCCTTGCCGGATTTATGGACGATGCGGCCGACACGCACGGGCGGCGAACGATCCTTACGGAACCCACCGGGATGGCCGATGGCCATGCACCAGTGGCCCGTTCTTAGATCGCCCGAGTCTCCGAGTTCGACGAATGGCCACTTGCCCTCCGCAGTAATCTTCATCAGGCCGGAATCGATACCGTAGTCCGCGCCCAGCGTCTTGCCTTTAACTTTCTTGCCGTCGGGGAAGATAAAGGTGACCTCCTTATCGGGGCGGCCGACGACGTGACCGGCGGTGAGGACGTATCCGTCCTCGCTGACGATGACCCCGCTGCCCATGCCGCCGCGCAGCTGCACGGCCACCGTGCAGGGTGTGACCAGCCGGGCAATGTTCTGAATGTGCGCCTGCATTGCCTTCAGGTCTTCGGCCGACTCTGGTATATCGGCAAACAGTTTTTTCAGCCTAGCGGACAGCGGCAAGCCGATCGGCTTCGCTTCTTCCTCAACCTCTTCATTTTCGTCCGCCTTGGCATCTTCGCCGCTCTCTTCCGCAGCCGCGGCGATGCTTGCCGTTAGGAACCGACCGGCGGACGGCGGCCAAGCAGAGAAGTACACGGCAACCGACAGCGCCGCGATCCAGATGAAATATCGTGCCTCTTCCAACCTCATCAATCTCTCCGAAAACATGGTTCGAGTTTATGGTTCGATGACCACCGAAACATCTTGTCTCGCTTCGACCCTGCCGATGATGCATGCGACGGCCGCGCCGCCCGAACGGGCGCGGTCGACAAGCTCATCTGCTCGATTGGCTTCGGTACTGATGAGCAGACCACCCGACGTCTGGGCATCGAAGGCAAACTCCAATTTTAATGGATCGGCCGCTCCAATGCGCGTTGTGGGTCGGGCAAAACTTCGATTTGACGCGCTGGCCCTGGTCATAAAGCCCGCCTCAGCAAGTTTTTCCGCCCCCGGAAGTACCGGCAGTTTACCGATTTGCAACGTAATTGTCACATCGCTCGAATCGGCCATCTCCCGCGCATGCCCCGCCAATCCGAAACCGGTTATATCCGTTGCCGCGACCGCACCGACCGCCCGGGCGGCTTCGAGACCAATGTCATTCAACTGCACCATGCTATTCGTCGCGGCCTCAATAACTTCCTCCGGACATTTTCCGGCCTTAAATGCGGTGGTGACAAATCCGGTGCCGAGGGCCTTCGTCAATATCAACACATCTCCGGGTTTGGCGTTTCGGTTGGTGATCAGATTTTTCGGCTCCACCACCCCCGTCACGGAAAGTCCGTATTTAATTTCGCTATCCCGCACCGTATGGCCACCCGCGACGACCGCGCCGGCGGCCGCGGTCCGTTCGGCGCCGCCCTTAAGAATTTGACCGAGGATGTCCAGCCCCAGTTTGTCGTCCGGGAAGCCGACGATATTGAGCACGGTCGTTGGTCGCGCGCCCATGGTGAAGATATCGCTCATGCTGTTGGCCGCCGCGATTTGGCCGAAAACAAACGGGTCGTCCACTAACGGCGGAAAGAAATCGAGCGACTGAACAATGATCAAATCGTCGCGGAGGCGGTAGGCGCCCGCATCGCTGAATCCTTCGGGGCCAATGACCAAATCTGGATCTTCAAACTTTGGCAGTTCACGCACGACCTGCGCGATCCCATCCTGGGGAAGCTTTCCCGCTCATCCCGCGCAGCTTGCGTAATCGACAAGCCGTTTCTTACGACCAAACCATGGCATGGCATTTTCCTACTCGTTATGCAATTGGAAGGCACCCTATTTATATCGGGTTTGGTGGTTTCATTACATAGAGCAAGGCTGGAAACGGGGCAGGGAGGCAAAGAAGGCTAACCCTCTCTTCGCTTCCGCTCCTTTGCTCCCCTGCCACAGTTCATTTACACTGAGTTTATGGGATTCATTCCGCATCAGCACTTCCCGAGCGTGCGTCTGCGCCGATTGCGGCACCATCCGGCCGTCCGCGCGCTTGTCCGAGATATCGATTTGTCGCCACGACGATTGATCTTGCCGTTATTCGTCCGCGCGGGGCAAAGCGTACGGCAGCCGATCGATTCCATGCCGGGACAATTCCAGCTTTCTCCCGATCTGCTGGCCGACGAAATTCGCGAGGCGGCCGATCTGGGGATCGGCGGCGTGATCCTCTTCGGCATACCAAATGAAAAGGACGCAATCGGCAGCGATGCAACCAGCGACACCGGCATCGTGCAGCAGGCACTCGCCGTCGTCAAAAAAACGGCCCCGGATCTGCTGGTTATCACAGACGTCTGTTTTTGCGAATACACCGATCACGGTCATTGCGGCAAACTCACTGAAAAATCGGGCCGCACGGACGTCGACAACGATGCCACGCTCGAACTGCTCGGCCGCCAGGCGGTCAGTCATGCCGTGGCCGGCGCCGATATGGTCGCGCCCAGCGGCATGATGGACGGCATGGTGTTCGCCATCCGGGCGGCGCTGGACGACGTCGGTTTCGATCATCTGCCGATCATGAGTTACGCCGCAAAGTATGCCAGCGCTTTTTACGGCCCATTCCGCGAGGCTGCGGAAAGCACGCCGCAGTCCGGCGACCGCCGCAGTTATCAGATGGATCCCGCGTCAATCGCCGAGCAAGCGCTGCGCGAGGTCGAACTTGATCTGGCCGAAGGCGCGGACCTTGTCATGGTCAAGCCTGCGCTGGCGTACCTGGACATCATCCGCCAAGTCCGCGACCGCTTTCCCGGCGTACCACTGGCAGCCTACAACGTCTCCGGCGAATTCAGCATGGTTAAGGCCGCCGCCGAAAAAGGCTGGATCGACGAGCGGCAAATTGTCACCGAATCGTTAACCGCGATGCATCGCGCCGGCGCGGGGATCATTCTCACCTACTGGGCCAAAGACATCGCGCGGTGGTGTGCGAATCGTTAACAAGGCCCGGCAAAGATTGAACACCCGCTAGATCCCGAATGCCGGCGGGTGGTGACCACTAGAGGCCTTTAACCCGCTCTTCTTGAAGCACGGGTTCCTTCAGTTCCGGCTGGTCGGCATCAGCCGGCGCTGCGGACTCATTGTCGGACGACGGATCATCCACAGCCTGCCGACCTGCATCGACATCCGGATCGCCTATTTCCTCAATACTCACATCGCGGGAATCCCCGTTGTTGCCGTCGACCGAGGCGTCTTCGTTGCTGCAGGCTGAAAGTGCGCAGCAAAACAGCAGGGAAATTCCGGCAAACCGGGCTCGCAGCAGTAACACTAATTTGTCCATCACGGCCTCCAACCACTAATCGTCCACGATATCGCCAACCATTACAACCGATCCGTCGTCGACGCTGCCGACGCCAATTAAAGTTTCTCGGGAAACATCCGTCGACATCGGTTTGACCGACCCGTCCATCATACAACACATGATCTGGCCGATATGTTTGCTGGAAAAACTGGCGAAATGGTCTTGGTCGACCCCCCACGCCACCGGCAGTGCGCCGCACCCCATCCACGAATATTTTATCTCGCCGCGCCAATGGCCGAGTGCTTCGGCAAACATGATCGTGTTGGTCGTCCCGTCCCGCGCGGCGGTCCTGGATGATTCCTGCGAGCGATTGTGAAACGGGCCTCGAAGCCGATCGGCAAACGCATGATTGACCGCGCCGACGTAGCCCATACAACCTAGATAGTTGGTCGTTCCAAGCTTGCGGGAGCCATTTGCCGGCGAAACGTATGCGCCGGAGACCCAGTACTTATGCTCATCCGCGTCGTGCCATGTCGAAATCGTCAAAAACGTCCCCCGTACGCCCGGTGACTGGTCCGCCGAAGGGCATTGAAAGACCGGCACGTGGGTTTTAGCGGCCTCGACGGTACTCTCATCGCTCCACCATTTCGGCCCCGATTTGGATAGGTCTTTATTGACCAGAATGTCCTCGCTGAGGTCCTTGCTTTCCAGATAGGGCAGCAAATACGCCAGTGTACCGATGAACGGATCCTTAAAGGGTCCGACTTTACCGGACGGTTTCGGCCCCAGCCACCCCGGCGGCAGACGGTCGTGAATCCCCTCGTAGGAGAGCGCGGCCCGGCCGATTTGCTGGAGGTTTTTTTTGCACGCCGCGCGGCGGGCCGCTGAGCGGGCACCGTTGAGCCCGACAAGCAGCAGGGCCACGAGGATACCGATGATCGCAATGACCACCAGCAATTCCACCAGCGTAAAGCCGCGAAGACGCGGTTGTTGTTGAGAGCTGCGCATCAAGCGGGAAATCAATAAAGCCTACTTTTCCGAAACGAACGATTGCGATCTCTGCTCCACGCGGTCCTAATCTAACATGCAATTTCAGACCCGCAACTGGAAAATACCGCGAAAAACTGCCGGCAACGACTAGCCGTCAGGCCCTGGCCCCTCCGCCCCGTCAGGCGAGGGGCCGGTGATCGCGGCCGATCGGCATGGAAAGAATAGAAAATTACGCT
>JAYZEI010000033.1:0-7900 GCA_036337375.1 Planctomycetota bacterium | reverse complement strand
TGGGGGCTGTTGATCAACTTTCCCGGGTTGGTTCGCGCGGTGCCCAGAAGAATTCCTTGAGTATTCCGAGTCCTCTTAAGGGTGTTTTCGGTGATTCTGATGAAATCACGGTTTTCCAGCATCGGGTTGTCAGTCGCGAATTCTGACAGTCCGGAGTAGCCATGCTTGATCCCGAGCACCTCCATGCCATTGCGCAGAAACGACGCCGCAGCGGTGGAAATAACCGCGTTTGCAGCGGGGGCGGGGCCGCCCGCGAACAAAATCGCGGCCCTGCGGATTCCCGTCTGCTGCTGTGGGGGGCGTCCCAGTGGTGATTGTGATGGCATGATTCTTCTCTGAGAAACTTAGATCACCTGTTCAAACGAGGGATCTCCGAGCAAACGATCATTCTAATTGAATGCGGCGCTGCAGAGAATCCGCCCCTGTTGACGTAGGATAAATTGCGTCGATTACAAAAGATTCGCCCGCATTCTTTTCACGATTCCCACGTGCGTTCGACAAACGTGGTATCGATCCGTCCCTCAACAAAAGCAGAGTGCCGAAGAATTTCTTCATGGCGTGGCACCGTAGTTTTGATGCCGTCGATCCGCAATTCGGCCAATGCTCGCAGCATGCAGTTGATGGCCTCACGGCGCGTTGGTTGATGGACGATCAACTTGCCGATCATCGAATCGTAATAAGGCGAAACGGTGTATCCTGCGTAAGCGTGGGAATCGAACCGCACGCCCGGGCCCCCCGGTGGATAGATTTGTTTGATCGTTCCGGGCGACGGTTGGAAGTTCTTTTCCGGGTCTTCGGCATTAATTCGGCACTCGATCGCGGCGCCATTCAACCGAATGTCCTCCTGCTTCATTGGAAGCGGTTCTCCGCTGGCAATCAGCAATTGCGTTTTGATCAAATCGACGCCGGTCACCATTTCTGTGACGGGATGTTCGACCTGGATTCGAGCATTAACCTCGATGAAATAGAAGTTGCCTTCGGAATCGACAATGAACTCGACCGTTCCGGCATTACTATAATCCGCCGCCTGGATCATACGAACAGCTGCTTCGCACATGGCCAATCGCTTGTCCTCAGCCAGATTTGGGGCCGGACTTTCTTCGATCAGTTTTTGGTGCCGTCGCTGGACGGAGCATTCGCGCTCCCAAAGGTGTACGGCGTTGCCGTGCTGATCGGCAACCACCTGCACCTCGATATGCCGCGGGTGCTCAATATATTTTTCCAAATAAACGCTGCCGTCGCCGAAGGCGGCCTCCGCCTCGACCTTGGCTTGTTGGATCGATTGCTTCAGCGCCAAGTCATTTAATGCCACCCGCATTCCTTTGCCACCACCCCCGGCCGAAGCTTTGACCAGCACGGGAAATCCGATCTCGTGGGCTGTTTTCATCGCATCGTCTTCGTTCTCCAGCAGTCCCTTGCTGCCAGGAACAACGGGCACCTCTGCTTTGCGGGCCAAGGTTCGGGCATGGTTTTTGTCACCCAGCAGTCGCATGGCTTCGGGCGACGGTCCGACGAAGTCGATCTTGCAACTGCGACAAACCTCGTTGAAATGGGCGTTTTCGGCGAGGAAACCGTAGCCTGGGTGGATCGCCTGAACGTTGCCGACTTCCGCCGCGCTGATTACCCGGTCAATTTTCAAATAGCTGTCGCTGCCCCGCGGCGGGCCAACGCAGTACGCCTCGTCGGCAAGTTCTACGTACTGGGCATCGCGGTCTGCCTCGCTGTAGATGACGACCGTTTCTACGCCTAACTCGCGGCACGCGCGGATAATCCGCAATGCGATTTCACCTCGATTGGCTATAAGAATGCGCTTGTACATCAATCAACTACGCCGACGGATCGACTTTGAATAGCGGCTGCCCGTACTCGACCGGATCACCGTTTTCGACCAAGCTCGCAACAATTTTCCCGGAGGTTTCCGCAGGAATTTCGTTAAATACTTTCATGGCCTCGACGATGCAAACCGTTGTGTCGGGTCCGACGTGATCGCCGACTTTGACGTAGGCCGCGGCGTCGGGATTCGCCGCGGTGTAAAACGTGCCGACCATCGGGCTGTTGATGGTCACTAATTTTTCTTCCACAGCGGGAGCTGGTGCTGAGGTGGCGGCTGCCGGTGGTTGGGGGGCCGCGGGTACCGCCACGGGAGCCGCGGGAGGAGGCGCGGCCTGGACAACTTCGCCCTGCCGGCGCAGACGGATACGCTGTTCGCCCTGTTCGAGGTCCACTTCCGTTAGGCTGTGTTCCTCCATTAACTGGACAAGTCGGCGAATCTTCTTGACGTCAAAAACGTCACCGACACTCATATCAAGCTCCCATCACGTTTGTTCAACCAAAATCCAACGCCAAGCAGGCCGGATTGTCGCCCGTCGCCGTGCCCCGTTTGAGCCGCAACCAAGCGAGTTTTTCTCAGGCCACAGCAACCGCCTCGTCCCATCGTTTGGGAACGCTCGTTAACACTTCGTGTCCGTCACGCGTCACCAGCACATCATCCTCGATTCGCACCCCGCCAAATCCAGGTAAATAAATTCCCGGCTCAATCGTAATCACCATTCCCGGCTTGAGGGGTTGAGAGTTCGATTTTGAGAGCCTTGGCTCTTCATGAATGTCCAAGCCCACGCCGTGGCCGAGCCCATGTCCGAAGTACTTGCCGAAGCCCTCTTTTGCAATCACATTCCTGGCGGCCGCGTCAACGTCCGAGGCCGGCACGCCGGGACGTATCTTGGCAATAGCCCGTTGTTGCGCTTTTAACACAACCCTATATATGCGTTCAAGTTTGGGCGATATTTTACCTGTGATAAGGACGCGAGTCAAGTCGCTGCGATACCCTTTGGGGCTGAGTGCGCCCCAGTCAATCAGAAGAAAACCACTTTCTTCGACGCGACGGTCTGTCGGGATGGCGTGCGGCAACGCAGCTCGTGGACCACAGGCGACAATCGGTTTGAACGCGCAAGCGTCGCCACCGAATTGACGAATTTGGTGCTCGAGATTGAATGCAATTTCGCGTTCTGTCTGGTCGGGTCGGAGGGCGTTGCGGATGACGGCAAAAGCGCGTTCGGCAAACTTAACGGCAATGCGGAGTTCCGAGATTTCGTCGCGGTCCTTGATCATCCGAAGTTGTTCGACAAGCCCAGCCGTTGCGACCAATTCGGTCTTGGCGAGCACGTTTGCGATCGCCGAGTGCTCCGCGACGGTCATCGAGGCGGCCTCAAAGCCAAGACGCGCAAGCTTGCCACGGCGGACAACTTTTTCAATTAACTTGAGCATTGGCGTGGCCGAAGTCCGCGATTCGACGTCCAACCCGGGGCACTCTTCGGCGAGTTGTACCGTGTAGCGTGAATCGGACAAGATGACCTCGCCCTGCGGCATCAACAGCAGGTAGCTGCTATCGCCCGTAAAGCCAGTCAGATAAGTGACGTTCGTGAAGTCCGTCACCAACAGCGCGCCGATGCCGGCCTTCTTGGTCAGCGAGCGGAGTTTCTTACGGCGGGTTTCAAAATCCGACATGGTGGCCAGCTTTCAATTTGTGCGTTCGAGGAAAACAACACGATTGCTTATCAATTCTTGACGATGTTGGCAACCAGCCATTTGCACAGTCTGACCAAAAAAGGCATTTTTTCAGGGAATGTTAACGAATCTTGTGCCGGTTGGCCTGTGTCTTGGTGGCGCGTTACGATGAACTTATGGATGCTGAACGGATCAAGGAGTTTGCCGTACAGTTGCTCGACGGGCGACTATCGATCGACGAATTCGTAAAGGTCGTCGGTACGCCGGCGACGGTCGACCTTGGCGATGCGCAAGTCGACCTAGACCGCCAGCGACGGTGCGGGCTGCCCGAGGTCGTCTTTGCCGAAGGCAAAACGGTGGAGGCAATTTTCCAGATCATTTCTTGCCAGCTGGAGGCCGGTTGTAATGTGTTGGTCACGCGATTGTCATCAGAGAAGGCAGATGTGCTTAGCCAACGTTTTGCAGCCGGGCGTTACAGCGAAGTAGCTCGAACATTCCGGATTGATACGGGCCGGGAAGTGACGGTTGACGACCGCCCGGGAAATGTCGCCATTGTCAGTGCCGGAACGAGCGATCGGCCCGTCGCTGAGGAAGCTTTCGAAACGGCGCAGTGGACCGGCGCCGAAGTGACGCTGATCAGTGACGTCGGTGTCGCCGGGCCGCAGCGGTTGCAGCCGCATCTGGCGGCGCTGCGACAGGTAGATGCAGTGATTGTGGTTGCCGGCATGGAAGGTGCGCTGCCAAGCGTTGTGGGCGGCCATTTGGCTTGTCCGGTAATCGCCGTGCCGACCAGCGTTGGCTACGGTGCGAATCTCGGTGGCTTCGCGCCGCTATTGGGGATGCTCAACAGTTGTGCTTCCAACGTAGCCGTCGTGAATATCGATGCCGGATTCAAGGCAGGGTACATCGCGGGGCTGATTGCGCTGAGGGCGGCACAGTCGCGGGCGGCGCGCGGACCGACACCAGCGGCAATGAAGTCATGAACGACCAAAACGCGCCGAAATTGCCGCAGCTGCCGCCTCGGGGCCGGCAGACACACAAAGGAGATTACGGCCGCGCGTTGCTGATCGGCGGTTCGGTCGGCATGAGCGGCGCGATCGGATTGGCGGGAATGGCCGCGTTGCGGAGCGGTGCCGGACTGGTAAATCTTGCCATCCCCGAAACGTGCCAGTCGACCGTTGCATCTTTCGATCCCTGCTACATGACTTGGCCGCTCCCCTGTGATCGTCACGGCCGCATCAGCGCAGTCGCGCTAGACCGAATCGAAGAGGTCACGCAATTCGCGACGGCCATCGGTTGCGGTCCCGGACTGGGACGATCGGACGAACTGGTCGCTTTAATCCAGTGGCTCTACTGTCGGCCAGAGCAGCCGATGGTCTTCGACGCAGATGCGCTGTATGCGGTTTCGCAGTTGTCGGAGTTTCCGGAGTCCGGCGGGCCGCGCATCTTGACGCCGCACCCCGGCGAGTTTGCCCGCTTGACCGGCGCCGAGATCGAATCCGCAGACCAGCGAGTTGATCGCGCCGTCGCAGCTGCCAGAAAATTTCGCGTGACAATGGTGTTGAAGGGGCATGGTACGGTTGTCACCGACGGTGCGCAAGTTTATGTCAACCAGACGGGAAATCCAGGTATGGCCACCGGCGGCAGCGGTGATGTTCTGACCGGCATCATCACTGCGCTGCTGTGCCAGGGGATGAGTCCTTTTTCCGCTGCTCAACTTGGCGTGTATCTGCACGGCCTGGCGGGTGATAAAGCAAGAGAAACCGTGGGAATGGTGGCCCTCACGGCAAGTGACCTAGTTGACTATCTACCCGCGGCATTTGCCGAGCACGAGTAAGCGGCGATTTAAAACGTTGCTGCAGGCCCGGCATGTAGCCAGGCCGCTTTGTTTTGCCACAGCCGCGTATGCCTGCCGTGGTCGTGTCTTTGAATCCGAATGAGTTACGGTCGTTTTCTGGAACGGGTTATAACTCAGTTTGGCGTTTACGGGGCGGCTACGATCGCCTCGCCGGTCTGCCAATTCGTGCCGCTGCGATTGATTCGGTGATACAGCGTATCCCGTTCGATCGGTTCTCGACCGGCCTCACGGATTAACCGCTCGATGTGGTCAACGGAGAGAATCTCAGGCGTTTCCGAGCCCGCGTCGTGATAGATCAATTCGTGCCTCACGGTACCATCGAGGTCATCTGCGCCATAGGCCAGCGCCGTCTGTGCGGTGCCAATGCCGAGCGTGATCCAATAGGCCTTGATGTGATCGATGTTGTCCAACATGAGGCGACTGACGGCCATCGTCCGCAGGTCCATCGCGCCGCTTGGTTTTTTGATGTCGGAGAGTCCCGTGTTCTCCGGGTGAAATGCCAGTGGGATGAAAGTCTGAAATCCTCCAGTGTCGTCTTGGAGTTCGCGCAGCCGAATCAAATGATCAATGCGGTGATAGTCTTTTTCGATGTGACCGTACAGCATGGTGGAGTTTGTGCGGAGCCCCAATTTGTGCGCAGTACGGTGGATTTCGATCCAGTTGCGGGCGTCGGCCTTGTGTTCACAGATTTTGTCGCGGACCTCCAGGTGGAAAATTTCGGCGCCGCCACCTGGCATGCTGCCTAAACCCGCGTCGATCAATTCGGCCAAGATATCGGAATACGGTCGCTTGGTCAGGTGTGCGAACCAATTGATTTCGACTGCCGTCCAGGCTTTTAGGTGCAACTGTGGGTAGGACCGGTGCAGGATGCGAATGATGTTCAGGTACCAGTCGTACTTCATTTGGTGGTGCAGCCCGCCGACAATGTGCATTTCGGTACAACCGTTGTCGATCGCTTCTTGGCCGCGCGCCAGAATTTGCTCGTCGGTCATCATGTATCCCTTGGGATCGCGCAAATCCGCTCGGAATGCACAAAAGCAGCATCGGTAGATGCAGACGTTGGTCGGGTTCAGATGCGTGTTGATATTGAAATACGCGGCATTGCCGTTTTTGCGCTCGCGGACCAAGTTGGCCAACACCGCTAGTTCTCCGAGCGGCATTTCGTCGCTGTAAAGAAACAGACCGTCGTCGAACGTTAGTCGCTCGTCGGACACGACTTTGTCGCTGATCGAATCGAGAGTTGGTTTCGCTGACTGGACCATCATCTAAATCTTCCTCGCGGGCTCCCGGTTAGGCGACACTGCTTACGTGAGCAGGTCCACCGTTCCAAACAAAAACAGTCCAATGCTGATTATGGCATTCACGTTGAAAAACGCCACTCCCGCACGGGACAAATCGTCGGGCCTGACAATTGCGTGTTCGTAAATTAGCAGTGTCGCAATTAGCCCAACCCCACACCAATAAATCCATCCCAGGATCGGAAATTCAAAGGGCAGGATGGCTAACAGGATGATTGTGCCGACATGGCAAGCCGCGGACAACCGTAGCGCCCCCGAAATGCCGATGCGATTCGGCACGCTTTTCAGATTTTCTTGGCGGTCGAAATCCACATCCATACAGGCGTAAATCATGTCGAAACCCGCAACCCACATCATCACCGAACCACCGAGAATGACCGCCGGCAACAAGTCGTAGAAATCCGCCAATACAAGATTGCCTCGAATCGCGATCCAAGCGCAAATGGGTGCCAGCATCAACGCGGCGCCGAGCCAAAAATGAGCCAAGGCAGTGAACCGTTTGCTGTAGCTGTATCCGAGCAGAAATAGCAACACGGGTACCGACAGAAAAACCGGCAGTGGATTGTGAGGTAGAAACAATAACGTCGCCGTGACGAACAGCGCACTACAAGCTGCGGCAAAGCCGGCGACACTGGCGACGCTGAGTTGCCCGGATGGTAGATGACGGTCCGCGGTTCGCGGATTTCGGGCGTCCATTTTACGGTCAACAATTCGATTAAAGGCCATGGCTGCACTGCGTGCCGCCACCATGCAGAGCACGATGCCAGCCAAATCCAGCCACCGCCACGGGGGCCGAGGTTGGGCCGTCCAGGCCATCACCGCTGCCAAAAGCGCGAACGGCAGCGCAAATACCGTGTGGCTGAAGCGAATCATTTCCAGTTGTTTGCGAAGTTGCATGGCCAATGAAAAGGTTCCCAATACCAAGCCGCTGATTCTAAGTTCCGCAGTCCTATGATCCACCCCAGCGACGAATTAGGTTGTGTTCGATTCCGAGCTGATCCAAGATGCGGCCGACGACAAAATCGACCAAGTCCTGGATCGTTTTGACGCCGTGGTAGAATCCGGGCGAGGCGGGCAACACGATCGCACCCGCATCGGACGCTCGTTTCATGCAATCCAGCAGCAGCGTGGAAACCGGCGTCTCGCGGGGGACAACAACCAACTTTCGGTGTTCTTTCAGGTGAACCTGGGCGGCGCGTTGGATCAAATTGCCGGACAGCGAGTTGACGATCGACGCCAA
>JAYZEI010000032.1:0-2359 GCA_036337375.1 Planctomycetota bacterium | reverse complement strand
CGGTTGTATTTGCCGATTTGCGGACTCGTTGCCTTGCAAATGCAGGCCGGCCTCGACGGTTTTCTGGCCGTTGAAAAGTACATCATGGTCAACCGCGGTATTTTCGCCAACGACTACCGCCGTCGTCCCAATGCATTTCAGTTGGACCCCGAAACCGCGGCGGAGATTGACCGGTTGTTGGATCGTCTTCAGGCGGCGATTGATTCCGCAACGTGAGGATACGCTAGACTGACTCGCCGGACAACGGTTGACCGGAGCCAAGTTTGCACTCGTCGAGGACGTGAGATGCATACCGTCGAAACTTTACAAAGCCACGTTCAATTCGGCATTGCCGTGGGCGACATTACGCCACCGGTCGGAATCTACTGCCGCATGTGGGGCGCCGCGCGGCACGATGTTGCCACCGGAGTTCATCGGCCGCTGCGGGCAACGGCGCTGGCGCTGGCGCCGGTTGATACCGGGGCCTGCCGCGACGAGTTGATCGTCATCGCGCTGGATCACTGTCTGTTACGGGCGGCGGAGATGGACGGCTTGCTCGACAAGGTCAGCCGCAGCGCCGACGTGCCGAAAGAACATCTGTTGGTGCTGTTTTCTCACACGCACTCGGCCGGATTGATGAGCCTCGATCGAGCGGGATTGCCGGGCGGCGAGTTGATTTCGGCTTACTTGGATCAGCTGGCTGCGATCGTCGGCGAACTTGTTGTCGCAGCGCGCCGGTCGCGGCAACCGGCGGATATCGTCTACGGTACCGGGCACTGCGATCTGGCCGTGCAGCGCGACTTTTGGGACGGCGAATCCGCACAGTTTGTCTGCGGATACAATCCGTATGCCGTCGCTGATGATACGGTGGTGGCCGCGCGAGTTAGCGACAAGGATGGGAATATGTTGGCGTCGTTGGTCAATTACGCCTGCCATCCAACAACGCTCGCTTGGCAGAATTCGCTGATTAGCCCCGATTTCCCCGGTGCCACGCGCGAGCTTGTCGAAGACGCAACCGGTGCGCCGTGCGTTTTTATTCAGGGCGCTTCGGGCGATCTTGGACCAAAAATACAGTACGTCGGCGATCCGGAGATTGCGGACCGCAACGGCCGGCAACTGGGCTTTGCGGCGCTGTCGGTGCTGACCTCGCTGCCGCCGGCAAAATCAGCCTTAAAGTTTTCCGGAGCAGTCATCTCAGCTGCCACGCTTGGCGGATGGAACTATGTGACGATGTCGGACGATCGCGCGCGCGATGCGGCAATTTGGAAGTTGAGGCGGACAACAATCGACTTGCCGTACGTGGATGAGCCAAAGACACTCGAAGCGTTGTATGACGAAATTGAAAGTCTCGAAAATCAATCGACCGCAGCATTATCCGCGGGCGACGAGCAAGGTGCGGCCGACAAACGCGCAATGGCCGAACGCGGGAGACGCCGCGCGATGATCTTGGAACAACTACCGCAGGGCGAAAGATTTCCACTGGCAGCGACGATGCTCCGGTGCGGCGACGCGATCTGGGTCGCGGTCGAAAGCGAACACTACCAACAACTGCAAACGGCACTTCGAAGCCGGTTTCCTAATTATCCGGTGATGGTTGCGACGATCGCCAACGGTTCACGGGCGATGTATCTGCCGCCGCGCGAAATCTACGGCAAAGGCATTTATCAGGAGCAGGTCGCGGTGCTGGCGGCGGGTTCTCTGGAAACCGTCATCGAACGTCTGTCCGACGACATCGAAAAAAAGCTTTTATAGCGTCGTAGCCTCGCGGCAAAGGTGTGATAGCTTTAATGCTGTAAGTGCAGTTCAAGTAGCTAGTTAGCTGATTTTCTGTTGACATTCGCGGGTGATCTGATGTACCCTGCCGCCGGTGTGCGCTGGAGTTTGATGTGCGTGCAAAACGATAATGAATACTGGTGATCCGCCTTCGTTCCTTTTTAAATGGGGCAGTTGAATGCTCACAATTCTCGGACGACCGGACAAAAAGCCCGGATTTTGCGATCGCTTGTCCCGCCGCGGGTTTCTGCAGATTGGCGGTGCGGCGATGGGTGGTCTTTGCCTGCCCGAAATCTTAAGGATGGAGGCCGAGGCCGCCGTCGGCCGTTCCCACAAGGCGATTATCAATATCTACCTGCCGGGCGGACCTGCTCATATCGATATGTGGGATCTCAAGCCAAACGCGCCGGCCGGGATTCGTGGCGAGTTCCATCCAATTAGCACCAACGTGCCCGGAATGGAAATTTGCCAATTATTTCCGCGGCTGGCGAAGCTGGCCGACAGGTTCGCGATTGTCAGATCGCTTAGCGATTCGGACGGCCGGCACGATGGTTATCAGTGCATGACGGGACGCAAGTTTGGCGAGCGCGGTCCGCGCCGCGGCTGG
>JAYZEI010000031.1:0-22161 GCA_036337375.1 Planctomycetota bacterium | reverse complement strand
TTGACCCGCTGATCGCGGCGTTGCTGCCGCCGACGAACCGGGCGCCAGATATTCACCCATAACCGCCTCGGCCTCGGCGACCACCAGCGGGGCGGTTTTGCATACGGATATCGATCCATGACAGCAGCCTTTTTACCTCACCCAGGCTATTCGTTCCAGCCGATCGACTATTTCGCGAAATCCCTACAATCGGCAAATTCGGAAAAAATTACCGAATTGAATTAACCGTTCAAATGCAGTCCGTCGATAAGGCGAGAGATGATTTTCCCTTGGTGCATCTTTATTCAGGAATAAAACAATGCGAATGAAGACTTTTGGTCTCGTCTCGATAGTGGCGGTATCGCTAGCTGCAGCCGCGGCCCTCGGACAGATGGGCTCCAATGAGAGCATTTCACTCGACGAGCGGCTCGAAGCGACCCGCCAGAGCTACGTCGTCGAAACCCCGTTTGTCGATCCAAGTGTGCAACCGGCACAATACTCGCAGAACCGGCGGATTCGGCCGGGAACCGGCGGCTTACCCTTAAAAAAGCAAGCTGCAGATGCGGCCGCCACCGGCAAGCAGGGTTCCGCGGTCAGCAAGCCAAACTCCCGAGTTGACTCCCCGCCGGTGCCCCCCACACAAGTGCCACGACGGATCGAGCCGCAATCGACCGGCAACGCCAAAACCCCCTTCCAGGATGCCGACGATACCGACCGCTCCTCGCGGCGGCCTGCCTTGCGGGACGAGGATACCGACGCAAAACCGATTTCGGCCGAGAAGCCGGAACAACCCACTGCTAAAAGTCCAGCGGCGGACGAAAAGTCGATACTTTCAGCCTCTGCGCCGGTCGAAGCCGAAAATCCGCCTGGGCCAAAGCAAATTGAAAGCCCTCCGAAAGAAAGTGGTAACGTTTCTGAGCCAGATTTATCGACCCGTCCGACAGAGGTACCGGCACAACCGGCAGCGCCTGTGTTGAATGCGGATACCACAAACCGCGAAAGTAACGAGGTTGTGATCTCGACGAAGGGCCCGATGATCGTTCTCGAAACCACCGGGCCGCGCAGCACGGTCATCGGTCGAAAAACCACCTACAAAGTCGTCGTACGCAACACTGGTGATGTGGTTGCCGATGGTGTTGTAGTCCGTATTCAGGGTCCAAACTGGGCCGAAATTCGCGCCATAAATCCGACGCGCGGCACGACTGACCGAGCCGTTGCCAAAGCCGGCGAACCGCTGGCCTGGCAAATCACGCAACTACCTCCACGAGCGAGTGAGGAGGTGACGTTGACCGTGTTGCCGCACAAGAGCGACGCGTTTGAGATGTCTGTGGGCTGGTCGATCCAACCGATTTCGGCAAAAACGCTCATCCAGGTACAAGAGCCGAAACTGCACATCCAGATCGGCGGTCCGGCCGAGGTGCGGTACGGAGACACCAAGATCTACCGTATGACCGTTTCAAATCCAGGCACCGGCGAAGCGGACAACGTCCAAATTCAATTAATGCCGCTGGATGGCGGCGACCGACCGATGGCCGTTCAGCGGATCGGCAAGATTGCCCCCGGCGAAAAGCGTGAATTGGAAGTTGAGTTAACGGCGCGACAGGCCGGACATTTAACCATCCATGCGATTGCCACCGGCGATGTCGGTTTGAAATCCGAGGCCACCGAAAGAGTCCTCATCCGCCGCGCCGGCTTAAAACTCGACTTGAAAGCGCCTGCGGCCAAGTTTGCGGGAACTCTAGCCGCCTATCAGATTCGCGTTTCGAATCCGGGCAACGATGTGGCCCAACAGGTTCGCATGACCGCCACGCTGCCGGCCGGAGCCGAGTACGTCAGCAGCAGCCATGGCGGCCAGTTGGACTCCGTCAATGGCGAGGTAACTTGGAGCCTCAGTTCGCTTTCCGCGGAAGAAGAGCAACTCGTTACGGTTAAGGCCACGCTATCGCGAGCCGGTGCGAATACATTGCAAGTCAACACCCAGGCCGAAAGCGGACTGACGGATGCTGCTTCTGCCACCACCGACGTGCAGGCGTTGGCGGATCTGAAGCTGGAGGTTACCGATCCGCGCGGGCCAATTCCGGTGGGCGAAGAAATGGTTTACGAGGTACGGGTCATCAATCGCGGGACGAAAGCCGCGGAGGACGTCGAAGTTATTGCCTTCTTCTCCCCGGGTGTTGAGCCTGTTTCCGTACACGGCGGCGGGCACGAAATCAGTGCTGGCCAAGTCGTCTTTCATCCGATCGCCAGCGTGCCGGTCGAAGGTGAAATCGTCTACAAGATCGTCGCCAAAGCTGTTCGCGCTGGCGACCACATCTTCCGAGCGGAAGTTCAATGCCAGGAAATCGGCACGCGACTGGCCTCCGAGGAAACCACGCGTTTCTTCGCCGAATCCGATGCAGCGCCTAGCCAACCGGCAAATGAGCCGACGACCATTGACGCCGGCCCGCCGAGCTTGCCTCGCTAACGAAATCCGACGCCCTGAGATCGAAAGACAACGGCCGCCGGTGGTACGACCACCGGTGGCCGTTTTTTTTGTAGCGTAGTCAGCGGCCGCCGATCAGAACCCCTCTCTAGGCTCCCGCCCGTATCCCCGCGCCGTAGCCGGCATATCTAACAGGGATTTGCTCCTCATGCTGCTGGCTGTCGCTGCGGCGTTCCGTCATCACCAAACGGGTCGGCATTCGGTACGGCCACCGCAGTGCTCCCTCTATTCCGTTTCCCACGGCAAGAAGGCCAGCGGCTCCTCGCTCTTCGGGTCGGCAATCCGCACTGTTGTTTTGCCGGATAGTAAATCGTCGATCACGCTGCCCACGACTTGCTCGCGCCAACCGCGTGCGAGCGACGGCGGCTCGTCGCCTCGATGGGCGTAACCTAAGCGAAACGCGATCAGCTCACGCACGTCGCTGGGATTGCCGACAATACTGGGCGCGAGTTCCGCACGATGGCAAATACTAGCCAGGGCCGACGACAGAAACTGGCCCAGTATATTCAGCTGTTTTGGCAGTGGCTTGCGGTGCTTGGTTCTCGGCAGCTCGCTATCGGGCAAATCCAGAGCACGGCGGACGCTTTGGGCCAGGGCCGGCAGCGATCGCCGCAGATCGCCGCGATCCATGCCCCGTACATCGCGAATGCGGTCCACATTATCGGTCGCCCGTTTTGCCAGTTCGGCAATCAGGTCGTCGCGCAACACGCGGCGAACCGGCGAATTTCGCCGCTCGGCTTCCTGTTCACGCCAATCCCACAATTCGCGGACGATGGCTTTGCCCCGCGGCGGCAACCCCGACGTACCGGACACACGCCGCCAGCGTTCGCGGCTGAGGCTGTCGCGCACCTGTCCGAGCCACGACGACATCTCGTCGTCCAGCCAACTCAGGCGATCGTGCTGCTGCAACCGGCTTGCCAGCCGGTCGCGCATCGGTTCCAGATGAATCACATCGTGCAGTGCGTATTCAAGCTGCTTTTCCGATAGCGGCCGTCTCCGCCAGTCGGTTCGCGTCTCGCCTTTGGGCGGTGTCTGATTGAGCAATTTCTGGGCCAACGACCCGTAACCGGCCGGGTATTCAAGACCGATTAACCCCGCCGCGATCTGAATATCAAAAAGATTGGCGGGAACTTCGCCGATGGCATGGATACTGAACACGACTTCTTCGCGACCGGCGTGAACAATGGTCTGGTGATCGCCCTCGGCCAGGACTCGCCAAAGGGGCCGCATATCGGAAATTGTCAGCGGATCGATAATCGTCAACGCGTCGCCGTGCGCCACCTGCACCAAGCACAACTCCGGCCGAAATGAGTTCTCGGCGATGAATTCGGTATCGAAGCAAATTGCCGTCGCTGTCGACAAATCGTCGCAGAGCTGCGTCAGCTGTTGATCCGAGGTAACGGAATTAAAATCCACAGGAATGTTGCCCCCGCGCGAACGGCACTCAAAGGAACAGGTAAGTCGCCAAGCCCAAAACCGGCAAGAGGACCAGGCAACTATACATTAGGTATCCGAAAAAACTCGGCATTTTAATACCGGAGGATTCGGCAATCGCCTTGACCATGAAGTTCGGACCGTTGCCGATATATGTCATCGCGCCCATAAACACCGCTCCCAGGCTGATGCCGACCAGCAGACTGGGTTCAATGATGGTTGCGGAATATGTTTCATTTGGCGTTAACGTCTTCGCGGTTTCAAAAAACACGACGTACGTCGGCGCATTGTCCAAGACGCTGGAAAGCCCGCCGGTGGCCCAAAAGAACTCCATCGGCGTATCAACCCCCATGGAGCGGCCTTCGACAGCCAGAATCTGCAGCGCCGGCTGCATGCAGACAAATATACCAACAAACAGTACCGCTACTTCGATAATCGCGTGATATGTGAATTGATTTTTTTGCCGCACGCCGGCATCCCCGCACCACAGTGAAATTCCCACCAAGCTCAACTGCAACACCTCGCGCAGGTAGAGCGGCGCATGCCAGCCGGTTGCCAGAACTTCCTTGCTGGGATCGAGCAGTGCGACGCAGAGGACCACCCCCATGAGTAAAAGCATATTGATCCGCCAACCGGTGATCCGCAGACGCCTTGTCGCGCCTTCGTCCTTCACGATGTCTCGTTTCGTTTCGCGCGGATAGCAGATGAAGTGATCCCATGTCCAGTAGATTGCCAGCAACACGGCGTTGACGAAGAGCCAGGCGGCCCACAGATTCAGCGTCCACAAGAATTCGACGCCGCGGAGGTAACCTAGAAACAGCGGCGGATCTCCGATTGGCAGTAGACATCCGCCACAATTACAGACCACAAAAATGAAGAAGACAACCGTGTGGATTTTGTGCTGCCGCTCTCTGTTCGTTTCCAACAGCGGCCGGATCAACAGCATCGCCGCACCCGTCGTGCCGATAAAACTGGCCAACAAACCGCCGATGGCGATGAATGCCGTATTGGTCCATGGATGCGCCGCCAAATTACCTTCGATGCGGATACCACCACTGATGGCATACAGACTAAACAACAACACAATAAACGGAATGTATTCGTGCAGGATTGCGTTGGCAAAGACCGTCCAAACCAGCCCCCATTGCAGCCAGGCCCCATCCACGGGATCGACCACCGCGTGAGCGGGCCAATGCGATTCTACCGGCGCATCATGAAACAACAAATAATACGAGAGCGTCACCACACCCAGCGCGGCGGCAACGCAACACCGATGCAGATTGCTTTCCCACCAACGCTCCGTTCGCGACAACAGCGGCAGCACGGCGATGCACAATAACAGCAACAAGAACGGCGCGACCCATACGTAGTCCGGCCTGTGAGGGCCCTCTCCGGGATGGGTCGCTGCGCGACTGTCACCCGAGTGGACCGGCTTGTTGTTTTCCCCGTCAGCCGGTCCGTGCCCCGCGGCCCCGGGCTGGTCGGCAGAGGGTTCGCCGTGGTCGCTCCCCGCCACAATAACGTCGGTGCCGCGCTGGGGCCAACCGAAACCGCAGGTGACGGCGTACCCAACAATCAAAACAAGGATCGCGAAGGCAATCGTGCGATTTGTCGATACGCTTGCCGCTTGCCCGTGGCTCATACTGTTTCGCTCTAAGAGCTACGACGACGATTAGCGACTATCGTCGGCTGGCTGAATTTCGCGTCGGCTGGCTGGATTTCGAGAGCCTACAAGCGTAACGATGCCCACACGCATTTGCCAGTACCGACTGAACCGCCCGGGGAAGATTTGATAGATTAGGGCAGCAGCGAACGAATGCACGTGCTGCAATTCGTTTAGACCGTCTAACGATTAGCTTTGAAACGCAAGGCCTTGATGTCTGACGTTTGGCTCCGGACAAATCGACGCATTTTCGTTGTTGCCCTGGTCTTTGCAGCCGCGGTGGCGAGTGCCGGCGGGGCGTTGACTTGGATCGCCACGTTGCACGACTGGGACACGAATTATTGCGGCCAAGCATTTTTTCTTCTGGCGTGTGCGGCCGCGGTGATTTCGATCCGCGGCATCTGCCGGCCGCGGCTGGCGTTTCGCAATGGACATTTGTTGGCCTACGTCAAGTTCGGCAGACCGTATGTGCTGCCGATCGGCGCCGTCGAGTGTTTCTTTATCGGCCAGGCCGACACCAATATACCGGTGCAGCAGGTCGTAAAAACCGCCATTGTCACCATCGTTGTCCGCCTCGCCGAAAGCGCGCGGGACTGGCATCAGCAAAAGACAACACCGGCGATCGCCAGTTGGCAATGTGGCTACATCATTATCCGAGGAACATGGTCCGAACCAATCGACGTACACGTGGTCAATCGACTCAATCGAAAACTTCGCGAGGCACAACGGGCGATGGCCACGACCGACAGAATAGAAACGCATCCTTGAAAGCAACACAACGTGACAAAACTGATTGTTAGCGTGCGAAATGCGGATGAAGCCGTCACCGCGCACAACGCCGGCGCCGACTTGATTGACATTAAGGAACCCCGCAACGGGTCGCTCGGCGCACCCAGCACTGAAACCGTTGGAGCAGTAGTTCGCGAAGTCGCCACGGCGAGGCCGATTAGTGTCGCACTCGGTGACCTCGGCGAGTGGTCGGACAACGCGGGCAACTTCTCGGTCGACATCGAGGGTCTTGGAGTCCGCTTCGCGAAAATTGGATTGGCAGGCGGTGCGGACCTTTCGTCCTGGGCTGCACATTGGAAGATCGCGATGGAGCAGTTGCCCGCAGACGTGCAACACGTGGCGGTCGTGTACGCCGACTGGCAGCACGCCGGGGCCCCGCCGCCGGACGAGATCATCGACTGTGCCCATGAATTCGACTGCGCCGCAACCTTGCTCGACACCTGGGACAAGAAGCGGGGCGGATTGCTAGAGCGTTGGGCCGAGGGCGATGTCAGCGCACTGGTAACGGATGTCCAATCGCGTGGAATGATCTCCGTCGTGGCCGGGTCGCTGGATGAACGTGCCATTGTCCGTCTGCGCCGTGTGCGGCCCGACTACTTTGCCGTACGGGGAGCCGTCTGCGCTGGCGGACGAACAGCGACCCTCGACGCCACGTTGGTGGCTCGACTCTCGGAACTTATTCGAAACCAGCACGGCGGACCGTTCCCCGAATCCGCATCCATCAGGGCTTGATGACAATCTTGCCCGACACCGCACCGGATTGATTAACGGTGCTTTCTTCTTGCAACCGGTGCGCCGCCGCCAAATCGGAAAGCGGCAGAACGCGATCGATCCGCGGTCGCAATTGCCCCTCGACCATCCACCGATTAATGTCCTCGGCACACGTGCGTTGCTCTTCGGGCGTGGCCGCAAACATGACGAAACCGTGGAGTGAACAGCCTTTGACGTAAAACGGACCGACGGGAAATTCCGGCCGAGCATCGCGCCCCGCCATCAGCACCATCCGGCCACGCCGAGCCAGCAGTTCAACCGCACGTACGAAATCAGGTTCTCGCGTCGTCTCCCAATATACGTGGACACCGTCGGGAACGAATTCGAGCGTATCACGAACAACATCCGCAGTCTTGTAGTTAATTGCCCTGTCCGCTCCCAATTGCGCACAAGCTTTTAACTTTTCGGCACTGCCCGCCGTCGCCACCACCTTCGCCCCGATTGCTTTCGCCATCTGAACAACGGTCGAACCTACGGCACCGCTGCCGCCATTGACAAAAATCGTCTCGCCGGGCTGCAGTTTTGCCTCGCGAAAGAGCCCCAAATGGGCTGTAATCCCGACCAAGGAAACCGCCGCCGCCTCTTCGTCGCTCACTTCTTGCGGTGTCGGGTAGAGCCAACACTCATCCACCACCGCGTACTCGGCAAAAGTACCTTGCCGACCCAACAAGCTCTGATTGGATCCCCACACGCGGTCGCCAACTGCGAATCGTGAAGTCTCGGCGGCAGCGACCTGAACAACACCGGCGAGATCGCAGCCACCGATAAACGGCAGGGGTAGATCCCAATAGTTCGCTCCGCCCCGAATATACGTGTCGATCGGATTCAGCGCAGCCGCACCGACTTTGACCAACACCTCACGGCCGCTCGGCTGGGGAGTTGGCAGGTCGCCGTAAATGATGTTGCTGGCGGGACCAGTTTGTTCGATGTAAGCCGCCTTCATCGGTCGCCTCTCCGGTATGCTGGACAGTGCCGCCTCCACGGGGCGGGTGGCGGGGTTCGAATTCTACGACAGCAGCCGCGAGCCCGAAAGGCGATCGCCGAATATTCCGGTAAAACTCGATCTTCATTTGCGTTAGAATCGTGCGGAATTATGGACACCGGTTCGCCGATAACACAGACCCTTGAGCCATTGCACTTGGTGCCGAGCCGGCAGCCGAATCAGGTGCGAGATTTGGCCAGCAGTTTACTAGCTCACTATCACGTCGAGAGCGGTACCGCACACTTGGCAGGATGCACACTGGACGATGTGCCGGTCGTTCGGGTTTCGTGGAACGATCCGACCGGCGAGGCCAGCAACACGTTTATCATTTTCGAGCAGGCGAACGAGGCTGGGCGGTTTGTCGATTCCGAACTGTTCGCCACCCTTGGCTTATCCAACCTCATGAAGACCGAACGGCCGACTGCGATACCACCGCGCGAAGTTGACCGACTGGTAACCGCCGCCATTAAATGCGCCGGCACGGCAGCGGCAAAGGATAACACCAAGCCAAATGCCGTTGCTTTGATTTGGTGCAAATATGCGCGCGTAAAAATACGCTTCACGACCGCTGCGGCAACCGCGGAGACTTCGTTTGCCGACTGGGCCAACACCATCAAGCCGATGCCGTTCCGTTGTGCCATTTCTGGTACGGATACATTTTCTGTGGCAGCGACCAGCGACCAGCGAATCGTTGCTGCAGATCAATTGAATATCTGCCAGCAAAGTGGGCAACGACTGCCTCGCACCGAATTGATGACATCGGCCGTGAGTGGCAAATTGATCTCGAGATCCTTTGCAACAACTTGCCCGGTCACCGGCGAATCGATCCTGCCGTCAGAAATGGTGCCGTGCGGCAGATGCGGCGAAGGCGTCAGCCCAAACGCGATTTCGGCAACCGACTGCCTGGCATGCCGCAGCGTCTCTCCAATTCGCAAAGACGATACTCGACTGATCAAAATTGTGGCACGACATCCGCATGTTGCCCAGTGGAAGTGGTTTCGTCTGTCCGAAACCAGACGGGTCTATATCCTGATGGCTTCAGGATTCTTTCAACAAAGGCTGTTCGTTCTCGACAGGGACACCATCGAGCTCCGCCGCGTACTCAAGGGAACCCGACTTTCAAATAACTGGGCCAAAATGGACTGCGCCAATCCATGACCTGAGGCACCGCTGGCCGGATCGCGAGAACTCCAGCTTGTCGTAATATAGTTAACTCCAATGAGATACAACCACACGCGACCATCGATCCGCCGTCGCATTCTAGCTATTATAAACCGTTCAAATGACTGCCAAAGTTCATCTAAGTCAGTAAATCTGCACGACCGCTGAATCCAAAAATCCTGCGATACTTTCCTAAATCTCCGGGGCGTAAGTCTGGACCCTGACAACCGGCTTGCTTAGAATTGTCCAGACTAGACAGCCTTCAACTTTGGGCTTCGTCCAGTCAGGGTGTTTGGGAGAGAAAGTCGGGAGAGAAAGAGGAGAAAGAGGAGAAAGAGGAGAAAGAAGAGAAAGAAGAGAAAGAGTACGGAGCCGCCTACCTGAGACTCGCGAGTTGCCCAGAACACTTTGGATGAATTCCCTTGCCCGTTCATTACGCCGCGGCAACTGAATCGTAATCTTTTACCAAATAGCGGGAGCAAACAAACTAACCACAAATTGGTGGTACAATTTCGTGGCTGTGTGCGGAACAAACGCCCAACGGCCTTTGACTAGATACATCGACACGGCGTCTGTATGTCGCCGGCGCTCCGCGGGGGACGTGAAAGAGCAGGTCACCGTGTGTAAGCGTCGTGTTCTTTGCGGCCTAGTTCGTGTCAAAACATCAATCGCACTGCTGCGGTTGGAATTGACGGATGGATTCTTCCATTGTTCCTGGAACAATGATCAACGAGAGGAAAATAGAATTGTACAACACACTGCTCGATGAATTAGAAGACGTAGCTCAACAAGACAATTCTGTTGAAGCCCTCGCGCTGGTTCAGAAACCCGGAGAGGTCGATCTGCAGGCCGCCGATGAAGAAGAAATCGCCGGCCCGACGGAGGAGTTAGACGAGGCGGAAATTGAAGCAGGTGCTGCCGACCTTTTGGCGGACGATGACTCCGACTCTTGGTCCGACGATCCGGTGCGGATGTACCTGACGCAGATGGGCGAGATTCCGCTACTGACCCGCGCCGAAGAAATCGCGCTGGCCAAACAAATCGAAAAGACGCGGGCCTATTTTCGGCGGACACTGCTGGAATGCGACTACGTCATTCAGATGGCATTTAGCGTTCTCAAACGGGTCAATAGCGGCGAACTTCCGTTCGACCGTACCGTTCAAGTCTCGGTGACCGATCGCCTGGAAAAGGATCAGATTTTAGGCCGCTTGCCACACAACCTTGCCTGCCTTGATGTCCTCTTAAAACAAAACCGCCGCGACTATCGCATCGCAGCCAGCAAGTCCCAGAAGGCCGCGGCCCGCCGGACGGCGTGGAAGCAACTTGGCCGCCGGCGACGCCGAGCAGTCCGCCTCGTTGAGGAACTCGGCCTGCGGACGCATCGCATCGAACCGATGATCGAAGCGCTTGAAGAATTTACCGGCCGCATCGACGAGCTGCGATCTCGCATCCGCGCCCACAAGCGGGCCCGCAAACCGGCCGAAGAGCGAACCCGATGGGTATCGGAGTACCGCCGCATCTTGTTTGCCACGCAGGAAACACCTAAGAGTTTGCGGAACCGCATTAAACGACTGAAAAAAGTCTACACGGAATACCAAAGGGCTAAACGCGGACTGTCGGAAGGCAATCTGCGGCTGGTGGTTTCCATCGCCAAAAAATACCGTAATCGTGGCCTCAGCTTTTTAGATTTAATTCAGGAAGGCAACGCCGGCCTCATGCGGGCCGTGGATAAATTCGAATACCGCCGCGGCTTTAAATTTTGCACGTACGCCACCTGGTGGATTCGCCAAGCAATTACGCGAGCCGTAGCGGACCAAAGCCGCACGATCCGCATCCCGGTTCACATGGTCGAAACCATGTCGCGCGTTCGCAATGTTTCCCGCCAGTTACTACAGGAATTGGGCCGCGAACCAACGATCGAGGAAACCTCGCGGCGAGCCGGTACAGCCCTGGACGAAACGCGACGTGTACTGGCCATGAGTCGTTATCCGATCAGCCTCGACCGGCCGGTTGGCAACAGCGAAGACAGTCACTTTGGCGACCTCCTGCCCGACGGCACTGCCGACAGCCCGGCGACCGGTGCCGCGCAGGAAATGCTGCGCGGCCGCATTGCAAAAGTCTTAAAGACTCTCAGTTACCGAGAACGCGAAATTATCAAGTTGCGTTACGGGCTCGGCGATGGTTACAGTTACACGTTGGAAGAAGTCGGACACATCTTCAAAGTTACTCGCGAACGAATCCGGCAAATCGAAGCGAAAGCCGTTCGCAAACTGCAGCAGCCGAGCCGCAGTCAGGAACTTCGCGGGTTTTTGGACTGAACAACTGACCGCTTAATTGAAATCCTTGAGCCCGGAATTTCGTTCCGGGCTTTTTTCGTGCGGGATCGATATGCCACTGCCGAATGACCAGCCGCCGGCTTCCTCAGCTATCCACGAACACAATTGCCGTGCGTGGGATCAATTTGCAATTAATCAAAAGCGATTTACGAAACCGATCAGCAACAAAGATTTTACGGAGGCCCTGAAATTATTAGATGCCGACGGATGGTTCGAAGGCCGGATCTCCGGATCAGCACTGCTCTGCCTGGGCAGCGGCGGCGGTCGGCAAAGCGTTCTATACGCTGCCGCCGGGGCGGAGGTCACGGTTGTCGATATCAGTGCCGAAATGTTAGCGATCGACCGAATAGCAGCCGAACAGCGAAAACTTCACGTCAACACAGTGCAGACTTCAATCGACGACCTTTCGCCACTCGCCACAAGTTCCTTCGATATCGTTGTCCATCCGGTCAGCACCTGCTATGTTCCCGACGTTGTCGCCGTCTATCGCAACGTTGCCCGTGTCACGACTCCCGGCGGGCTCTACATCAGCCAACACAAACAGCCGGGCAGTCTGCAGGCGGCCGTAAATTCGTCAGCGACCGGATATGAATTGACCGAACCGTACTATCGCACCGGACCGCTGCCGGAAGTCGCTGACAGCCCGCATCGGGAAGAAGGGACAATGGAGTTTTTACACCGCTGGCAAGAGCTGATCGGCGGCCTCTGCGGTTGTGGGTTCGTGATCGAAGATCTCGTCGAACCATTTCATGCAAAACACGACGCCAAAAACGACAGTTTCGCCCACCGCAGCCTATTCGCTCCACCCTACGTCCGCATCAAAGCCCGACGAGTCAAATCAAACCCCCAACATGACAACCCCGAAAAATTCTGGACTCCTGATTAATCACTTAGCCTCAGACTGGACATTCGCGGCTGGATTCGCAAAAATTCAGCCGTTCTTTGACGTTTCGCGTTTTCGCTCACCATAGATTTTTAGCAACCTACCGAGCTGTGTCTGAATCATCACTTCAAGACGTCATGAGTTGCATGGGGCAACCGGTTGCGGGCAACCCTACGCAGTACATGATGGAAAAGTGTTTTGCCGCCGCGGGCCTGGATTGCCGATACCTCACTTTTGAAGTTCGCCCCGAAGGACTCGGCGATGCGGTGCGGGGCATGAAGGCGATGGGATTTCGCGGTGGGAACTTTACAATCCCGCACAAGGTCGAAGTCATCCAGTATCTCGACGGACTGACCAATGCCGCAGAACTGATGGGTGCTGTCAATTGTGTTTTCCGTAACACCGACGGTAATTACATCGGTGAAAATACGGACGGCAAGGGTTTCATTGGTTCGCTCCAGCAGGCGACGGAAGTCGATGGCAAGAACGTAGTCATTCTAGGCGCGGGTGGGGCGGCGCGCGCCATCGCGGTCGAACTCGGCTTGGCCGGCGCCAGCGAGATTACGATCGTTAATCGCACCGCCGACCGCGGCCAAGAGTTGACCGACCTGCTGAACGATCGCGTGAAGACCAGCGCGATATTCCTCCCCTGGACCGGCGATTTTGAAGTCAACCAGAACACGGACGTCGTCATCAACGCGACCAGTATCGGCCTCGGCGACGAAACAGCACGCGTGCCGATCGCCGCGGAATCACTTTTGCCCCAAATGGTCGTCGCCGACGTAATTTTCAACCCTTCGAAAACACAATTCCTTCGGGAAGCAAGCGACCGCGGATGCCAGATACTGGACGGCTTGGGGATGCTCGTCAATCAGGCCGTCATTTGTTTCGAAATCTGGACGGCGGTGGCCCCAAACGCCGCGGTCATGCGAGAAGCACTGGAAGAATACCTGGAACTGTAGGCCAAGTTACCGCAACTCGACACCGCCCAGATAAAACCAGTCTTTGGCTTCGTTGTGCAGATGCAGATAGAATCGACCGCCGATCGCGGCAGGCACGTTCACGACAATTTCCTTCGTCTGGCTGCCAAAGCTATAGGGCCCGACGCCGCCAAGTGGACGCTCTGTCCTGCTGTCCAACAACTGAATACGGAGTTTTCTCGCGTTCCTCACATGAATGGTGATCTGCCGAATCCGCTTGTCCCATTCAATTTTAAAAATCAAATCCTGCTTGCTACGGCTCTGCTGAAAAAATACGCCCGTACCGCGAAACGGCGCCCGCGGGTCATCGGTGGCCTGCCTCAGTTTACCATCGCCCTTCTTCCCAATCGCGAATGGCTGCATGCTGACTTCGTTCATGTACCAGATGGCGCGCGTTTTGCGGACCGGCGAGGCGGCACTGCCGCCCTCCAGCTTGCGTTTGGTGGTAGCGATCTGAGTTTGAGCTTGGGACTGCTTTGAAGCCGGCAGACGCTGCACGATCGCTTCGTACAACGACAGCGCGTGACGCAGAATCTGCTCTTGTTGCCGTGAAATGGAAGACGGCAGCAATGCCTCTTCGTCGTCCGCCAAAGAGAACCAGCCCTCCGCGATTGCAAATGTCTCTTCCGGAGGCCGCTCCTCGGTCAGTTCGCGTTCGCTTAACTGTTTCTGTCGCAGGTGATTTCCCCTTGCCAGATGCGGCAGCCCTCGCTGCCAATCACCTTTTACAAAACAATAAAATCGCCCTACGGCGGTGTTAGCGACCGCATCCTCGGGGTCATTCTCCAGCGTTTCAAGCAACGGCTTTAGCTGATCGAACGGTCGTCGAATCAAACGAATTCCGCGCACCGCTTCCTGAACTCGCTGCGGCAGGTCCGGCGACGATGACCGGTGCGCAGGCTTCGTAATCGCGTCGGCAATTTCAATCGCCAGACCGTAGCGATCGTCGGCCAGCGCGCGATCGATCAGATTAAGGCCAACCTTCGCCACGGCCGCGTTCCCGTTCGGCTGTTCTTCAGAATATTCGATCGAAGCGACGACACTGCCGAGCAATCCAAGTTGATCCACTTCAAAAAGCTTACTCTGCAAGTTGACGGACTCGACCGCCGTTTGCAAATCGCGTGCGGCAACCGCCAGTTTCCTTGCGTAGTCCAACAGTACGAATTGTTCAAGATAGGCGTCTGACTGCAGGCTTTTTTCGAACAACCTCTGCGCCAATGCCCGCTTGTCCTTTGCCGTCGTGGCCGCCTTAATATCAAAAAAATGCTCGACTCTCGCAGTCACCGCACTCAAGGCGGCATCTGCTGGGACAGGCTGTTTTTCCTGCAGCTCTTCAACGTGTGGCGGCACGTCAATCGGGTCGGGAAGCACGAAAGGCTCATCAACGACCGGCCGCGGCGTATCTATTCCCGACAATTCGTCGGCAGTGTTTGTCTTTGGTTTTTTATTACGAGCTGCATTCCGTTGCTGTTTAATCGTCGGCGTCGACCGCAAGTCGTCCTCTGACTCCTTCGCTGGGGGCGATGACAAATCGCCGTCACGGTACCCGGCACTCTTGTTGTTATGGCTTTGGTCGCCGCTTAAGTTATTCTTCGTACCATCCGTGTTCAACGCCGCAAAGAAAACCAGCGCCATCAAAACCGCGATTGCCGCACCGGTGATGATCCCCCCCATGTTGCTTTGGGGACGCCGGCGACGATGCGTACCGGTACTGGGTGCGATCGTCGAGACTTCTGCCGTGGGCGCGACATTTGCGGTTGCCGTTGGGCTGGGTTCCTCAACGACGGCGACCGGCGGTGCTGCCGGCGCCGGCACCGAAGCAGCTAGCTGACCACCGACAACTTCAACATCGACCGCTGGTTCCGCCGCCGCTTTGAGCGTGGTGTCGTATTCACCCCGCCGCCGCTCGTCCAATAAACAGAGTTTCGCTGCCGCAATTTCGTTCAAAACCCCCTGAGATCGCTTGGCGTGGCGTCCGGTAGCAAATGTCCGAACATACACCATCCGTTCATCGGCAGCACGCGCTAACGCGGCCTCGTCAGACTCGAACAGGGCGACACCAAGCAACTGATAATGATTCGGTGGCTGATCTTCGGGCTTGATACCGAGCCACTCGTAATAGACGTCAATTTCCTCAGACATCAATCCGGTCCCGCTCAGGCTTGCAACCGCCTGGGACTGATGAGACGCCCCGCCTCATCCCGTTCCCTCGCGACAATATACGCATTTTACCAAGTTATCTTGGAATGGAAAATTCAATCTTGCCGGCAAGGCAATTTCGGAAAACGGCAATCAACCTTCCATTTGGAGGCTAACCTGCCGTATCTGGAAACCTTACAAAAAATTACAGAGGCCGCCGATCATTGATTTTTGGCGCGGTCGTTGGACGCCGCATAAGCATTGTGGCCCGTCGAATTCCCGGGCAGCAAATCATGCTCGGCGCGAGGAACCAGCGCGGCGTGCTCGCTGAGCACATCTTTATAATCTGGATTCCGCACCCGATTATTCCATTCGTGTGGATCTTTTTGGTGATCGTACAACTCTCGCGAACCGTCAGCATACTGGATGAATCGATACCGTGTTGACCGCACCGAGTAGTTGCCGGGGCCAAAACTCGTAATTGCCGGATGATCCCAGGCTGCGGACGGATTCTTCATCAACGGAACCAAGCTTTGGCCCTCCTGCTTGGTATCGGCATCGAGTCCTGTCAGTTCTCGCAAGGTCGGCAGTACATCAATCAACTCAACCGGACGATTGCTGCGACGATCGCCCGCGAATCCCGGCGCCGAGACGATTAACGGAACTCGGGTTCCGTCTTCCCAGAGCGAACGCTTGGCCCACCGCTGTTTCTCACCCAGGTGAAATCCGTGATCGGAAAAGAGCACCACAATCGTATTATTGGCATAGGAACCGGTATCCAAGGCATCGAGCACACGGCCGACGCAGTAGTCGGCGAATGTGACCGAAGCCAGATAGGACTGTACCGCGTGCTCCCACTGCCCCGCCGATTTGACCCACTGGTGCGTCGGCGAGACATGCTTCAAGTTGGTCAAATCGATCGCATATTGACTCAGGTCGCTCCGGTCATCCGCCCGCACCAATGGCAGTTTCACCAAATCACGCGGGTGCATGGCGAACCACTTTTGCGGCACGAACATCGGCACATGTGGACGATAGAATCCGACGCCGAGCAGAAATGGTCGGTCATGTTCCTGTTTTAATTTGGCAATTGCCCAGTCGGCGGCTATCTTATCCGGCATCATTGCATCCGACTCGGGGAAAGCCCCCCAATCCCATAGCGGATGGCCGTGCGGTTGCGAAATTTTCGTCTTCGGCCGCGGGCCAAATCCACCGTTGCTACCACCATACTGCTGAAAGAACCGCCGGTCGCCACGGTGAAAGATTTTGCCGACCGCCATCGTTTGGTATCCGGTCGCGGCGAACACTTCGGGCAGGGTTAACACCCCGTTCAGCGCCGGCGCCGCCTTAAGATCCGGGCTCAGGAAATAGACGCCGGTCGAATGCGGATAACGGCCGGTCAACATACTGACCCGCGACGGGTTGCAGACAGGCGATTGGCAATGTGCATTTGCAAACAGCGTTCCGCGCCGCGCAAGGCGATCGATATTCGGCGTTTTCGCCTGCGGATGCCCCCCTAAACAGCCGACCCAGTCATTCAAATCGTCGATCGAAATCAACAGCACATTGGGCTTTTCGGCCGAATTAACCGGTCCTATGCAAACAGCGGCCAAAACAGCGGCCAGAACCATTGATCTGTTCATTCGTATGCTCCTCGTATATCGACAGCGGAATCGAGGATCGCGTGAAAGTTGCGATTTTCAATCTCCGCTCGCTATCGGGCTCGCCATCCATTCAATAAATAATTTCAGCCCTAGTTGACCTGCCGGACGATCATCTTGAGCGAACGAGATTTGCCGTCGGTCAGCACCTTGGCCAGCCCGCGCTCCCCGTTCTTTTCTCCCATGTGCGTTCGCTTATTCCCGTCCAGAAAAAACAGCGTTACATAGTAGGATCGGCGGGCCTTGATCTGCGCCGACTGTCCCAGTTGGAGAGTCAACTTCGTTTCCTTGCCCGCTTGGTGTGACATGGACTTCTTTTCGATCTGATCGACGAGCGTGGCGCCCACATCCGCCAGCAGCGGATCGTATTCATAAAGTCGTACGTCGAGCGTACGGCCCGCAAAGGAAGCGACCCCGCCGGGCAAAATTACATGGACCGCGACCTTGGCCGAGTTCTCACCCAACGACGCCGTAACCGGCTGCACCCGAAATTTGCGCTGCTCGGCGTCCCAACTCTTGACGGCCTTGATTCCCTGCCTTGGCACCTCGTGAAACGTGATCGTGGCATTGTCGGACCGCTGAAATCCGATCTTCGTGCTCAGGGCCATTAACTGGGCATCTCCCGCGTTCACGGTTGCACTAAAGCGGTGGCGATTCGGGTCTGCCGCATCGCGAAGATGGGTTAGTACTAGTGATTTTTTGAAATCCACCTTGGGGGCGTTTTTGCCGGGCTGCAACTGATCCCAAATTTTCGTCCAGGCCTTGGCATCGGCGACGAAACCGCCGAGTTTGGCCTTGTCGACGGCCCGCCGTGTTGCCTTCAGCGTCAACTGCTGGCTGATTTCAAGTGGCCTTCTTTCCAGCGCGTTGACCGGAGCGACGAGGCAGGGCAACATGGCCGCGATCACGACCAACAGCATGGAGCGACTTTTCATGGTTACAGCCACCTTTCTGAAAAAGGGTTGACGGGCGAAACTTCAGTGCCGTTTCAGGATATCCCGTTGGTCACGAAAGGCCAACACCGCCAACCGGGGCCAAATCGACGCGCCATCGTGAATATCTTCAGCAGATTGAGCACCATCGCATCCTCACCTCGGGCAAAAAAGTCGTCATAATGGCCGCTGCGCAGATTCCAACTGACAACCATCTGTCGAGGAGAGCCACCATGACTCGTTTCGTCCTATTATCGATTGCCCTATTTACCGGCCTCAACGTACTCCACACGGCATCCGCCTCCGAACCGGCGGGAATCGATGTCTTGACCGCCGGAAACTCACCGCTGACAAAAGGCGAAGTGATTGCATTCTTCGGCGATTCAATCACTCAGGCAGGCGCGGGACCGCGTGGTTACTGCCGGCTGATTGCCGAAGCGATCGCGGAGCAACGACCGGAACTGGGCGTCAAGATCGTTTATGCCGGGATCAGCGGGCACAAGGTGCCCAATCTACAGGGGCGTCTCGATCGTGACGTACTCTCCAAACAGCCAACGGTCGTCTTCATCTACATTGGCATCAACGATGTCTGGCACAGCACCAACGGCCGCGGCACACCGAAGGACCGGTTCGACGCCGGCCTGAGAGATCTCATCAAGAAGATTACCGCGGCCGGTGCCAAGATCGTGCTCTGTACTCCCAGCACAATCGGTGAAAAGACCGACGGCACGAACAAACTCGATTCCCTGCTCGAAGAATACGCGGCGATCAGCCGCAAAGTAGCCGCTGATACCGGTAGCACGCTGTGCGATCTGCGGAAGGAATTCCTCGACCATCTCAAAAAACACAATCCCGACAACAAGCAGCGGGGCATCCTGACCGGCGACGGCGTCCACCTCAACAACGCGGGCAATAAATTCGTTGCGGCACAAGCGGCCCGGGCGATTGCGCAGGCTTTAAGCAAACGTGCGGCTGCATCATCAACTCCGGCCGCTGCGAATTCAAAAGCCACAAGCCTGTTCAACGGCAAAGACCTGACCGGCTGGCACATCGATGTGCCGCATCGGGACAAGAATCCGGATGCCAAAGCGACGTTCGTCATTCGCAACGGCATGCTCGTGAGTCTCGGCCGACCGGGAGGTCATTTGATCACGGACGCGAAATACGAAAACTACCGCCTCGAAGTTGAATACCGCTTTGCAGCCAAACCCGGCAACTGCGGTGTGTTGGTTCATGCGTCCAAACCGCGGGCGTTGTACAAGATGTTCCCCAAGTCAATCGAGGTGCAGATGAATCACCGCCACGCAGGAGATTTCTGGTGCATCGTCGAGGACATCACCGTGCCCGACATGGTTAAGCGGCGGGGCCCGAAGGAAAACTGGGGAGTAACCGAGGGGAAGGCCCGGCGAATTCTCAATCTGACAAACGACTCGGAAAAGCCGCCGGGCGAGTGGAACGAGATGGTCATTGAGTGCCTCCGGGACGCCATTAAGGTATGGGTTAATGGCGACTCGGTTAACCACGGCAGCAAATGCACCGCAAGCAAGGGGCAAATCGCAATCCAGGCGGAGGGCTCTGAGGTCGAATTTCGCAAATTCACGCTAACGCCGATAACGGAACTCACTAAATAATTGCACTTTTCGCATCGCGTGTTGATTTCGGCGCCGACTGGAAATGATCGTCACCGGAAATACCCGCAATAAAAACTGATTGAGTTGTGCGGCAGTCGCTGATCGCCCATTCGAGACATTTCTTTTGACGACTCCAGACGAAACATGGCATACTGCATCTTGATTTTACATCTGGCATAATGCCCCTCTGGGCAAAGTGGCGAGAGGCTCTTTGGTGAACGAGACATAAGAAATCACTTTGGTGCGGCGTCCCTGTTTCGCTGCGCTCGCGAGTGGCGCGGCAGCCTTCGACACATCTTCCGCCGAGCCAGATCGTACAGCATTCAGACCCCACTAAAAAAACCAGGTTCAATTCAATGCAACTTTCTGCCAACAAAAACATCTCTCACTGGCGTCTCGAAGACAACGTATCGGCTAATACGTATGGGCAGCTTTTACGTATGGCAGAACCGCTCACTCTGCCGCAAGGGACCGGTCTAATTACCGAGGGAGATCAGAATCGTTCTTTGTTCATTCTGAAATCGGGATCCCTCAGCGTGTCGCAAGAAAGGGAAGGCTGCGAGCAACAACTGGGCACGATCGAACCGGGTGATGTGGTGGGGGAAATCGCTTTCGTCGATCAACGCCCGAGATCTGCCACTGTCACGGTTCGTGAAGATGCCGAATTACTCCGATTGGATCACGCCACGGTCATGCGTACCCTGGTCAACAACCCGGTAGCTCTGGCCGATCTGGTACAAGCGCTCGCTGTTCGCGTAACGCTACGGCTGCGTGGCCGGATGCCTGAAGGAAATATCCAATCCGAACTCTCAAAGATATCCTCCATCCCGGACGCTTCTGCATCCGCCGCTCAAACCGGCGAGGCCTATCTGGAGGAACTTGTCCAGGAGGCCCTTTCCCACCCGGCTGTTTGCCACCCCTATTTAACCGATTTGGCCGAGGGGAATTTGCCGGATTTAAACTGGGCCATTCGGGATTTCGCAGCTCAGTATCCCGGCTACTGCGCCCATTTCCCCCGCTACCTGACCGTGGTTATTTCCAAGTTAGAGTCTCCCGAGCATCGCAAGACTTTGATGCAAAATTTGATCGAGGAAAGCGGCATGCTCGATGAAGAAGAAATCGCCGTTCTCGTCGAGTTTGGGATTGATCCCGACTGGGTCCAGGGAATTCCACATCCCAAGTTGTTTGAACGATTTCAACACGCCATGGGTGTCTACGATACCGATGAGCACGCCGACGACGCCCTCGAAGTCGTCTGCTGGCGAGAATCCTTTTATCACCTGCTGGCCAACGGGTCACCCGCCGAGGCGGTCGGCGCTATCGGCCTGGGAACCGAGAACGTTGTGAACAAAATTTATACGCCGATGATACGCGCGATCGAACGGCTAGGAACACTCGAGCGGCGCGATTACGTTTTCTTCGAACTTCATTGCGAGGTCGACGAGGATCATCATGAGGCACTGCTGAACATTGCCCGCGATTTTTCCGGAACCTCCGACAATTGCACTGATCTTCGCAAAGGCATGCTCAAGGCCCTCGGGTTTCGCGCCCGATTCTGGGACTGGATGCACGATCGCGCCCGGCAAAGAGGTTCCAATTCATGAACGAAACAAATGCCGACCTCTACAATCGGTCAGCCGATGATTGGAAGCGAACCGAACCAATCCTGCTTTCCGACTTTACGGCCCGCCCCTTTGTATTGTCCCGCTGCGAACCGGTCCACGGGCTGCGTGTCCTGGACCTGGGCTGCGGTGAAGGGTACTTTGCGCGACAACTCAGACAACGCGGTGCCGCCGACGTTGTCGGCCTTGACAGTTCCGAGAACATGATCGACGGGGCCCGGGCAGCCGAGAAAGCGGAACCGCTGGGAATTCGCTATCGCGTATCCGATGCCGGAGAATTATCCGAATTTCACGACGAGGAGTTCGATCTTGTAGTTGCCGTCTTTTTGTTCAATTATGTCGACCGTGAAAAGATGACTAGCATTATGGAGGGGGTCTTGCGGGTACTGCGTCGTGGCGGGCGTTTTATCTTTTCTGTTCCGCATCCGTTCTTTGCGTACCTCCATAAGGAACAACCTCCGTTCTACTTCCAAAGAAACGACGCCGGCTATTTTTCCGGACGCAATGAGCTATTCGAAGGCCGCATCTGGCGTCGCGATGGAACCCATGTGCCTGTCCGTTGTATTCACAAGACTGTTGACGACTACTTTCACGCGCTGGCTGCGGCGGGGTTCACCTCGTTGCCGGCCATTCAGGAACTTCATGTCCAGCCAAAGCACCTGGAGATCGATCCGGAGTTCTTTGAACCGCTGAAAGACAAGCCCCTTCATTTGGCC
>JAYZEI010000030.1:0-8130 GCA_036337375.1 Planctomycetota bacterium | reverse complement strand
CCAGGTCTGTAATCGACTCGGTGCGACGATTCCGTCGTCGTCGTCCTTGGCCGGTTTCTTTGTCTTCGGGAGGATTCGGCAGCACGACCTTTGAAAACTTCACACCCTTCAACGACAGTTGAGATAGCTGGCCTTTGCTATTGATTCTCAGCAACGCTGCGCCGCCGGCAGTTAGAACGGACAGATAGGCGTTGCCACTGGACGGATTCACCGCGAGGTCATTGATCCGCGCCGTTTTTTCGTCGCCGCCCACCGCCTTTGCGACCGCACTGCCGAGGCTTGGGATGTTCAGTTTCACGGAAGCGGGATCGCCAGACGCATCGCCCGTGTCGATGGCGAAAATGGTCGCCGCTTTTGCGTCCCCGACAAACAGAATACCTTCAGGCCCGAATGCCAGTGATCCGGCCGATTTCAATTCAGGTGTGCCGGCTTTCAACCCCCATTCGGCAGCCTGAACGGAAGTTGCGGTAACGAACAAAGCGATGGTGGTCAACGCCGACAGGACTACATTCAGTTTTCGCATGACATGATCCCTTTAAATGAATTGATGGTTTGGCCGAGGAAGGGCGGCACGGATACCGGGTTCATTATCAGCGACGCAACGAGAGATTCAAGCAGCTTTTCCGCCAATTCGTGTAGATCCTCGAGCGGCAAACGGCGGACTGATTTCCTGCAGAATGATGCCACGAGCCTTTGCGAATCAGCGGTGTTCCCAGTCGAGATACCTTCGGTGGGTGGTCCTTAACAGACTCGGGAGGTGCCTGCCGAAACAGGCGCTGTCAAACACAGCAACCGCACGTGTCGTTCGCAGTCCCTGCCGGCGACCGATTCCGGTATCGGGAGGGAAGAAGCTTTGCTCGGTTGTACACACAGGTGAAGTGAGTCATCCGTAGCCCGGCCTTGCCGAGCATTGAAGTTTCGGCAGTCGCACACCGCCGCAGAGCCTTGCCCGCGAACCTGCTGGTCTTAGAATAGCGTCGGTTCACGCTTCTCGGCAAAGGCGGTTCCGTTGCAGATCCGCTTTCGCCGAGACGACGGTTCATAGACCATAATTCCAAAGGTTGGCGCAACGCTAATGGATGAACACAACAAAATGGCGGTCGTCACGGGCGCCGGATCGGGAATCGGCCGGGCAACGGCGATTGCCTTGCTGGGCGATGGGTATTCGGTCGCGCTTGTTGGACGACGTCGTGAGCCGTTGGATGAAACTGCGGCGATGGCGGAATCGGCAGCCGCGCGGGTGCTGGTTGTGCCCGGCGATGTTGGCAATGTAAAGGATGTGCGGGCGATCTTCGAACAGGCACGGCAAACATTTGGGCGGCTCGACCTGTTGTTCAACAACGCAGGTATCAATGTTCCACCGGTTCCGATCGAAGAACTCACGGTCGAGCAATGGCAGTCGGTTGTCGATGTTAATTTAACCGGCGCGTTTCTGTGTACGCAGGCGGCCTTTCGGCTGATGAAAAGTCAATCGCCGATGGGCGGGCGGATAATCAACAACGGTTCCATTTCGGCGCACGTGCCCAGGCCGAACTCCGCGCCCTATACTTCGACCAAGCACGCAATTACCGGGCTGACGAAATCGATCGCACTGGACGGCCGCAAGTATAATATTGCTTGCGGACAGATCGACATTGGAAATGCGGAAACACCGCTGGCTGCCAAGATGAAGAATGGCGTCCCACAACCTGACGGATCAATCAAGGCTGAGCCGACTTTTGATGTCGAGCACGTCGCCCGGGCTGTCGTCCAGATGGCGAACCTGCCCCTGGATGCCAACATTCTTTCGATGACCATCATGGCGACGAACATGCCATTCGTCGGTCGCGGCTGAGTCAGTCGAATTCACAATACGGACAAGAATGCCCACTGAATATCGACTGCCGGAACGTTTGTACGACCGTAATTTTGTGCTGGCGATGCTGAGCCAAACGTGCTTTGTGATTGCCAACACCCTGATGGCGCATTACGCCCGTTGGATTGAGTTCCTCGGTGGCGACATCGAACAGATCGGTTGGATCATGGGCGCGGGAGCGGTGTTGGGTTTGATTCTGCGACCGTGGATGGGGCAGTGGATCAATCGCCTCGGTGCACGGTCCATGTGGCTAGTCGGCTATGCGTTTTTTGCGGCCGGATCAATGGGGAATCTGCTGCTCGACGATTTGCATCCGCTAATCTATCTGTTGCGGTCTTGTCTCGTGTTGGGCGCGGCGATTGTGTTTGCCAGCAGCCTTACATTCATTTCACAAACCGCTCCACCGGACCGCCGGACCGAGGCGATCGGAATTCTCGGCGCGGGCGGATTTATCGGCATGTTGATCGGACCGTTGCTGGGCGACCTGATGCTGTCCGCCGACGTGCGTGTGCGTGAAGATTTCGTGTTGTTGTTCATGTTCGCCGGGCTCGCCAATGCGGTGCCGGCAATTTTGCTTTGCTTTGTGAAGGCCCCGGGCGGACAAGGTCGCGAGATGGCGGTGCGGTTGGCCGATTTCGCGGGCACGGTGTGGCGATACTGGCCCGGGCCGATTCTGTTGATCGATCTCGCATTCGGAGTCTGCATGACCGCGCCGTTTATTTTCTTGACCACCTATGTTGACCAAGTACCTCTTGAGATCGAAGGCCTGTCACTCGTCGGTCTGTTCTTTTGGTGTTACGCCGGTTGGGGCGTCATCGTGCGGGTAGCGCTGCGGCGTGTACCCGAGAGGTACGGCCGCCGCAAAGTGTTGTTGGTAGGGGTGACGTTCATGTCGATCGGCATGCTATGCTACGCGCTGGTCGGTGCCGATCGCCCGTGGATGATTGTCGTGCCCGCGCTGCTGACGGGCACGGCTCATGCTTTGCTGTTTCACACGATGACTTCGCTGACGATTGAATCGTTCCCTAGCGAAGTGCGGGGCACGGGAACGTCGCTGGCGTTAATGATGATGGATCTGGGCATGATCGCGGGTGCTCCGATCTTGGCACAGATTGCGAGCCACTTTGATTTTACCTGGATGTTTACCACGATCGCAGTGGTCTGTTTTGTTGCCGGAATAATCTACGCGGCGTCGAGCATTTCGGTCTGGCAGCAGCGCAGCCGCATGCGTCGTGATGCTGAATCAGCAGAACAGTCACTTGTAACGCAGATGGCTACAGATGGAACTGATTGAATTGGAGAATTAAAATGTTCCCCCGAATTTCCATGGTGTTCATCGTATTCATTGGATTTGTGGCACCTGCTTCGATCTTTTCGGAAGAAGCAAAGCCGTTAAATCGTAAGCAGGTTGCGATATTAATTTTCGACGGCGTCGAATTGCTGGACTTCGCCGGGCCGGCGGAAGTGTTCATCGTCTGCGAGCATGGCAAGGCATTCAACGTGTTTACCGTTGCACCGACGAAAGACGATGTCCGTACCATGGGCGGGATTACCGTCAAGCCCGACTATAGCCTGCAGAACTCACCACAAGCCGATATTTTGATCGTGCCGGGAGGCGCCATGAGCAACGTCGGTGGTGGAGGCGTAAAGTGGATCCGACGCATGTCCGAGAAAGCAGAAATCGTTATGTCGGTTTGCATGGGCGCGTTTCTGCTGGCTGAGGCTGGATTGCTAGACGGTATCGAAGCGACGACACACCGCTGGGGTTTGGCTTCGCTGAAGACCGCAGCGCCCAAATGCCGGGTGGTGGCCGGCAAGCGATTTGTGGATAACGGAAAAGTGATTTCGACGGCTGGCGTTACCGCCGGCATTGATGGCGCGCTGCACGTCGTTGGTCGCCTGCGGGGCAAGGAGTCGGCTCGCTGGACGGCTGAAGAATGGATGGAATATCGCCGGCCCGCGAGCGATAATCCACCGATAAGCAAATCGTCGAAAAAAGCGATCGAAAGGTAGTTGGCTGCGGGGATGTATCGTTAGAGAGAACCCGTCGCGAGTTACCCAAGACATCCTCAGACACCGGCCGTTTGTTTTCGCCCGCCGGTGCAACGCCGACCCGCGCAGCCTTCTCACGCTCTGCTTTGGAGTCGCGGCGTTGTTACTCCCCCAATTCGCGGACTTCAATTCCTTTCAGCGAAGGTCCAGCGGCGCCCTTGCGCAGTTCGATAACGAGGCTTTTCGATTGCACCTCGACCTTTGTAGGAAGCTGCCAGGCGGTTGCCGCGCCCGCTTTGGAAAATACGTCGACGGCGGCGTGCGTTTTCTCACCGTTAAAGTAAACGTCGAAAGTGCGCTTGCCGGCGGCGCTGTAGATGCGGTTGGTCTCGGCAAAGTGTAGCGTCACTTGATACTGACCCGGGTCGACGCTGAATCGGTATTTAATCGTCTGATACGACCATCGCTCCGCCTGATATAAGTGTTGCAATTGCTCGGTCGTGCCGTTGATCTTGACCGTTTTGGCGTTGAAAAGTCCCGTGCCGGGCAGGTTTCCTTTGTCCGCGTCCCAGGGGCTGCCGTCGGGACTGGGAATCTCCAAGCCGCCACAATTGATCCGCCGCAGGAATAGGCCCGATTCCGCCACGGCTTCCGCGGTTGGTTTGCTGATGTGGCCTCCACCGTCGCGGAGTTTGATCGCGTAGCGGTATTTGGTGTCGTCCTGCACCTCCTTGTCGAGCCATGTTTTTGTCTCGAGTTTGTCGAGCTCGGCAACTTGCTTCAGCTCACCATCCTCCGTGTCTGCGCGGAAAATCAGCAGCTGTTTTACATCCGGTTCCGGGGTGCCGTCCCAGCTGAGTACAACCGCTTTCGAGCCAGACGCGGCTGCCAGTTTGAAGTCGTTGTCCGGCGGCAAGTCTTCGGGCACGTCGACTTTAATCACGCGGGCCTCGCCGGCCCGGCCCGCGACATCGATCGGTTTGATCGCGTAAAACACGGTTTGACCGGCGGGCGGCGTCGCGTCGCTGAACTCCAAAGTATCCGCAATGGTCTCACCAATCGGTTTGTCGGCGCCGATCGCGGTCGCCTGATCTTTGCCACGAAAAACATGATACTGGCGGATGCCGCGGTCGTCGGTGGCGGCTTTCCAATTGAACGTGACGCGATAATTTTTCACGAGCACGGTTTCGGGATCGGCCGGTAGAACCGGCGGTTCGGTGTCGGGGATTACGTCGGCGGGCACGCGAGCGCCCAGCGCGGGATGCGTGGACGGCGGTCCTTTGGCCTCGCGGATTTCGATATAGTACTGGAAGGCCGCGCCCGTCACCGAATCAGGGATGGTCGCCTCGTAACGGCCATCCGTGGCCTTTGCCAGTTCGGCGGAAGCATAGTCTTTGCTACCCTTGGCGCGAAAAAAGACACTCGCCTTGGAGCCCGGTTTTGGGTTTTCGCTTTCAAAACGAATGCCGGCGATTTTCCAGGGTTTGCCGGCCAACGGTAATGTCGGTTCGTCCATCACAATTCGTTTACGCGGAGCGGTTGCGGGATCGTTTAATGAGACACCGCGGATGACTTTGGCGTCGGGCAGCGAGGTCGCGAGTTGATCGGCGCCGGCGTCGCTTACTTGTGTTTGCCACAAGTACAAACGCCGCAGACTCTTCATGCCAACGAGGTGTGCGATGCCGGCATCGCTGACTTTGGTCCCGTAAAGATTCAAGTATTCGAGTTCTTGTAGATCGGCCAAGTTCGCCAATCCATCATCGCCGATCCCGGTTTTTTCCAGGTGCAGCCGCCGCAGCTTTTTTAGGCCTTTCAAGTGTGCGAGTCCCGCATCCGTGATCTGCGTGTTTTTGAGATGTAGTGCCACGACGTTTTTTACCGACATGACGTGCTTCAAGCTTTCGTCGGTGAGATCGCGACCACTCAAGTGAAAATCAACTTCCTTTTCATCGGTGTTCGCCGCGATGCGGCGTACTGTCCCGCCCAATTTGCGAATTTCGGCAATGGCCGCTTCCTCGGCGGCATCGACAGTTTCCTGGGCCAGCACGGCATGAGGAACGTATTCGATCCATAAAAAACCAAGAAGCAGGAAAGCGGACAACAGCTTTACACGGACTCCGGTCATGACAGTCACTCCTGAATGTAGTTGTCTAACGCGCAACTTCTCTTTGCCATAAAGTACACTGCGGGAATCTGCTCCTCAACCGTTGGGCGGTCGAAAATCCGGCAGTTTGCAGCTGGCTTCCGTCCCGAAATCATCCGTTGCAGACCGCCGGCCCAACCGATATTACGTTCGCCCGTTGGAGTTCACGCTTCAGCACGCGTTGCCCGACCAAGGCCGCGAGGCAGTTTAAAGGCCGATTTCTAGCAGGTTACGTGGGCCAACGGGACGCTACGCCAGAATTTTTTCATATAATTCGTTGTCGAAACCGACCAGTAGCGTTTTGCCCACCCGCAGCGACGGCGCACGCAAATTGCCCGTTGGCCCCAGCAAAATTTTTTTCAAAGCCGTTCTGTCAGGCCTGTCCCGCTTCATGTTCAGGTGTACCAAGTTTCTGCCCTTGGTTGAGTAGATTTCGTCGACTTGGCTGGCCAATTTGAGGGCGTCCTCTTCCCTGTACGGTGACTTTCGGGCGTTGACCTCCTCGCCTGCTTCGATACCCGCCTCCGCAAGGAACTCTTGCGTCTTGCCGCACGTTTTTCAGCCGGGGCGGTGATAGCTCCAGTGGAGTGTTGGCATTCGGTTATCCTTGATCAGCTCTGTTGAATTTGATGTTGCGAGCAACAGCACATGTTGGCGGACCCCCGATCGTTTGACGTCGCTCCGCTTCTAAATTACCGTATCGGCTGGCCCGCTGACTTGGAAGCCCTCTTCTTTCAGATGTTGAAAAAGGAAATTGCGATGAAATTCATGTCAATACACCCGTCTCGCAGCGCGTTTTTTGCCGGTTATTTGTTGGCGATGGTTGTGGGGCAGATGGCGGTTGCCACAGCGGAGGATGAGACCGCGAAGTCAACGACACCAAACGTCAAGCACATGATCGACACACATATCCATCTTTACGACACATCCCGTGAAAAAGGGGTACCGTGGCCGCCCAAAGACGATGCCGTGCTTCACAAGCCGCATCTTCCCGGCGAGTTTACAAAAATTGCCAAGGCGTCGGGCGTGACGGGTACCGTGATCGTCGAAGCGAGTGACTGGATCGAAGACAATCAGTGGGTACTCGACCTCGTCGAGGGTGACGATTTCTATGTCGGCCTAGTTGGCAAGCTGGATTTAACAGACAAGCAATTCAAAAAGCACTTGAAGAAGCTGAGCCAGGACAGGCGGATTGTCGGCATCCGCGCGCGAGTCGCAAAAAGCATCGACTTTACCGACGAAGTCGTCGTGAAAAATGTCCGCGCTATGGCCCGCCGTAATTTGACGTTGGACATCTTGCCGCATGGAATTTCTGTGGCCGACTGCGACACAATCGCCCGGGCCGTGCCGGACATTCGGATTGTGGTAAATCATTGCCTGGCGTATGCGGCCGACGGCAAGCCGGTCGATCTGAAGTGGGTCGACGAGGTCAAGAAACTAGCGAAGAACAAAAATGTCTATTGCAAGGTATCAGCTCTGTATCAACATTCGGCCGTGCAACCCGCGCCGACGGACATCGGGCATTATCAGTCGCTGCTCGACGTGCTGTGGAACGCGTTCGGGCAGGAGCGGCTGATTTACGGCAGCAATTGGCCGGTTACGAAACGCAGCGGCGACTACGCCAGCTATGTCGCGGTGGTGAATAGCTTCTTTTCGAAGAAGGGCAAAGAGGCGAGCGAACGCTATTTCTGGCAAAACGCAGCCGAAGCCTATCAACTCGACTTGAAATAGGTAGCGCGAGAATCGAAAGGCTCTGATCGTGGGCGAAAGTTTCGGAATACAGCGGATACTAACGGGCGCGGTGTGCGTATCGCTGTGCGCGATCACCAGCCGAGCGATGCCCGAGCGGCCGAACGTTATTTTGTTCATCGCCGATGACGTGAGTTGGAACGACTACGGTTGCTACGGCAATGCGGCAGCGAGGACGCCGAATATTGACCGGCTGGCGAAGTCGGGAATTAAGTTTACGCAAGCCTACCTCACCGCAAGCAGTTGCAGTCCGAGTCGATCGAGCATCATCACGGGCCGTTATCCTCACAATAACGGTCGTGGGGCTGAGCTGCATCAACCGATTGCAGCGCACTTGCCGTGGTTTCCTGCGCTGCTGCGCGCGGCGGGCTACTACACGGCGATTTCGGGC
>JAYZEI010000029.1:0-4503 GCA_036337375.1 Planctomycetota bacterium | reverse complement strand
GCGTCCGCCCACAAGCCATCGGGGTAATCCGCTGGCCCGGGAAGAGGCCGAAGTGGCCTAAGTAAAGCCGGGGCAATTTTCGGCGGTGCCGGAAACTGACCGAGTTCATCCCCCAAAAAGAATTGCCGGAATGCCGACCCGGGGGCCAACATTCCGGCAATTTAAATTCCGCTTTAAAGGGCCTGATGCAACGCACAGGCCCAAGTTGATGTCCGCGTCTCTAGAACTGCACCTGGGCACCGAGGGTGAACGTGTTCGACACACCGCCGACGCGGGTGAGTCCACTGTTATCAAGCTGCGACCATACCGCCGAAAGCCGGGCATCGTGGCCGAACATGATGTAGTTCAGCTGCAAGTCCCACTGGTCGGCGTCGAAACCGGCACCGACGTCCTGGAAGTCGTGGCTGTATTCCTGGTAGCGGCCCATGACCTGCCACTTACCGGCGTAACCGGCGAGGCAAACTTCGCGGGGCAACAGATAGCTGCCGAGAATAAAGTAGCTTTCGCCCTGGCGGCTGCCGCCGGTGACCGGATTCGTTATCTCCCTGGGTGCGGCAGCCGTTGTTGCGGGGTGGAGTCCACCGTTGTCGTTGTACTCGTAGTAAGCACCCTCGAGGGTGAGGACGCCACAGTTGCCGAGCGGTTTTTCAAACAGCACGTCGAGGTTCCAGTTGGTGGAATCCGCTGTGTCAACGGCCGCGCTGCGATGCTGCACGGCCAGGCCGATGGCGAGAATATCTTTTTCACCGTAGTAGGTGCTGGAGTTGTAGTAGCCCGGTTCCGGATCGAGCAGATTGACGGTCAGGCGGGCGGCCACTTCGAGGTTATCGACACCCGGTTGACCAGCCACGTCCCGGCCACCGAGGTTTTCGCCGTCGAACAGGCCAATGCTCCATTTAATGCGTCCGCAATCTCTTTCGCCCCACAGTACGACGCCGTCGTCGCGGCCCTGGAAGATGTTCGCATATCCAAGTTGGACAAACGGGAAATTCCAGGCATTCAGGTAGAACGGGCCGCTCAAATTCGAGCGGTCACTCGGAGGCAACAATCGGCCGAACCAGACGTGAGTGTTGCAGCCCATATCGAACTTGACAATCGCGTCCAGAATCCGCATTTCGCCGAGTTCGGTCGTGCCGAAGGGATTGCCGTTATGGTTGTCCATGAATCCCTGGGCATTATTGATGTCGGTATTGAATTCAAAACCGATCCGCTCGTGGCCCTGGCCGTTGAGGTAGATCCGCGCGTTGTTGAGGTTGAAGTCCTGACGCGTACCGCCATTCGCGGGGTTGCCGAACTCGATCGCGTTGTAACTTGTGCGGATACCGGCGCCCACGTTAATGGACCAATCCGTTCCCCACGCGAAACAACAACAATTATTTTTTTCGCAACCGCAGTCGGCCTCGGCCCCGTCGTCGCAAGAACCCGCTACATCACTGGGCGAGGCAACGTTATCTTCGCCTCGCGGGGTTTCCGAACCCGCTTCGTAGTAATTCTCAAACGCCGTACGAGACACCATCCATTGGTTCTGAGCAACCGCATTGCCGACAACCATAAACGTCGCAGCAACAACTGCGCACGCAAGCAATGTGATCCGCATGATTTCACCTCCGTATTTTACAAGTGACCTGTTTCTAAGCGCCGTCCGGTTCATCCTGACCGGCGGACACGATCGCGAGAAATAACCTGAGCGAACAGCAGAGCCGCCTCATACACCGTCACGAAACTCTCCGCTGCAAGTGGCGTCGACGCCCACGCCTACCTGTGTATCGACGAGATGAGTTACGAAGATTGCCCGCATACGCCGCTAAATGCAAAAACGGGGCAGAATCATTAAAGTCATGATGAGGGCGACTGTAATAACCGATACAAACCAAACCCGATGCCAAAATGACAGTCGCGGGCGGGGGGTTATGCCAATTGTATCGAATATAGGGATTAACCGGGGCCAACCGTCGCTGGGTCACTTCAGTCTGCGGCGGAATGCATGTCGTCGAACAGCGCATCGACGAAATCGTCGGGCACGAACAGCGCCAGGTCTTCAAATTTCTCGCCGACGCCAACGTACTTCACCGGCAGGCCAACCGTTTGACGAATGGCGACAACAACGCCGCCCTTGGCCGTGCCGTCCAACTTCGCCAGAACGATCCCCGTGCAGCCGATCGCATCGGTGAAATGCGTCGCCTGGCTGATCCCGTTTTGGCCTGTGGTGGCATCCAGTACAAGCAGCGCCTCGTGCGGTGCATCGGGGACTTGCTTGCCGAGAATGCGGCGAATTTTTTCCAACTGCTGCATGAGGTTCTGCTGCGTCTGCAATCGGCCCGCGGTGTCGACAATGCAAACATCGATTCCGTCATCTAGCGCCGTTTGCACCGCGCGGTAGGCCACACTTGCGGGATCGCTGCCTTGTTCGCCTTTGACAATCTTCACGTCCAGCCGATCCGCCCAAATCGACAGCTGTTCGACCGCCGCCGCGCGAAAAGTGTCGGCCGCTCCCAGTACCACGGATTTTCCGCTGGCGCGGAACATGTTGGCCAGCTTGGCGATTGACGTTGTCTTGCCCGCGCCGTTTACACCGGCAACGATGATCACCGTCGGGCCGCTGGCGGCAAACTGGATCGGTTCCTCAGGCTGAGCCAGCAGGCGTTTGAGTTCGGCCTTGATCGTGACCAGCACGTCTTCCCACTGCACACGCCGAGCGCGAAAATCCGCCAGCACACGGTCGCAAATCATCTGCGCCGGTTTTACGCCCATGTCGGTTTTGACGAGCGCTTCGAGCAGTTCGTCGACAAACTCATCGTCAACCAGCCGCCCTTCGGCTTTGAATACGTCCCGGACGTCTGTATTCAAGAGGCGAGCGGTTTTTTGCAAGCCCTGTTTGAATTTACTTAGCAGGCCCATCGGGAATTTCAGGGGGTTAAAATCAGGACAAAGTTTAGTAGGCAGATCGCAAATTCCAAATCCCAATGACCTCCTAAATAGAAACCTCCTCCCGACGCCAGGATTCGGTAAGGGGGCCTGGGGCCCGTTCATTGATCATTCTCCGCCGCATCATGTTCGGACAGGACGCGATCCAGAACCCCGTTGACAAATTGGGCGGATTGGCGAGTACCAAATCGTTTCGCCAACTCGACCGCTTCGTTAATTGCGACCCGATTGGGAGTACTTGTGTAGATAATTTCAAAAGTACCCAACCGCATGATATTGCGGTCGATCGCCGCCATCCGCCGCAGCGTCCAATTGTCGGCCGTGCTGGATAGCAATTCATCCAATTCCGCTCGATTACGCCGGACGCCATCGATCAGTGAACGAGAAAACTGGATAAGATCGTCGGCCGTCAACCGGCCTTGCAGAAACTCGTCGGGATCCAGGGCATGCTCCGACGGATTCAGATCGTCCTGATACAAGACCTGCATCGCTACTTCTCGTGCTCGGGTACGTCGCGACATGTTTACTTTTGCGGTTTCAATGAACTCGTGGCAATCAATTCGTTAGTTCGCTCGCGCGGCTAACGAATTATAGCAATCCCTCGGGCGAGGCAACGACGGCGAGGCCGCTCAACGTCAATCCGGCAGCTTATCGAGCAGACTGGCCGTTTCCAGTGCCGCTTCTGCCGCCTCGATGCCCTTGTTGCCAACGTTGCCGCCAGCGCGATGAATCGCCTGTTCGAGCGTCTCACACGTTAAAATACCAAACGTCACGGGCACGCCCGATTCCAAACTGGCCTGTGTAATGCCGAGACTCACCGCGCGATTAATGTGGTGGTCGTGCGACGTCTCGCCCCGGATCACCGCGCCCAAGCAGATCACCGCACGATATTGACCGCTCGACGCCATCCGTAGCGACGCCAGCGAAATCTCAAACGCGCCCGGAACCCAAGCAACGTCAATGTCGCCGTCAGCAACACCGGCGGACGTCAACGTCCGTACCGCGCCTTCCAGCAACTTTACCGTGATCGATTCGTTATAGCGAGAAACGACGATTGCGAATCGGCCGTCAGCAGTCGTCGTATCGCCGGAGAAAGAATTGGGCATTTTGCGGAGGTACAGGGCAGGGGGGTGCGAGAGTGTAAGGGCGACTGGCTGTCCCCCAACCGATGGTCACTTACTCCTAGCTCTTCATGTTCATCAAGAACTCGGCATTTGTCTTGGTCTTCTGCAGCCTCGTCAGCAGCAACTCCATGGCCTCCGGACCATTCATTTCGTTGAGCACGCGCCTGAGAATACACACGCGTCGATACTCTTCCGGATCCATCAGCATCTCTTCCTTTCGCGTACCGCTGCGATTGATGTCGATTGCCGGCCAGACGCGTTTGTCCACCAAAGCGCGGTCGAGCACCACTTCCATGTTGCCGGTGCCTTTAAACTCCTCGAAGATGACCTCGTCCATCTTACTTCCGGTGTCTATCAGCGCGGTGGCGACGATCGTCAGCGAACCACCTTCTTCCACTTTGCGGGCGGAGCCAAAAAATCGTTTGGGCCGCTGCATGGCATTCGCATCAATGCC
>JAYZEI010000028.1:0-7794 GCA_036337375.1 Planctomycetota bacterium | reverse complement strand
GACGAGTTTATGGTAACGGTCAATTCGGACTCATTCATCGCGTTGATGGTCGACATTTCAAGCAATGACACAATGGGCTCCAATGGCACGCTGCTTACAAATAACCCCACATTCCGGTTTGAAGGCACGAGCGACCCGGGGGCGACTATAACGGTCGCGCGCGACGGCGACGGAGTGTTTGATGATGGCACAACGACGGCGGATGAAGGCGGTCAGTTTTCATTAGATATAACGTTAGTCCATGACGACGATAATCACGGCGGGCACGAACTACAAATAAAAGCGAGAAACGATGCGGGTGAAGAATCGACGGATGGCGGACCCGTACACTACGCTGTCGGTACGGTCGTTCGGTACAACGGTTCGGAGGGTTCCTTTGACGTCGAGTTGTTAAACGAAGACGCACCGATCGCGGTTGGGAATTTCCTCAGCTATTTAGACGATTGGGATAACCTGGTTGCACAGCGGTTGGCCGATCTAACCGGCACAGATGGCGATATTCTTCAATTGGGTCGCTTCACGCACGACGGACAGACGCTGGTGGAGGTAACCCAAAAGCCGTCAATTCAAAACGAGCACGATCCAAATAATTCCAACGACCGCGGCACATTGTCCATGGCGCTGCAGTCCGGAAATCCGGATAGTGGCAGCCGCGAATCGTTCTTCAATTTGTCGGATCAGACGACGTTCCTGGACGATCCGAGCCGGCTGCACACCGTCTTCGGTCGTGTGATTGGTACGGGCGTCGAGGATGCGTTGGACTCCATACGGGATCTGACGACCCACGACATCAATCAATCATTCGGACAGCCGCTCGGCGGGCCGCTTTCCAGTGTTCCATTAAAGACCTTCATTTCCGGTACGCCCACACAGACTAACTTTGTCGTCTTCAGCAACATTGAAGTAGTTCTCAATCCGATGTTCGGTCCGGTTACTGTCGGCTCGTTTACCGAGCCAGAATTGCTGGGTACCAGGACCGATCTCTTGCCCGGAGCGCCGGTTGCCGTTGAAAATATTCATGTCGAAACGGCTGTCGATTACTCCGACTATAGCAACCCGCCAACGTATGGCCCCCACCATGAGTTCCTCGCGGGAATAACGCCGCGTCCCACCGGGGTCTATTCGGGAGAGCAACCGGACGAAGACTTGGTCCATAACCTCGAACACGGAAACATTGTGATCACGTACCACCCGAATCTGATAAGTCACGATGACAGGCACAGACTGGAAGATCTGGTGCGGGATGGTGGGACCGACGCCGGTGTCTTACTGGCGCCTCGGGCGGATAACGACCATGCGATCGCAGTTGCTTCCTGGGCGCATCTACTGACTTTGGATTCGTTTGACGCGGTTCAGATTGGAGATTTTATCAATACCAACCGCGGCCATGCGCCGGAAGGATACATTCCCAGCGGCCAGAAAGAGGATACCGTCGAAAGCGAATCGCTCGATGACGGACTGCCGCATTCGACATAAGAACAACGTCGCACTCACTTTTCCGCCGAGACGCGGTGGCTGAGTTCAGCGGTTCCCACGTTGCCGTTCACGTCCATCAGATAAATACGGTAATGAACGAGTTGCCCCGGCCGTATTGGGACTCGGCGATTCAGGACCCCTTTCTTATCGATCTGCTTGCCTGCTAACTTTTCGCCGTCGACGAGGCTGTCCAACGTCGATTCGTAGTAGATGACGGCTTGCAGCCCCTCGTTGTCCATTGCTTTGAGCGAAAAGTGAATCTCTTTGTCGCCGGGCTGGGGCGGACGGGCAAACTGAAACTTGACTTGAGGTACCGTAGTGTCTTGTTCGTTGAATGCTTCGCTGAAATATCGCGTGCCCGCCGCCATCCGCGCGTGGGCGGGCGAGAAGCGTACCGGCTGCTTGTTCGCCTGTTGCTTTTGGAACAGCAGCCGAAGGTTGTGGTAGCCGTAGGCCATAATGCAGCGCTGGTCGCGCTGGTCGTGCAACATGTAGAAAATGTGTCCCAGTTCGTGCAGTAGAACGCCGTTCGAAATCTGAATCTCCCGATTGCGATGTTCGCCATCTTTGCCATCGGCGTTCTTGACGGGCGTCTCGTCGAACATGTTTCGGATGTGTTTCTCGATTGTCGGTGCGGTGATCTTGTCGCGTAACATATCGCCCGAGACCATGGCGACACCGCAGTACGGATGGGCGGGTGTGGCTTCGGCGATGCCGCCAGCCTCAGAAAATATCAAACAAGCTCGCCGGAGCGGATAGCCGATGGTGCCGATCATCTCGGCCGAAGTCGACTGAAACAAGCGATCGGAGGTGGGCGGATCGCCGGTGTAGTGCTTCGCCGGATGTTTGCCGCGGAGCAGATGCACTTTGAGTTGACCCTTGTCGTCGAACTCAAAATCCAGCCCCCGCGTGTTGTGTCCTTTATTCGTCAAATCACGGCGGTAAACGTCCGCGACAACCCGCATCAAGACTTCCATCTTTTCACGGTACTGCGGCTTGATTTCTTTATCAGTAGGAACAAAGTAGACTAGCCGCACTTTGTAATTGCGGCCGAGGTCTTTTAGTGCCGGCGGGATAATGTACTGTTGGGTTTTCGCCGGTTCGGTTTCCGCCCGTGCGGGCAACTGCAAAGCGGGCGCGTTTAACAAAGCCATCCCACCCAGCACAAGGGCGCGCACACATTGCGGAATACGTTGTCGACTCAATGGTGATCCGATAGCAAACATCCGAACTCATCAACCTGTTATCTATATATCTTTAAAGGCCAGCGGCCGCCGGTCAAGAAGTTCCCGCAGGGACGCATTGGGGCCGATGGTCAACGCCCTCTCCTGCATCTCGCGCTGCGGCGGTGCTGGTAATGCGACGAAGAACAATCAACGTCCGGCAACTTCGCTTGTTTTTTTCTCGCTACTTCCCTGTTAGTTCTCCATAGACGTGCTCGATGTTTCCAGTCCGTGTCTTGACGTCAACTCCGGCCCATTTCTGGTAGAACGGAATCTTGATCTCGATCTTAATCTCATCCAACGTCTTGCCGGCGTCGATTCCTTTCTGTACGGCGGCACGCAGTTCGACAAAGTATCGCCGCTGGTTAACCAGAATTTCTTTGCCGCCCATTTCGCCGTGGCCTGGTGTGATGATCTTGATCGGCAGCTTCTCGATGGTATTGATGACGGCAATCCAGCTTTGCGAATTGCTTTCACCCATGTAATTGAATGGGCCATTGACGATCGCGTCGCCCGTGAACAGGACGCCGTGCTTCGGCAGCCAAGCGACCGCATCGCCGACGGTGTGGCCATGCCCGAAATACAGCAATTCGACGCGCTGTTCGCCATCGTCCAGCACCATGCGTTTCTCAAAGTATTTAGACGGCATTACGTAATCGATTTTTCCGTATTCTTCAGGTTTGCTTTTTTTCGCCGTCCGAAATCCGTCTGTGCCGGTTGTTTCGAACTTTGGTTGGCTGCGGCGGGCCGCCACCACGGTTGCCCCGATCTTTTTGTAATGCGCGTTGCCGTCGGCGTGGTCGCCGTGGTGGTGCGTGTCGAAGATGTACTTGATCGGCTTGTCCGTATGTTTGCGAATCTCAGCGATGACCAATTTTGCTTGCCCGGGGAAGTTGGCGTCGATGACCAGCACATAGTCCTTAAACACCACCCAACCTTGGTTGCATCCGGTAAAAACCGGTTGCGTCTGCGCTTTGCGGAAAAAAACACCCGGCGCGATCTGTTTGACGTAGCTCTCTTCCGGCGCGGGCCAGGCGGGTACCGGCGGAAATGCGGCGTAGCCGAAAGCCGACATCATTGTCAAAGCACAAATCAAAAGCCGCTTAGTCATTGCGAATCCTCCACTGCCGATACGCCATTGGGCACGATTTATTTCACGAGCGCGGTTACGCCAAAAATCCGGACATCCCACAAGGTTATTCGCCGGATTTCACACTGTTGCTTTCCGGTGTTGGCTGCGGCTTTGCAGCCTCCTCCTTGATCTGGTCGTCTTTGGGGTCTCGTTTGATCTCGATCGTTTCGAGCGGGTTATGAGATTTTGCGGAATCGATAGATTTGTCATCGGTGGTTTGCCGATCGTCCGGTTGCGGTGAATCCGCAATCTTTACGACCATCGACTTGGGGATATCAAATCGTATCTGCCCTTCACCACCAAGTGCCGAAGCTGAAAGCGCCAAGTGCAGGTGCGCGAAGCCCTCCTGTGGTTTCCTGAATACCAAAAGGTCTGTTAGCGTCTCGAAGCGGTGCAAGTCCGACCGACTAATCTGGCCCGGCAATCGGAAATCGCCGAAAGACATAGCCGCGTACTCATTACCGATATCGTCAATCAGCTTCGGTATGTTGCGTTGTTGCCGGACGGAGTCGCTCCAACTGTGATATTCCACGGAATCTTCGCCGTATTCATTTTCAAGCCGCACTCGCAGAAACAAGAATTCGTCGTCCGGGTGTCCAACGGTCGGAATCTCGTTCGACCCGGTGGCCCTTTTAAGTGCCCCGACACGTGCTTCCAGAATGCTCACGTCCACCCCGTCTACCGAGGCTTTTTTTTCGGCGGCATTGACTGTGCTGCGGTTCGCGATCTCCAATCTGTCTCCTTCGATGCCGAGTTTCTGTCGCAAACCAGCGACGGGATCCTTGCTTTTGATGGTTGTTAGTGTACCGGCAGTGAGCGCAACTAAGGCCACGGCCATTGCGGCAATCGCCGTGGCTTTACTGACCATTTCGCCACGGATCGCTTTGGGCAAGTTTCGCAAACAGACGATCGACGTGGCCAGTCCGATTAGCGCGCCGAGAATGGGATAGCTGTAAAGGCAAAGGCCGAGGATACCAATCCCCAGTGCAAGAATAAGGCCGCCTAACACGCTCTTTTCATGCGGCTGCGGGGCTGCGTCCTCTGAATCCGCTTCGCCGACAGGATTGCCGCGGGTTGCGGCAACGCCAACCGGGGAGGATGGCGAGTTTGATGGTGGTCGCGGCGACCTGACTGGAGGTGCTGTTTTGCTCTCCACCGGACTGGGGCGATCGGGCGGTGTTTCTTTTTCGGCGATCGCTTCCGGTGCGGCGCTGCCGCCGCGAAAAAGTCCTTGGACGCGACTGGCGGAAACCCAGGATCCATCCATGCCTTGGCGAACGAGGTGATTTGGCGCGAGCAGGCCCTGCTGCGCGAGCGACTGCAGTTGCTGTGCGCTGAACGGACCCTGTTCTCGGCCCCGGATTCGGCAATACCACTGTTCGGACATGCTCAAGCTTCGAGTGTTCTGAACTGTTCTGGTTTAGTTTAACATCAGCAAGCGGTCCGCTGTATCTGACCGGCAGCCCAGGGCCCCAACTTTTCGCGAAAGATTTTCGAGTTGTGCCGAATGTCCACCGGCAACGAGGGGTGCAGCAGGAACGCCGTAATTGCTGCGGTTTGTTCGTAATTTGAGGCCAGATTGCGCAGTTCGCTTTCGATTCGTTTCCAATCCTGCGACCTGCCGTGAATATTCTTGTCGTGAAGTTCGACGATGATCACCGGCCGTTGCCGACCGACGTCTCCAACGCCCACCAACGCGGAACGGAACACATCGCCGTGTGTGTTGAAGATTCCTTCGCAGCGGACCGTGTACAAAGTCATATCCGCAGTGCGGACGCGATGCGCCATACGGCCGCAAAACCAGAAGCGTTCCCGGTCGTCCAGGTACCCGACGTCTCCCATGCGGTGCCAGACGTCAACAGCTTCGTGAATTTTGCCGAGCGAGTTTGCCTCGGTACGGGTGACATATTGCCGTGTGACGACGGGACCTTTAACGATTAATTCGCCAATTTCGCCTTGGGGCACCTCATCAACATCGCTTAAGGTCGCGATCGATTCGTCGACAATCCGGATCACTTTCCAGCGGATGCCATCAAACCGTTTTCCGACACAGACGCCCGAGCCCCGGTCAGTTTGTTCTTGAGTGTCCGACAAAACCTCTCTTGCCGAAATCGTCGCGATTGGTAGCGCTTCGGTTGCCCCGTAAGGGGTGTGCATTTCGGCAGTCGGTGAGAGGCGGGCCGTGAGGCGTTTCAAGACGCCTCCCGGAACTGGTGCGCCGGCAGACAGTACACGTTTTAGCGTCGCCAGTGTTACGTCGTGTTTCTCGCAGTATCTGCCGATACGATTCCAAAGAGCCGGCGATCCAAACGACTGCGTTGCGTTCCAGTCATTAAGGACAGAAATAAAAGTCGCCGGATCGACATCGGCCGGGCGAGCGAAATCCATCTTTGGAAAAACGGTCGTGCCACCCATGCCGCTATTGAAAAGAGCAAAAAGTGGAAAGGCCGCGACGTCGATCGTCCCGGGCTCGATTTGATATTGCCGTTGAATCTGCACGACTTGCTCGTCGAAGTTTCTATGACAATAAAGGACTCCCTTAGGTGGACCGGTGCTGCCGGTCGTGAAAATAATTGCCGCCGGATCCTCGCCGCATGTGTTCACTTCGAACGGTTTATCCGAACCTCGCTGCCGCAGTTGATTCAGTGTTAGTCCGCTCCAAAACCATCGGGGCCCCAAGGTAACCTGAAGCTTCGATTTTGGAAAACGATGACGCAGCAGAGTGCGAACCGCTTGCGCTGCCGGGATCGCGATGAAGCCCTCCGGTTTAGCCTCGGCAAGACAACGCACCATGTTACGCCGGCCCGTGCCAGGATCGATCAAAATCGACACCGCACCACACTTGAACAGTCCGAAAACCAGTGCGACAAAATCGATTCCAGGCCGCACCAACAGCGCGATCCGGGTACCCGCGGCGATGCCGGATTTACGCAATCCGGCGGCGATTCGATTGCTATCGGCATCCAAGTTGGCGAAAGTAATTGAGCGGTAGCGAGGCCTGCCACGCTGGCCGCTGGTCTCGACAACGGCAATTTGCTGCGGCTGTCGTCGGGCGTATTGCGACAATCTTGTCGCCACGTTCACGACCGTCCGCTCGTCGTTGATAGCGTGGTCCACACTCAATCGAGAGACTCCAAATACTCTAGCACTACCCTCGCGATATCCATGTTCAGCGCGCGGCCCAGCGCACGCCATCCTGGCACGGCGTTCACTTCGATGGCGTACAATTGCCCGTCCTTACCCGGCAGTAAATCGACACCTGCAAACGGCGTTTCCACGGCTTGTGCGGCGCGACGCGCGGTATCGGCAAGTTCGGGTGTCAATTCGACGGGCTGCATTGTCGCGCCGCGGCTTACGTTGGTCCGCCAGTCGTACGGATTGCACCGTTCGGCGGCAAGCATGCGGTCGCCGATCACAAGCACACGTACGTCACGGCCTTCATGCGGAACGAATTCTTGTAGGTAAATTACCGCGCCGAGCTGCTCGAGCATCGTGAATGCCCGCAGCGCCAGTGCTTCGTCGTCGAGTCGCGTGATGCCACGCCCCTCGCCCCCGAACAACGGTTTGACGACAACACTGCCCTCCAGTCGTTCGAAGTAGGTCATGGCTTCGTCGACCGTTTGGCAGCAAGCCGTGCGGGGCACCGCGAGGCCTGCAGCTTGGAGCTTGGCAGTTGCTAAAAATTTATCGACGGCTATCTCAATGGCTCGCGGTGGATTGATGATCGTAAGGCCGGCGGCTTGCAAGCGACCGAGCGCATCCATGCGGAACACAACCTGTTCGAGGGAGCCCCGCGGCATCGTACGTACTAAAATGCAGTCAGCCGTTGTCGCATCAAATGAACCGCTGCCGGCTTCCAATCCACTTTCAGAAATTTCTGCATGAAGTTGGCGGAATGTTGCGGGTACGACCTCGTGCCGTTCTCCAGCCGCGCGTTGCAGATCTTTGAGGTACCAGCTTTCT
>JAYZEI010000027.1:0-12934 GCA_036337375.1 Planctomycetota bacterium | reverse complement strand
ATGCGGATTGGCGAAGTGCCGTTGAACCTGGACGAACCTGCGTTGCGGATGGATTTGGCGGACTTCGTTGTGCACTTTGGCAACCAACCGCTGGACGCATTTGACCTGTCCGGCGCCCTCGGCGAAATGACCGAAATCATCCGCCGCTACCACATCATGTTGCCGGCCCAGGTAGCGATGCTGTTCAAGACGCTGATCATGCTGGAAGGCACAGCCTCCGCAATCTATCCGCATTTCAGTTTGATGCAGGTGATGCGTCCGTTCCGCCGCAATATGCTCCGCCGCCAACTGTCGCCCGCGCGACGGCTTCGCAAGTTACGAAAACTCGCCGGCGATCTGGAACAACTGGCCGAAGTGCTGCCGCGCCGCGTCATGGACATTCTCACGCAAGTTGAAAGTGGGAAATTCGATGTCCACCTCAATCATCGGGGCCTCGAGCCGTCGGTGAACCGACTGGTTTTAGGCATGTTGACCAGCGCGCTGTTTCTGGGATCGTCGCTGTTGCTCGCTCAAAAGGTCTGGCCGGTGGTTTTCGGAGAGGTTTCCGTGCTCGGCGCTGCCGGCTGCCTGGTCAGCCTGTTTCTCGGACTGCGGCTGCTGCGGGCGATTAACAAGTCGGGACATCTCGACCGCCGAGAGTAGAACGGGCTGCCGCGGGCCAACGGCACGACTAGAAATCCGGCCGATGTGCCCCGGCCCAACTTCCAAGAATTGCCTCGCGATCCACCTAGACATCAGCCGATATTGATGACTAAACTGGGCGGTTCGTCGTAATTGCCGCCTTTAACGTTAGGGAGGAAATGTGGTTAAGCTGACGGTTCGGGATCGAGAATCAATTCAAGAGGCGGTCCGCCGCTTTCGGAAGTTGGTCGAACGACGCGGCATCAAAAAGGAGATGCGGCGCCGGGAATACTACGAAAAACCCAGCGAAATCAAACGCCGCGCTAAACTGCGCGCCGAACGGCGCAATCGCCGGAACCGTCTGTTGGGTGTCGGCTAATTCAGCGGCCCGCCGCGGTTCGATTTGCAAAAAACAGCCGCACGGCGATTTTTCACCCTTCGCGATACACCTATCGCAACCGCTCCGGTACTGTTTTGACGAAATCTCGGATTTCGTCGCGGACACGGCGATAGTGCCGCAACGATTCTTCTTCATTCAGCGCCGTTGCCGCCAGCTTCGGTGGGTCATCAAACGGCACGTGCAACACCCGCGGTGCCGCCGTGAAGACCGGGCAATGCTCGTCTGCATGACCGCATACGGTGAAGACGACGTCAAACTGCGAATCGCCTAATTCCGCGACCGTCTTTGACTGTTGCCCGCGGATATCAACGCCGGCCTCTTGCATCACCGCTACGGCATCGGGATTAAGTCCGTGTTTTTCGATTCCCGCCGAATACGGCTCAATCAAGTCTCCAACCAACGCGCGGGCCCAGCCTTCGGCCATTTGGCTTCGGCAGGAATTCCCCGTACAAAGGAACAAGACTCTTATCTTCTCGACGGCCATTCGCCCGGGCCCGATCGTGTTGAGCGTTGTGGAATTCTATCCCTTAACATGTGCCTACAATAGCCCGCAATCGCCTCACATCTCCTATTGTGTTAATCGTTGGTTCGGGTAAAGTTTTACCGGTGTCGCCCGCCGCGATCCGATGAATTTCATACCCCGACTTGATCCCACTCTGCCTGACGGAGAACTGCCGTGGTGAAGCTAAGCCAAACTGTGTGTTGCGTAACCGTCTGTGCGCTGGTTTTTGCGCACTCAAGTTTCGCCTCAGCCGCGCCGCTGATTCCGGGGTTCGAACGATTCTTTGGCGGTGAAAAATCAGACGCCGCCGCCGGCGGACGGTTGCTGCTTGGTGAATTGAATTGCATTTCTTGCCACCAGCCCGCCAAGGACGCTGTCCAAGTTTCAACCAAACAGGCACCCATCCTGACCAATGTCGGCGGCCGGGTGAAACCTGACTTTCTCAGAGCATTCATCGCGGACCCACACGGCACAAAACCCGGCACGACAATGCCGGACATGTTCGCCGGAATGCCGCAACCGGAAAAAACCAAAGCGGTTGAAGCGCTCGTTCATTTTCTCGCGTCGCTGACCGAGAGCGAACCAACGCAGGCGTACGCCAACATCGGCGCGTCGAAGCGGGGCATGACCGCGTTTCACCAAGTTGGCTGCGCCGTTTGCCACGGCCAGCGACAAGAGGGCGCCAAGCCCTCGGCCACGGCGGTCCCGCTGCCCGATCTGAGCAAAAAGTACACGCTGCCGAGTTTGGCCGATTTTCTTGGCGATCCACTGCACGTCAGGCCGTCGGGCCGCATGCCGAGCCTGAACCTGACGGGCTCGGAGGCCCGCGATATTGCCGCGTTTCTGCTGCCGGACGTTCCGGAAAAGGCGGGGCTGGCGTATTCGTACTACGAAGGAAACTGGCAGTCCCTGCCGGACTTCAGCAAACTCGAAGCAAAGGCAACGGGGGGGGTCGAGAAAATCGACGTCGCGCCGAGGAAGCGCGACGAACAATTCGGACTGCAGTTCGAGGGCGCGCTGCCGATCGAAAAAGACGGTGAGTACACGTTCCATATTTCCTCCGATGACGGATCGCAGTTGTTCATCGACGGCAAACTCGTCACCGACAACGACGGAGTTCACGGGCACCAGACCAAATCGGGAAAGATCAAACTGGCGGCGGGCAGTTATCACGTTCGCATCATTTACTTCGAAAACGGGGGCGGGCAGTCCTTGTCGGCCGAATGGGAGGGTCCCGGCATTGCCCGGCAGGAACTGTCCAATGCCATCGTCGCCGCGCAGCCGGAGGCGGATTTCCCGTCCCTAAGACTGAAACCGCAACCGGAACTGGCGGAGCAGGGCCGCCAGCTGTTCGCCAAGCTGGGCTGCGCGGCGTGCCACGAAGCGGAATCGGGCGGCAAAAAAATCGCACCCGGCGCCGCGCCGCCGGCACTGGCGGGAATCAAGGCGGGCAAAGGCTGCCTGGCAGAAAAACCGGCGGCCGCGGCGGCAGATTTTCAACTCAGCCCACGGCAGCGAACGGCACTGACGGTGGCAATCGACGCCGCCCAACAGCTGTCAAAACCGCTCGATGCCAAATCCCAGATTGCCGCAACGATGGTGCGGATGAATTGCTACGCCTGTCACCAGCGCGGAGGCAAAGGCGGTGTCGACGAGGCACAGGCGGCGATTTTCCAGGGGACGCAACCGGAAATGGGGGACGAAGGCCGACTGCCGCCGCACCTCAACGGCACCGGGGACAAGTTAACCGACGCCTGGTTAACGAGCATTTTGGCCAACGGCTCCAATGACCGGCCCTACATGCACACGCGAATGCCGAAGTTCGGCGGCGATAACATCGGCCACCTGGTTACATCGTTCGTTTCACTCGACCGCAAAACAACGGCGCCGAAAGTCAGCCTGGCCGCTAAGGACGCCCGCCGCGCGGGATGGAAAATGGCCGGCAACAAGGCCTTCAACTGTATCTCGTGCCACACGTTTGGTCACTTCAAGGCAACCGGCGTGCAATCGATCGATCTGACCATCATGTCGCGGCGGCTCCGCCGGGACTGGTTCAATCGCTACGTCCGCGATCCGCAAGCATACCGTCCCGGCACCCGCATGCCGTCGTCCTGGCCCAAGGATCAGCCCAAGAGCCTGCTGACGAGCGTCCTGGATGGTGACAGCGATCGGCAGATCGAAGCAATGTGGCATTTCCTGGCGCTGGGCAAAAAAGCGCCGCCGCCGGAAGGCCTCGTGCGGCCGACGTTGGAATTGATTCCAACCTACGAGGCGATCATCTATCGAAACTTTATTCAAGGCGCCGGCCCCCGCGCGATCGCTGTCGGTTATCCGGAAGGCGTCCACCTGGCGTTTGACGCCAACAACCTCAGGCTGGCGCTGCTCTGGAAAGGCCGCTTTATCGACGCCCAGAAACACTGGGTCGGTCGCGGTCAGGGATTTCAGCCGCCGGCCGGCGAAAAAGTTCTGTCGATGCCCGACGCGGTCTCGTTTGCGATTTTAGAAAACAAGGACGCACCGTGGCCCAGCCAAAAGGCGAAGGAACTGGGCTATCGATCCCGCGGCTATCGGCTGAGCGAAGACCAGCGGCCGACCTTTTTGTATACGGTCGGATCGTTTGAAGTTGAAGATTTTCCGGAGACTCTGGAAACGCCCACGAAAACGACCGTTGCGCGGCGGCTCACGATCAGCACCAAGGGCGACAGCAAAGGCCAACTGTTTTACCGCGCCGCCGTCGGAGGCAAGATCGAGAAACTGGAGGACGGCTGGTATCGTGTGGGCGACAACTTGAACATGAAACTCGTGATGGCTAACGGCACGGCTCCGATACTGCGGGCGGCCGGCAGCAACAAAGAACTGCTCTGCCCAATCGACACCAAAGACGGCGCTGTGAAGATCACCCAGGAGTACGATTGGTAGGGTGCGGGCGGAGGACGGAACCGTATAACACGCTAACGGTACGCGGAGCGTACCCCGAGAGGACCACTCATGCGTATTGTGACTTTAATGCTCGTCGCGTTACTGGCCGTCACTTTCCTCGACAGCGGACTTGGCGACGAAAAGAATCCGGCCGAAGCCGATTTTTATCCGATCGTTCCTTTGCCGATTCCGGCCGACGCATACCTGGAAGTGGGCGGCCTGGAATGGATGCCGAACAACCAGTTGGCGGTCAGTTCGCGTCGCGGCGATATCTACATGGTTGAGGGCGCCCTGTACGCCGCGGAAGAGATCGGCAAGGCGAAGTTCACAAAATATGCCGGCGGCTTGCACGAAGTGCTCGGGCTTTCGCTGCACAACGGCCGCCTGTACGCCACGCAGCGGGGGGAGATCACCAAGCTCACGGACGCGGACAAGGACGGCCGCGCTGATTTACTGGAGACCGTCAGCGATGGTTGGGAAATCAACGGCGACTACCACGAATACGCCTTCGGTTCCAAGTTCGATTCCAACGGCCACATGTGGATCGTGCTCTGCCTGACGGGGTCGTTCAACAGCAACTGCAAATACCGCGGTTGGTGCGTGCGGGTCACGGCCGACGGCAAGATGATCCCGACGTGCAGCGGCATCCGTTCACCGGGCGGCATCGGCATGAACGCCCGAGGTGAAGTTTTTTATACCGACAACCAGGGCCCCTGGAATGGCACCTCCGGATTGAAACATCTGGTACCGGGCTCGTTTCAAGGGCATCCCGGCGGCAATCGTTGGTTTGACCAAACCGACGCCGCCGGCCCGCGTCCCAAAGATCCGCAGTCGGGCAGCCGCATGGTCGCCGAAGCCAAGAAGATTCCTGAGTTGATGCCCACGGTTGTCATGTTTCCGTACAACAAAATGGGCAAATCGGCCAGCGGAGTCACCTGCGATGACACGCGGGGAAAGTTCGGGCCGTTTAAGGGCCAACTATTCGTCGGCGACCAGTCGCACAGCACCGTGATGCGGGTATTTCTAGAGAAGGTCAACGGACGGTATCAGGGCGTTTGCTTTCCGTTCCGGCAAGGTTTCGGTTCGGGAACGCTGGCCATGCTGATGCACGAGGACGGCAAAATGTTTGTCGGCGGCACCAACCGGGGATGGGGATCGCGCGGCAGCAAGCCCTACGCGCTGGAGCGGATGGATTGGAGCGGAAAAATGCCGTTCGAAATTCACGAAATGCGCGCCAAGCCGGACGGATTTGAATTGACCTTCACCATGCCGATCGACCCGGTGGCAACGGCAAAGCCGGATTCCTACAAGATCAGCACCTACACCTACATCTACCAAAGTAAGTACGGCAGCCCGGAAGTCGATCACACGACGCCGAAGATACAGCGGGTACAGGTCGGCAAAGACAATCGCAGTGTGCGGCTCTACATCGACAAGTTGCAAGAGGGTCACATCCACGAACTTCACGTTCCCGGGGTTCGCTCGGCCAGCGGCCTTTCCGTACTGCATCCGGTGGGCTACTACACCTTGAATTACATACCGGCAAGTTAGCGATCCCGCTCTCAATTGCTGGCCTCTTGTCTCGCGTTCGCGCTGCGATTCTGCGGGGGGATACTAGCAACGTCCGCCATTCCAAGTTTTAATGGTTGCCTGCGCGGGACATTAAAATCGCGTTGCCACGCAGATGCTGCAACTTGAATCCGGTTGGGGAAATCGCCGATGAGCACGACGGCCGCAGAAGCCAAAACGCAGGCCTCCGCTGAAATGCCGGTTTGCTCCCACAACGAGTGGGATCCGCTGGAGGAGATCATCGTTGGCCGCGTCACCGGGGCTTCCGTGCCACCCTGGCACGTCAGCTTACAATCCGCCGCCCCGTTTCATGCCTGGGACGTGCTGAAAGCACTGTCGGGAAAACCCGCGCCGCCGCAGTTTGTGCTGGCCGCCCAGCAGGATCTCGACCAGTTCATTCACATCCTCGAAGCAGAAGGCGTCAAGGTTCGCCGGCCGGATCCGCTACCGCAGACCGTCCCCTATACAACACCCGATTGGTCCATCGAATGCGGCTACAATATCGCCAACCCCCGCGACTTGCTGATCGTCATCGGCGACGAGATTTTAGAAACGCCGTCCGCCTGGCGATGCCGATACTTTGAAGTTCACGCTTACCGCACGCTGCTGCACGAGTACTTCCGCGCGGGGGCGACGTGGACTTCGGCGCCGAAACCGCGTTTAGCTGACGAACTCTACAACGAGGACTGGCAACTCGGCGAAAAAGGCGATCCGATCGACTACTCCCTCAACGAATCGGAGTGCACGTTTGATGCCGCCGATTTCATCCGCTGCGGCCGCGACATATTTTGCACCCGCAGCAACGTCACGAACGAATTCGGAATCGAGTGGCTCCGCCGACACTTGGGCGGAGAATATTCAATTCACGTCATCGAAACGCAATCGCGACAGCCGATGCACATCGACACGACGTTCGTGCCGCTTTGCCCCGGCAAGGCCCTGATCAACCCGACCTACATCGATCGCGCCAAATTGCCGCCGATCCTCGACAGCTGGGAACTGCGCGAATCTCCGCCGCCTGTGATCAACCCCGCACAGATGCTCGACCTCAGCAGCGCGTGGCTGACGATGAACGTACTGATGCTCGATCCCGACCGCGTAGTGGTCGAAGCCAACCAGGAACCGCTGATCGAGATGCTAAAAGACTGGGGCTTCGATCCCGTGCCGTGCCCCTTTGAAAATCACTTTGTGTACGGCGGGGCGTTTCACTGTGCGACGCTCGACGTCCGCCGCCGCGGGTCGTTGGAGTCTTATTTTTAAGCTGCCGGCAATTCGTCTTCAGCTTTCGTTCGATTGAATTCCCATCCGGCGGTTTGCGGGCCGCCGACCACGATAAACATGGCATTCTCGCTCCCCGACATCCCGTTCGCGCCGCAGAATCCCAAATCGTATCAGCCCGCAATTGGGCTGATCGGCTGCGGAGCCATTACGGCGGAACATCTGCAGGCTTATCGGCAAGCAGGCTACCATGTCACGGCTCTGTCTGACATCGACCGCCAGGCCGCAGACGCGCGGCGCAGCGAGTTTTACCCGAACGCGGACATCTTCACCGACTATCGGGATCTCCTCGCAAACGATGCCGTCAAAGTCGTCGACATTGCCACGCATCCGGAGATTCGCGCCGAAATTATCGAAACTGCTTTGCTCGCCGACAAACATGTCCTAAGTCAAAAACCGTTTGTCCTAGATTTGGAAATCGGCCAACGCTTGGCTGATCTCGCCGCACAGCAGAAACGAAAGCTGGCCGTGAACCAAAATGGACGGTGGGCGCCGCACTTCAGTTACATCCGCCAAGCCGCGGCCGCCGGAATCATCGGAGAAATTCAAGCCGTCCATTTCGCCGTACACTGGGATCACAACTGGGTCAGCGACACCCAGTTCGACCGCGTCAAACATTTGATCCTTTACGATTTCGCGATCCACTGGTTCGATATGCTGACATGCATCATGGGCGAACGCGAGGCGACCGCGGCCTTCGCCACGCTGACTCATTCAACATCTCAAATCGCTCGGCCCGCGCTGCTGGCGCAGGTGCTTGTCGAATACGAAAGTGCGCAGGCATCGCTCGTTTTCGATGCCGATACACGATTCGGAAAACTCGACACGACAGTCGTCGTCGGCAGCGAGGGCACCATTACCAGCACCGGCCCGGATGTAAATCGCCAAACCGTAGTGGTCGAAGTCGGCGGCTATCGGTTTTCGCCCGTTCTTAAAGGGCGATGGTTCCCCGACGGATTCCACGGCACGATGGGCGAACTGTTGCGGTCGATTGAAGAAAACAGGGAGCCGGAAATCAGCGCGAAGGAAAACCTCCGCAGTTTGGCGCTCTGTTTCGCGGCTGTGGAAAGTGCCGAACGAGGCGCGCCGGTCGCCCCGGGCAGTGTGAGCCGCCTGCCGAGCGACTGATGCCACAGCCTCTTACCTGGCGGCCTCTTACCTGGCGGCCTCTTACCTGGCGGCCTCTTACCTGGCGGCTCGTGTCTGGCAGCTCGAGCAACGGTGGCGAACGGGCACAATCGGAGCCCGCGGGATCGCCGAATGATCTCGGTTAAGAGTTAAAAAACTCGCTTCGTATCCGGCTTCTTGAAAATTCTTTTTCGCGGGCGTCGTTTTTTGCGATTCAAAATCCGTTACGGGCCGGCTGCAGCGAACGACAAGACCGGCAGCCGCTAGGCAAAACGGGGAAGGGGCGGGGGTGCCGACGCAAGCACTGCCGAGCGGCCGCCTCCTCCTAAGAATTGTTGCTTTGGACTTCGCGGCACCGACTTGCGACCGGTTGCATTCACCGCACCATCTGCGATACGCTTATGGTCTTGCGGCGCGGCGCGCTGTTTTGGGCATCAAACGTGGACGTCTGTCATGGCAAAAAAAACTGCACCTTCCGAAGAAAACGATCCGTCCGACGCGACGAAGGCCAAGCGGATTCTCCTGGTCGATGACGACGCGGAAATCATCGAGTCGCTCCGATTCGCTCTTCAGGCAAAGGGCTATGAGATTGTTGTCGCCCGAGACGGCAACCAGGGGCTCGCCATGGCCGAACGCGAGGACCCGGATCTGGTGATCCTCGACATGATGATGCCCAAGCGCAGTGGCTTTCTCGTCCTCGAAAAATTGCGCCGCTCGCGGCCCATACCTATGCGGGTGATCATGATCACGGCCAACGAAGGCAGTCGGCACAAGGCATACGCGGAAATGCTCGGAGTCGATGATTACATCCGCAAACCTTTTGCGATGGATCGGCTAGTCGATAGCGTCGGCCGGCTGCTCGGCTGAGCAACCGAAGGTTGCGATTTTGAATTTCCCCGCGCCTTGACTTGCTAAGACACGTTAAGGCCGTCGGCAAATTCCAAAAACGGTGACGCGGCATATTCGGCCGCCTTCCAATCGAAGGTCATAATCGGGTGAGGCTGCGCGGTCCAACTTCGCAGCAATCCTCCCCACTGCGAAAACGACGAACGAAGCTATTGCGAATTGTTGCTTCATCGTGGCGGCGATACCCGGTCAGATCGAGCGCCCGCCGCGATCTGCGCCAGGCATGGACCGGCGATTGTCCTACGGCCCAGTTTTGTTAACATTGGACGTTCTGTATTCATGCCGAATGCAGCGATCCCACACGCCCAACCTTGCTAAGAATCCAATGAGTGAACACACCCGTCCGACGAGCGGAGAAGCCGCCGACATTTCGTTAACGCCCAGCGAAGGCTGGCACTGCACGCACCTTTACTACAGCTTCGATCGCGAGGGACTGCGGCGACTCGACGACGGTCAGCTGCAGCGAGGCCGGGAAGAGTTCGCCGCCGCGCTCGACCCTGCGGCCGACGGCGCGCCGGAGCGGTTGCAGGCATCCATTGTCAGCGGGCACAAGGCCGATTTCGGCCTGATGTTGCTCGACCCCGATCCGCTGGTGGTCGAGGGCGTCCATCAACGCCTGCTGGCCGGCACGCTGGGGCCCGCCATTGTGCCGAGCTATTCCTTTGTTTCGATTACCGAAATCTCCGAGTACGTTCCAACCGTCGAACAGTACGCCAAACGTTTGGTCGATGAGGGCGAAGCGGAAGATAGTCCGTCGTTTAATGCCAAGGTCAAAGCTTACGAACAGCGGGAAGTCCACATGCGGCGGCAGCGACTGACTCCCGATTTTCCACCCTGGCCGGCGACTTGTTTTTACCCCATGAACAAGTGGCGGGTTCCCGGCGCAAATTGGTTCTCGCTGGACTCCTCAGAGCGGCACCGTCTGATGTCGGAACACGCGCGGTCCGGAATGACGTTTGCCGGCAAAGTAACGCAGCTGATTACCGTGGGCATCGGTCTGGACGACTGGGAATGGGGCGTCACGCTCTGGGCCCGCAATCCGGAATTTCTCAAAGACATCGTTTATCGCATGCGATTCGACGAAGCGAGCGCCAAGTATGCGGAGTTCGGACCGTTTTATACGAGTTACATTTCAACGGCCGCTGACATCCTAAGTCACTGCAAAGTCGGTTGAGACGCAACCGTTTTTCCCGCCTGTATTAGCAAGCATCCCTCAGCACATTTTTTCGCACGGCGCGGCCGGGCAGCTCCTTTATTGTGCAAAGAAAACCGGCGGCCGCGACCATCGGAGGCGATTGATTTTCCTCCTGGCATACACCACAACGGTTGCCCTATTGCTGAAATGGACGTAGACTGGGGTCTGGGCCTGGGCAATTCTGCTCTGCAGGCGTCGATCCATGTCGGAAGAATACGATCCGTATCACAAGCTCCTCGGCATTGCTCCCCGCGAGCAACCGCCCAATCATTATCGGCTGCTCGGTCTCGATACGTTTGAGGACGATCCGGAAGTGATTGAGGCCTCGGCCAATCGGCAGATGGCCTATCTGCAAGGGCTCGCATCCGGGCCCGTTGTCGAGCACGTGCAGCAACTGCTTAACGAAATTTCACAGGTACGCCTGTGTCTGCTCGACCAAAAGCAAAAGACGGCCTACGATGCGGAGCTGCGCGACCGGCGTGAAACAGACACATTTTCGGGAGAAACTGGTTCCGGAGAGACTGGATCGACCGCCGCCTCCAAACCGCCCGTTCAACAACTGGAAGATGAACAAAAAGTATCGCATCCGCCCGCCGCGCCGGCCCCGCCTCGAACGGCGCAATTTGATTTCAGCGAGGCCCGCCCGGCCGAGTCGGCCGCAGGCCCGCCGCGACCGCGGTCAACGCCTGCGGTGCTTGTTGCCGGCGTCGCCGTCGTTTGCCTGGCACTGGTCGCCGTCGTGGCCGTCGCCATCACGGGCAACACCAGCAGCGACACAAATCTGTTGGCCGCAGCGGGTGGCGGAGACCCGGACAGCCGCCGCGAATATCGCTCGGGCGATGACGCTGGGGCCCGTGATTTAAAGGGGCAACGCGGCGGCCAGCGCGGCGAGAATACGAAATCCAAATCGGACATGCCCGCGCCCGGGGATTACGTCAAGAACGTCCGCGCCGAAAACGATCGCGAGGTTTCAGAATTCCAACCGCCCGAACTGCCGGAAATGCCAAAACAGGTCAAGGCGGCACGGGCGGCGCTGGTCGAAGGCGATCTGCAACTCGTCATCGAACTTCTGGAGGACTATCTAGCAGACGCCCCGCAGCCACCTTGGCAGGGTGTGGCAGATCAAATTCTGGGCGATGCAACCTTTGTCACCTCCGACAAAAAAGTGTCGCAGTACCTGGCGGCCAAGCTGAAGCAAATGACCGACGACGAGATCGCTGAAATCGCCAACGGTGCGGATTTTTTCGAATTCTCTCGTCGAGAAACATTTCCTCTGCCGATCCTGGAAGAGACTTTTCTTCAAGCGGTCGATCGCAACCTGCCCGACGCATTGCTCGATCGTCTCGAGCAGTAATAGCTCCCAACACTTGCCGACGACGGCAACCGCGGGCTTGACTGCATTCCGCCGTATCGGCCTGTCGTCATCGATGCCGAAGAAAAAGGCGACATGGGCAGTCGGCGCCCATGCCGCCTTGGTTCGGGGTCAGACGTTCGCGCCGATGATCAAGGCGTGAAATGCAGCTCGTCTTCGCCATCGACATGCAGCTCGTCCTCCAGGTCGTAAAAGACCAGATCGACGGGACCGCCACGGCCATCATTGGCGAATATCTTGTCGGCGCCGCGGCCGCCGTAGAAGATATCCGTGCCGGATCCGCCCGAATTCACGTCGTCGTGCAATTCGTCATCCCCGTCGCCACCGTGCAGGATGTCGTCTCCGCCACGGCCGTAGATCGCATCGTTACCGGCTCCCGCAAACAGCAGATCATTTCCGCGTCCGCCGTCGACGGTGTCGTTACCGCGACCGATCCGGCTATTGACCTCGACCACTTTCAGCCATGCGACCGAAGTCGGATCGACCGCCGGCCTCATCGGCAGGATGGCGTCGTCCAGAGAGTTCGGACCGTCGCCCAGCGCGGTATCCGCTCCCGCGCCGGCGCCGATTCGATCGTCGCCATCGCCGCCGACCAGGACATCGTTGCCCCGGCCCGCTAGAACCGTATCATCGCCGGCTCCCGCGAACACAAGGTTGTGCCCGCCATAGGCATACACGCGATCATTGCCGCGCCCGGCTTCGACGTAGTCGTTGCCGGTGTCCGGGTGCGCCGCCAAATCGCGAACCAGTAAATCGACCATTGCATCCACGGCATCGGCCGCCAGCAGACCGATATCCGGTTTCGAATTCGGCCCGCCGGTAATGATGGCATCGTCACCGCCACCACCGACCAGCGTGTCGTTGCCGCTACCGCCGACGAGCAGGTCATAGCCAGGTCCGCCGTTCGCGTAGTCGTCACCCGCACCGGCGAATACCACATCGCGACCCGCGCCGGCGTACACACGATCGTCGCCGTCACCCGACTCGATGCAATCGTCGCCTTCGCCCAACACGCTATTGCGAAGGAACAGCTTGTGCTCGGCA
>JAYZEI010000026.1:0-2038 GCA_036337375.1 Planctomycetota bacterium | reverse complement strand
GTCAGATCGTGCGAACTCGGCGGAGTAAGAGCCAAGGCGCGATCGCTGGTGTTCTTGAACACCTGACCGATTCGCTCGTTCCCAGCGCGGACAGTTTTCTCAGCCACCTAAATAACTAGTTAACCGCGCACTCCGACAAGTACCCACAAAGTGAAATCGAAACAACACTTGATCATGGGTGTTCTCCTTCACGTCAAGAACCTGCACGCAACGATTCCAAACCAACTCGAATTCCACTCCGATCAACTGACCGACTTCTACGACGGGATCGAGCAAAGTCTGGTCGGTGTCGAAGCGGCCGAGCCCATCCGCCAAATCACGGCCACCGGTATTTGAGAAATGCGAAACGACGCCACCAAACGGATTTTCTGGGAAGCACGGTGATCAATCTTCATTACTCACGACGCGATGTTCTTCATTCGAGCGTCGGACTCGCCGGACTGACAATCCCGACGTTTTTCCAGGCACGCGCTCAAGCTGCCATCGCGCCTCGCGCAAAGTCGTGCATTGTCATCTACCTGTGGGGCGGCATCGCTCACCAGGAGTCGTGGGACCCCAAGCCGAATGCGCTTTCGGACTTGCGGGGCGAGTTCTCGGCGACTTCCACCGCGACACCAGGAATTCAATTCTGTGAACATATCCCCTTGATGGCAAAGCACTCAGAGAAACTGGCCGTCGTTCGCTCGCTTCATCACACTGTCGGCGGGCACGGCGGAGCCCTTTACACGAGCATTACCGGACAGAAGAAGCCGGCTGGAAAGGCCAAGGATCGCAGCAACTGGCCATCGCTGGCGGCGATGATTTCCAAGTTTTGCAAGGCTGACGAAGGGACGCCGCGCGCAATTTGTATGCCGTACTTAAACTACGATAACAGTGCATTGATCCAGGGACAGTTTGGGGGTTGGCTCGGCTCGGAATACGATCCGATCATGATGAAGACCCCGGCGGGCAAGCCGTACGGCGGCGTTTCGCGCTACACGGCTCACGAGTTGGATCTAAAGCTCAACTTGCGCCGCGAGCGAATCATCACCCGGAAAGCATTGCGCCAACGGCTCGAACGAACAATCGGCTCGCAATCCGACTACGACCGATTCGACCGCTTCCGCAAAATGGCGGCAGACATGCTGCTCAGCTCGCCGGTCAAAGATGCCTACGACCTGGATCGCGAAGATCCCGGAGTCCGCGCGATGTACGGCGATCACATCGGCGGACAAAGCATGCTGCTGGCCCGACGACTGGTCGAAGCCGGCGTTCCCGTGGTGCAAGTCAACGCCGGAGCTGGCGATTTGGCGGGCGGCAACGGGGATAACTGGGACACGCATCGCGACCACTTCTCCAAAATGAAACAACGCCTGTTGCCGGTGTTCGATCGCTCGATATCCACTCTGCTAACCGACCTCGAGCAACGCGGATTGTTGGAAGAAACGCTTGTCGTTGTCCTAACCGACTTCGGCCGCACGCCCAAGATCAACAAGAATGGCGGTCGCGATCACTTTCCCGCAGTCTATTCGCAGATCTTGGCTGGTGGAGGGATACGAGGCGGCCAAGTTTACGGCAGCAGCGACACAGATGGCGCAAAACCAGCCTCGGATTCCTGCACGCCGGCCGATTTTCATGCGACCGTTTATACGGCCTTGGGGATCAACCCACGTACCGAACAGCACGACCAACTGGGAAGGCCGTATCAGATTTGCAGTGGCAATCCGTTGCCTCTGTTTTGACGCTTACGTGTCGGATCTTTCGCGATCGCATCAAGCCAGGCGAGTTTTCATGTGCCTTATCGTGGCGGCCAGCGTGACGAAAACGACATTTTCGAACACTTCGAAAGGCCTAATTGTTGATGGCCTGCTCCATTCACCGCTTCTTAATGGCGAGATCACGAGTGGAGATCTTCGAGCCGTGTGCTTTCTGCAATGAGGACGGAGGCGCCCTTCATCGGGGTCTTCAACGAACGGTCCATCCTGCGGTCAATCGGCACGTCGGCATTTGTCGCGATGTGGGTGTCCGGGCTCGCCGTGTTTGTCGGCACGTGCAACGC
>JAYZEI010000025.1:0-17494 GCA_036337375.1 Planctomycetota bacterium | reverse complement strand
GGCGGGCGGCGGCATCGTCGGTGGTAGCGTCATTGGTTCGTCCGACGAAGATGGCGGAACGCCCAAAGATCGTCCGGTTCAGGTTCCCGACCTGCACGCCACGATTTGCCATTCGTTGGGGATCGATCCCAACAAGGAAGTCATGACGCATCTGCAGCGACCGATGAAGCTCGTCGACAACGGCGCGCCGGTGAGCGAATTATTTTCGTAAAGCATGATTAACGCGCCGTTGGCGCGATTCCATTAAGGCCGGACCAGGGCGGTTAGCGACCGGCGCCGCCGTGCGTCCGCGGACCGTTGCGGTTCGGCCTTTCGCGGTCCGGCATCTGCTCTTCCCTACACGGACCATGGCCCAAAAAAGTGGGTCTGCGCGCCGTTAGTAGATTTACAATCTCCGCAGAACAAACCAAAATGGTCATAGAAGTTTCAGCTCTCATTGATGCACCTATGTATCTGATCACTAGCCTTTAGCCCTCCACTCTCAGAATCATGAAACGCAATACACTCATGCTCACGTTGTTAGCCGTACTCCTTCCCGTGCTCGACGCATTTTCACAAGAAAATCCGCCGGCACCGAAGGTGCGTGGTTCGCTGGTCGAAGACCGCGCCGCGCGTAAGTTAATCGAAGCCGGCGATGCTCGCTACGAGTCGGACGAAACAGCCAAGGCAATCGAGATCTGGAAGTCGGTCATCGAACGCTATCCCCGCAGTCGCGTTCGCTTCACCGCACACATGAGACTGGGCGGCTATTTTCTCGATCGTGACCGAGCATACGATCGCGCCCGTTCGCATTTTGAACCTGTTGCCGCGGAAGACAATCCAGACGAGGACATGCGCGCCGAAGCGATGTTGAAACTCGGCATTTGCTTTTACCACGACCGCAATTACGGCAAGTGCTTCTCAATCATGCGCGGCGTGATTGAGCATTTCCCGGTTAGCCCCCAGGTCAACGAGGCCTATTACTATATCGGACTGGGGCACTTTCAACTGGCCCACTATAGTCGCGCCATCGCAGCGCTGGAAAAAGTCGGTACGGCGCTGGGCAGCGAAGATGACCAAGTGGACAAGCTGGAAGCCGGTAAGCGTTTCTTCGTAAAAATCGAGGATGCCGACTTGGCAATTCTCGATCCGGGCGAAGCGGTCGAAGTCCGCTGCGAGTCATCCAGCGGCGACAGCGAAATCGTCAAATGCTATCCCGTCGGCCGCAATGTCCGCGTCGTGCTGGGTTCCGTAACGACGCGACTGGGAAAACCGCGGTTGAACAACGGTGTGCTGGAGGTACGAGGTGGCGACACCGTTAAATCGACTTATGTCGACCAGCACACGGCCGACAAGAGCTTGAATCGGCCCGTGTTGCAGGAAGTGAAAATCGTTGGCAACGCCCATGTCGCCATTACAGACGGGGCTTTCGAAGAACCGTTGCGCGGAGTCGTACTGGGAAAATCCGTCAACGTCCGCATCAGCGACCCCGACCGAGACTTGACGGACGAAGCGGATCAACTGGCGGCCGTGTTGCAAGTCTACCGCGAAAAATCAGACGACGAACTGGAAGCCGAAGCCGCAGAGGCGGCTGCGAAGACGGCCGAAGCCGACGCCGCGGCTCCCAAAAACGACGTGCTGACGCCGGAAGAAGAACTACCGAAAATTGACCGCTTCAAATTGATTGACCAGGTTGAGGTGACTTTCAAAGAGGTGAAAGTTGCTACACGGCCCGGCGGTACGACCGTCGAACAACCGGCGGGGGCTGCCGAGCCGGACGCCGCAGAGACGCCGCCGGCTGCGGCGGCTGAAGACGCCAAAGAAGTGCCCGCCGACGACCAACAAGCCGAGCAACCGGCAGAAACTACACCGGCAGATGATGACGATTCGATCCACAGCGGCGTCTTTCAAGCCGTCGCCTTGCTCGTCAAGGCGGAAGAGGCGGTTGCGGGCGATGACATCCTTCAAGCGCTGGTCTCGGACGAAGTTCGTGTCGTCTATTTAGATGAAATTCACCGCGGCGATGGCGTGCGACAGGTGGTCACGAAGGCCCGGTGCCTGGAGGGTAATATTGGCGGTGTCCGCGTTGCCCGGGCGGTCATATCGGACCAGGAATTACGCATCCAAACCAAATTAAAAACCGCCAGCGCTCTGACTCAAATCGGCAATCGCTACAAGGAATTCGGCCTTAAGGTCAAGGCCCAGGACAAGTACCGCCAGGCGCTGATCGTCTGCGAAGACGTCATGCATCAGGCCCGCAAGCTGGGCGGAACACTGCTCGAGCAAACCTACGTTCAGCTATGGCAGGTTTATTTTGAGATGGACAATATCGCCTTGGCCGCCGCCATGTGCCAACGACTGCAACGTGAATTTCCCAGCAGCGGGTTTGTCGATGACGCGTTGCTGCAGTTGGGTGAGGTGGCCCGCAAAGAGAAAGACTATCAGCGGGCCATCGGCGTTTTCTCCCGACTGGTCAACATGCAGACCAGCCAACTGCGGGGCGAAGCTCAGTTCGGTATCGCTGAGTGCTACGACGAAATGGCCGATGCCGCGGCGACCAACGCCCAGGCACAAATACGCGACCGCGCGTTTCAGGAGTACAAAAAGGTCTTCGACCAGTTTCCCGAAAGTGGAAGGGTGGGCGAAGCAGTCGCCAAAATGGCCAATTATTACTACCTGCAAAAGGACTATTCCCGCGCGATCGACACCTTTGAAACCGTGCTGGGCGACTATCCGGACGCCAAGTTTCTGGACGTGATCCTATTTAATTACGGCCGCTGCCTCTACCGCATGGACCGCAAGGCGCAGGCCCGCCGCCGCTTCGACCAGTTGATCGGCGACTACCCGGAAAGCCCGCTCGCAACCGACGCCAAGAAGGTTTCGGAAGCTTTAGTGAAAGCCGGATTTTAGAGACGACGTGGGCCCGGCCCACGACCATCCACTGCAACCCTAGTGGCAATGCCACGTTACTATTCGAAAGCGCCGTCATGCGACGAATCACGCCTCTCTTCTTGATGTCGTTATCTTTCTTTGCACTGATAACCGCCGCTCAAGACAATGCCCCGCCGCCGACTGCGGCCGAACCGATCGACGCGGTCGGTCAGCAGGCCACGCAATTGGAAGCCGAACTGGGCAAGTATAAAGACTCGTCGCCCGAAGCGGCCGCCGTGATGCTCAAACTCGTCGAGCTTTATCACTCGAACGGTCGCGTGTTTGGCCTGACCCGCGTCGCACAACGGTTCACCGCAGCGCAAACGAACCACGCACAGCACGCGGCGGTCATGGCCAAACTGATGGATGGCCTCGAGGCACTTTCACGCAACGAAGACCTGATCGCCTCATGCCGGCAGTTTCTCGCCCGCTATCCGGAATCGCCACAATGCGGGGCTGTCGAAATTCGACTGGCCGGCACGTTGCAGCAAACCGACGACCGGTTAGCCGCCGCCAAGGCGGCGCACGCGGTTTGGATTCGCCAGCCGTCCACCGAAACGGGCCGCCAAAGCGCGGCCCGCGCCATTTCCATCTACTCTTCGTTAGGCAGTGGCGAAAATATAACCAGCGCTGCCAAACTTGCCGAAGAAGTTCTGGAAAAACTACCGGCCGGCCCCTTCTCGCGTCAGGCGGGCCTGCGGGCCGTCGCCGAGTGGGCCCGGGCCAATCAATGGGCCAAAAGCAACGTTGCCGGCCACAAACTGTTGAAAAAGGGGGTCCTCAACCAGCACCGCGAAACTCTGCGAGAGCTGCATCTGAGCATGGCGACCCACTACGCCAACCTCGGTCAAAACGCCAATTCCGTCGAAAGCCTAAAGCAGGCGCGGGTGATTCGCGACGGTCAGGCCGTGCACCATCAACTCATCTACCGAATGAATTTGGCGACCGCCACACCGCAACAAATGGAACCGATCGTTAATCAGTACGTCCAGAAGTATCCCAACCGACCGGATCGTTACGTGGTTCAAAGCTGGCTGGCGAACGCCTATTTGCGATCGGAGAACAAAACCCGCGGTCTGGCCATTCTGGCGGCACTGCTGCCTTTTGACGCGGTGAGCGAAAAAAACGCCCACACCTATCTACAGAATATTCCCGGCGAACCGGCGGCCAAGCTGGCCGAAGCCGAGCGGGTCCTCGCTGCCGCCATCGCAAAGAACCCGCGGCACGCCCATTACCTGCGTTACGTACTTGCCTTCGAGTTGTATCGCGACCGCATGAAGGATGTGGAAAAATGCCGGCAGACGCTGCGCGAACTGCTCAGCAAATCGCCTTCCGACGACAGCCATTCGTCCGGCGCGGTGAATTGGTTGCTGTCAAACGCGCGCAACGAAAACGAGTTTCGCGGCGAGGTCGCCAGATTGATCCAGGCGCGGAGGCAGTTCATCCACATGCCCGGCTACCGAAGCTATCTCGCCGCCTGGCAAACCGGCGCGAAGGGCACACAGGACAAAGAACTCAAGGCCCGGGCAAAGTATGTCGCCGGCGAACTGGCCAAGGCAAATCAGGATCCGCTCGTCGCGCTTTCGCTAAAGCAAAGTTACGGTAACGATTCGAAACAATCAAAAATCCGCCAGCAGCTAATGCAGCCGGCAAACCTTTCCAGGTTAGGCAATGACGCCGCCCGGCGACTGCTCGGCACGGAAGGCTATTACATGCGGCACGTTGGGCCCGCCGCAAATCGCCCAAAGTCAACCACCGCCTACGGACTGCTGGCGAAGCGATTCCCGCAGGATTACGCAGCGGCCCGCGAATATCTGCAATCGGCCACCGACTACAGTCCGCCCGAAGTCGGCAAAGAGGCGGCACTGAGCTTGCTCAAATTCAACCCGCTCGACGGCAACGCCGACACGTGGCGGCGGCTGTTCGTGGCCGCCGACACCGCCAAAGACACGGCGATGGTCCAGCAGGTATACGCCTGGGTGATGAAGTCGCAACAAAAGTTTGGCAAGAATTCCGCTAACGCGTCGCAGATCGCGGACATCTTGACCAAGCACGAGATGGATCGGCAGGCCGTCGATTACCGGAATACCTATGTCGCCTTCGACCGCAACTCGACCGAATCTCGCGACTGTGCCGCGCAGCTGTTAGCTCACATCGAGCAGCAACCGCAGCGGATCGCGTTCATTGCCGATCTGTTCAAACACGACTCGGACTTTCACGGGCGTTACGCATCGTGGCTGGCCCACGAGTACTTTGAGGCGAAGGACCTGAATAATTTTGTCAAAGTTCTCCAGGAAACTCGACGGCGGCAGAACGATCGGCCGTTCCGCGGCTGGGATTTCGACTTCGCCGCGGCTGCCGGTTGGGTCTCCGCAATCCGTTCCAACCAGGAGGCCAGCGTTGCCGATCGCAAACGCGTCTACGATGTTTGCGAACATTTGCAATTGCCGACCGCGTCAGCGGCGGCCGTGTTGGCTCGATTGGAAATTACGCCTGAAGACCAACTTCTCGGCACGGCGAGATTGCTCGAGTATCAGCGGTCCACGCGAATCGCCAGCAATTCGTACCTTGGTTGGGACGCGCTGGTCGGCTACCTGCAAGCGGCGCAAACCCGCAAGGACTTCGTGGCCGCCGCTACGCTGGCAACCGGCATGCTGAACAACATCGCGGGCGTCGATGAAACCCGGCGGAAATCCGCCCGCAACATCGTCACGCAAAGTTACTCTCGCATCGGTCGCGTCGGTCTGACCATCGACGAAGACAGCCCCGTCGCTCCACTGTTGCAGGCGGCGCTCTACCTGCGGTTGGGTGATGAAAACCTGGCCCACGATGCCTATCTGGAAAACAAGCCGTTGTTCGATCAGCATCGCAATGAGTTGCCGGTCGACTTGATTGCCTTCATTTGCGAACGCTCGATGGCCGCGGGCGGAGACGAAAACCACGACTACGTCGAAGAGGTTCTCCGCGGATGGCTGGTGAAAAACAGTGAGGCGCCACAGGTCGATTCGTCGGCCAAGGCGCAGGTGCAACTGCTGTTGGGCCGCAATTACTTTAAGGCCCGCCGCTTTGATCTTGCCCGCAACGAATTCACCTCTACCGTCAATCGCTACGCGGGAACTCCGCAGGCCATCGAAGCCGAATTCGGGATTGGCGAATCCTTTATGGCACAAAAGGTCTTTGACCAGGCCGAACAGGTGTTTGATAAATTGGCGCGCAGTCGCGATACCGATGTGATCGTGCGGGCCGAGTTCCTCCGCGGCGTATTGGCCTTCCGCCGTGGAGATCGCGACGAGGCGCGAGATATTTTCCGCGGCGTTCTCGAACGCGTGCCGAATGTGAAACTCGCCAACCAGGCATTATTCAATCTGGCCGAAGTGTACGGTGCGGAAGAGAGATATGTCGATCAACTCAACCTGCTTCGCACCATCGGCCGGCTTGGCCGCCGCAGTAAACGATTGCACACGCCGGGGACGTCACTTTCGATCGTCGTTCACGACAGCGACCTTGGCATCAGCCGCGGCCACAACAAAATTCCGGTCGTCGTCACCACAAAGCCGGGCGGCGATACCGAACGGATGTTTCTGACCAGCGCCGGGGCCGGAAAAGGGCTGTTCCGCGTTGATGTCGATACGCAGCTCGGTCAGGCATTGCCCGGGGACAAGATACTGCAGCTAACCGGCAACGATGTGATTAAGTGCGACTACCCCGATGAGTTCAAGGCGGAATTCAAGAATGTGCCTCTTTCCGATGTCGACATTCGCGTGGCCGCCGACGCCAAGTTTGAAGTTTCCAGCAGCAAAATAACCAACCAGGAGGAAGAGACGTTCAGTCAGCAACTCGTCCGAGAGGCCGAACAGGAGAAACAGGACCAGCGCGTCTCACAGGGCCGCCCCGCCAATCAAATAAAACCCGGAAATATTATTTATCTGCAGGTCGAAGATTCCGATCGCGACCTATCGAACGATGCGGACCGGGTGATTATTAAACTAACCGCCAACAGCGGCGATCAGGTGCAGGTGGCGCTACAGGAAACCGGCCCTCACACCGGCGTGTTTGAAGGCACGGCGCAAACTGGCGAGCTACCCGCTGGCGCACTGGCCAGCGATGCGGCGATCGGCCATAGCCCACTGATGGCGATCGATTCGGACTTGGAATCGTACTGGATGAGCGAACCGGACGGTGCGACGCCCAAGCATCTGACAGTGGACATGAAAGACCTGCGGCTGGTCTCCCGCGTCAAACTGTCTTCGCCGGGCGGCGGAAACGGGGCGCCGGTGCGGGGTAATCTTTTCGGCAGCCAGGACGGGCAGTTCTGGTTTCGCATTGCCAGCCAGCCCGCGCGGCCGCCCGCGGCCCGGGTGGTCAGCGACGCCAAACGCATGACGCAGCGGATTTATCCTGGCGGTTACACCAACTACACGAGCTGGGATCAAGTTGTCGCGCTGACCAAGGATGTGACGCCAGCCGGCGAGGAGGAAATCAACGAACTGAGTTGGAAATCCCAGCCCGACGAAGATGGCAAGTTTCCCGCGTTCGCCGTCGTTTGGCACGGCACGCTCGTACAGCCCCGCTCGGGCGCAGCTCGTATTCGCGTGCAGGGAGCGGTAACGGGACTAGCGGTCGATGGCGAACTTGAAATGCCCGTCGGAACGGGCACGCAATCGGTCGACTTATGGCTCGATCGCGGGCCCCACGAGTTGACGATCTTTTCCGCCAATAGCGGCCAGCAGGCGGCCGAAGCGACGTTGGCCCGCGCCAGCCTGACATCCGAATCGGTATTCCTGGCACCGTTCCGCGCTACGGATTTCGATCTAAGCGAAATTTCGACACAAGCCGCTCAGCAGCAGGAACGGCAGCCGGTCGAGATTTCCGCCTTAGACGATGTGTGGGAATTCCGCTTTCGTTCCCACGAAGTGCGTTATGTACGGCTGGTTGTTAACGAATACCGGGGCGAGGCGGTGGCGATCAATCACGTCGAGATTGGTGGGGAACAGGACGGACTATTGTACATTCCGACCGAAGAAGACGTGCTCTCGCTATCAACGAACGAACTGCTTGAAATCGCCGCCGGAGATGTGGTCACGGCAAACTACACCGACGAATTCACCCAAAACAAATCGGGAGCAAGCCAGTTGCTCACGAGATCGCTGACGGCCACGTACAACAACGCCTCCGTCGCACCGATCGCCTACAACTTTGTCCGAGGCGGAGGCGGCGGTGTGGGCACCGAACGAAAAGACTTGAAAAGAGTCGATCCCGGCGAGCGGGTGACGGTCGAGATAATCGACTTTGACCAGGACCAGACCAACGACCGCGACACGGTCCGATTCCAACTGATTGTCAACGACGGCGAGGCCGTGATGTTAACGGCTACCGAAACGAAACCATATTCGGGGGTCTTCACCAAGGAGATCGATACTGCGGCCGAACAAACCAAAGACAAACTGGCGGTTAAGCGGGGCGACCGCATTTACATTCGCTACATTGACACCCAAAACACTTTCCCCGGCCACGCCGTCCCGCGAGAGGCGGTCGTTTACGTGAACGAACCAAGCGAAGGGCAAGTGCGAATTTATGAGAGCCGTATCACACCGCCACCGCCGGAGTCGAAGGCGGGTCCCAAGATCACCTACTCGCTGCCGGCCGAAAAGGAACGTATCAGCGGAGTCGCTTTCGAGACACCCTTGACGGTCGAAGTGATTGATCCCGATGCGGCCAAGGACAGCCGCAGTTCGGTGACCGTGTCGCTGGCAACCACGGACGGAGCCCGGGTGAACGTCGAGTGCGTGATCTCATCTGCCTTCGGCGACAGCCCGCCCGGCCAAACGCAATGGGCGCTGGAGGAAGGGCGTTTTGTCGGCCAGGTGCTCATGCAGCTGGGCGGCAAGGACAGTCCGGTGATGGTTCCTCTAACGGCGGACATGCCGCGCAGTCTCATCGGTCGGGTTCAATCCGCCAAGGAGGAGGACGAGGAAAATGCAAACCTAGCGGAGAGCAACCTGGTCACGCACGTACTCAATTTGACCGGCAAGGATCTCATCACCGCCAGCTACGAAGACGCCTTAAGGCCCGGCGGGAATGCGGAACAACTGGCGGCGAAGGGGCGGCTGCTCTCTAACGGACAACTCGCTGTCACCGATCGCGATTACGAAAAAGAGATCGAATATCTTCACGTGGGCGAAAAATTATTTTTGATGGTGACCGACCCCGATCACGATAGTTCCGATGAGCGAGATGTGGTGAACGTGGAGGTGAACACCGAACTGGGCGAAAAGGAAACCGTGCCGTTGGCCGAGACGCTCGCTCATAGTGGCGTGTTTACGGCGTCATTTATGCTCAAGGCCGTTGAAAATCCGGTGGCCGGAAATTTTGACACCGACGATCCGACGATTGAAAGCTACTTCGGCGATACGCTGCGGATTCGTTACCTTGACGAGACCGCCAGCACCGAAGATGGCAGGCTGGAATTGCTGCGGGAGGCCCCCGTGGTGATCGGTACGGATGGCTTGGTGGCCGCTTTTACCAAGACCTTCAACGATGAAACACTCGCCGTAGAAACAAAATTCCGTATTGCCGAGAGCTATTTCGAGTTATTCAAAAGCCACAAGCAACTGGAGCGCGAGGAGGAATTAAAGTCCAGCCTCGAATCCGGTCGCCGTGTTCTGCGTGAGGTCATGGAAGATTACCCGGATCGCAAATACGCTCCAAGGATTGCGTATCTTTTAGGCCAGTTCGCACAAGAATTGGAACAATGGGATGAGGCAATTCGCTCGTACGAATTGATCCTGCGTCAGTTCCCGGACCACACGCTGGCCGCCGACGCGCAGTACAAGCTGGCCCAGTCCTACGAAGAATCCGGAGAATTTGATAAAGCACTGGAAGAGTACGTAACCCTGGCCGCTACGTATCCGAAAAGCCCGTTGATCTCCAGCGTGATGATCCGCATTTCGGATTACTTTTACAAGTCGGAGGTTTTCGAAGTTTCCGCTCAGGTGGGCGAAAAGTTTTTGGAACGGTTCGATGGCCACGAACATGCGGCCCGCATGGCCTTCCGCGTGGGGCAGTGTTACTACAAAGCGAAAAAATATGGCGATGCCGGCGTGGCTTTTGACAAATTTGGCAAGACATTCTCTGATGACGATCTCGCCGCGGATGCGATGTTCTGGGCCGGGGAAAGTTACCGCCTAGGAACTAATAACCTCGAAGCTTTCCGTCGCTACAACCGCTGCCGCTGGGACCATCCAGCCAGTGAAGCGGCAAAATATGCCCGCGGTCGTTTGGCCCTGCCCGAGATGTTGCAACAGTTTGAGGCCGACATCGCCAGCGTGGATGACGACAACTAACTGGTACTCGTTTAACAGGACCTCTAGAGGAAACGCGGGACTGGTGCACTCCCCTTGGGGTCGCGGTAAGACGAATTCATTCCCACCTTTATCAACTCGCCTGCCATGTTTTATCTCATTCCGTTTTTACTCTGGGCACCGCTCGACCACAACGTGTTACTAGCCCAGGCTACCGATCCGTCGGCCGCGGACGCCGTGGAAGCCACCACGAACGAGTCTCCCGCGACCGATCAAGATTCCCCGCCGCCCGATGCCGACGCTGCCCCCTCGGAAGCTGATGGCGAAGCGGACGCGTCAACGGTCGAAACCGAAGAAGACGACGAATCAGCCTCATCCCATTTTTGGGACGAACTGTTCAACAGCGGCGCAATGGGCCTGATGATCAAAGGCGGCTTTTTCATGTGGATCATCCTGCCTATGGCGGTCATCGCCGTCGGCGTAATTATCGAACGATATCGCAGCCTGAAAATGCTCACCACGGACACCGGCGAGATGCGGGACCGTGTCGGCGAACTTCTTCAAAATGACCAGGTCGAAGAAGCACTCGAACTGTGTGACCGGGAGCAGGGTCCGGTGCCGGCAATTCTTTCGGCCGGGCTGCGAAAGTACCTTGTGCTCCGGCGACTCAACTACGACCCGGGGAAAATCGAAGAGCAGGTCGTTAAGGGCATGGACGACTACAGCGTGCACGTCGTCGCCGCGCTCGAACGCCATCTGCCGATCTTGGCCACCATCTCGAGTGTGGCTCCCATGCTCGGATTTCTCGGGACCGTGGCGGGCATGATTATTTCATTCGAAAATATCGACGCCAATTTTGGTAACGCGAACATCGTCAAACTTGCCGCCGGCGGTATTTCGGTCGCACTGTTGACGACTGCGTTTGGACTGATTGTCGGCATCCCGACTTTCATGGCGTACAACTACTTCACCAGCGTAATCAACCGCTTCGTGCTGGAAGTTGAAGAATCGGCGACCGAATTGATCGAAACGGTAACTTTGCAGTTAACACTGACCCAACGAGAATAGGCGCCGTGTGCCGAGCGAGGTCGGGTTTAGTTCGTGCGTATTAGCAGACGTCGTAACAAACTGTTCGTCGAACCGCCTTCCAGCGCCACGGGTGACATTGCGTTCAACCTGATCGTGTTTTTTCTCGTTTGCACTTCGGTACAACCGGACACGGGACGTTCGCAAACGTTGCCGCGCAGCGAGGAGGTCGAGCAGGAACAAAAAACAAAGAACATTGAGCTGCAGATCTCCCGCAATCCAACGACCGTCACACTGAATGGCGATCCCATACGGACTGCTGATGTGATCCCCAGGCTCAAAGCGTTGCTACGCGGCAAGACACTCGATCAAGAAAGAATTGTCGTCGTGAAAAGCAAACCGGACACTCCATATCATCACTGGATACACGTAACCGGATTGATTGAGCAGGCGGATGGGATCATCACGATTCAAACCGAAGAAGAGAAAGAAATTACGATTACGGAATAGCATCTTTGGTTCGAAGTCCGAGGGCAACCGCAGGCGACGAAGCCTGCTGGTGCGGTCGGACACGGGACGTTAAGGATTAAGAGCAGAAACGTTACGCATGAAAATAGCCCGCCGTACATCTCGAGCCGAAGTACCCAGCATGGCGATGGGAGATATTGCGTTCAACCTGTTGATCTTCTTCGTTATTCTGGCGCGGGCCACGGACGACAGTCACTTGGAATGGAAACCGGCGTCAACGAAAAATTTGCAGCAAGCGAGTGCGTCGAAGGTCAGTGTGTTAATTGATGTGGACAACAAAGTGTATTTAAACGGCCAGCCGATCGGCATCGCGCAACTCGCTGGCCGTATCGAAGAATCGCTCGGCAACGCAGCGGCCGGAAACCGGACGGTGCTCTTAAAGGCACACCGCGAAGTGCCGGCATTAAATTTTCAACCGGTTATTGAGGCCATCAGTGAAGCGGGAGGCGATTTAATCCATATTTTAGATGAACAGAAAGACTAGAACTGGATGTAGAATGCCGGTTGCGGGATACTAGTTAACGGCAGGCACAGCCGTTGGAAAAATAGGGAATGACTCATGGAAAACAAGGCTGAGCAAACGGGCGGTGGAGATCACGGCCGCGGTATTGCGCGCGATTTTCGCCGGCTCAAAGCCGATGGAGGGGCGACGGCCGACGAATTGCGAGATTTCATCAGATGCATGCGAGGTAAGAGCCCTCAGCAAATGCTGGGGATACTCGCCCAAAGCGGACTGGTGAAGAGCATTCTCGTTTCCGCCGCCGGATTCGTCGTAGTGCTCTCCGCACTGACGGTGGTGCCGTATCTACTGAAGCCGGACGCGGCTGCGGCGGCAAGCAGCCCATCTGCCTCGAAGCAGGAACAAAATCGTTCGACGCCGCCACAACCGGCCGAAACTCAAGCGGCCAATCCCGACTCATCCGCGACAACCAACGCACAGGGCCCCCAGTCGCCCGATGCGGAAGCGGCGGCCGCGGCACTGGGAATCGATGAAACCAAACAGGCCCCGCCCGACAAGAACCCGTTGGAAAAAGACCTGGACAACCTGTTGGACGGTGTCAAGTAAGCAGTACGCCTATGCGGATTCTCGCACTGATTCTGAGCGGCCTGTATTCGGTTGCATACTTTGTTTGCCTCGCCGATTGGATGTGGCAAAGTGCTTTGCCGGCGACGGCCCACCGAATCGTGTTTTACGCGGCAATGCTCATCGGTGCCGCCTTGGCATTTTGGGCACTGCAGCCCAAACGTCGCGGACGACGTGATTGCTGGCTGGCGCTCAGCTGCGTGTATGTACTTTGGTGGCACAATAGCGTGTTCGTGGCCCACGAGGCTGGCGAGGAGACCGTTCGCACCGTCCTGGCGCGTTTTGGAGTGGGCGGCTTGTTCTTTATAGGACTACTGTGGATTGTGCACGGCCTGGAGCGGGCCGCGCAACACTATCGTGCCCGCCGGCTGGAGGCTGATGCAACGACACGCGGTAGCCGGGACATTTGGAACCCCTTCGACCTGGAGGCGTGGTTTTACGGACTCAGTCCCAATCGCTTGCGCAGCTTTGTCCGCAGTCCGATGGATCAACAGTATTGGCAACGGACGCGGAGCCGGCGGCTCGATCAGTCTGTCGCTGGCGTAATTGCCTATACCTTTTCCTTCGCACTGATCGCGCTGGTGCTCAGTTCGTTGCATGGCTGCGAAGAGGTTTACGAAATGCCGGCCGGCGGCGGCGAACAGAAACAGTTGGCGCAAGTGGTACGGGTACAGAAGATCATTCGGAAACGATTCGTCGTCAATCCCTTTAGCGCGATAATCTTCCAGGTGCCGCCCATCGACGAAGTCAGGTTAAATCTTAAGGAGATTACCGAACACGCCTACACGGTCGGCTATGGCGAAGGAAAGGGAGCGGGGTTCGCCGGCGGCACCAAACTGGGAAAGGTCCGCTTCATTCGCTTGCAGTACACCGGTGGCGACTGGGACCAAGACATGGGCAATGGTGGGGACATGAACATGCTCTTCGAGTACGGCATCCGCACCAAGCACACCGTGGGCGAACGAACGGAATCTCGTACCATTTCGCAATTGAAGAACTTCCCCGCGGGAAAAAGTCCGCCGTTCGTTTTCCTTACGGGACAAAAGAACATTTCCGTCTCAAACTCGGAAGTAAAAACGCTCCGCAACTACCTGAACGAAAAGCACGGCATGATCTTCGCCGACAACGGTGGGAGCGGACATTTCCACAACCAATTTCTCTCGTTGATGAATCGTCTCGAACCAGAAATCCGCCCGGTGCCGATTCCACTGGACGACGTTATTCACCGCATACCTTTTCAAATTCCCTTTTTGCCTTACGTCGCGCCGCACGGTGGAAAAGAATCGCTGGGTTGGTGGAAGGATGGCCGTTGGATCTGTTATTACCATCCCGGCGATATCGCCGATGCCTGGAGCAATGGGCATGCCGGCGTCGACCGCGATGTCTGGGAGGCCTGCTATCAACTCGGCACGAATGTCATTTTCTACGCCCACTCGGAGTACTCTAAATGGCTGGAAGCACAGAAGAAAGAAAAGTAATGCGGGCAACTCGCACCTGCCATAACCCGGTATTTGAGTCGCTCATGCTGCGTTTACTTTTGCTGGTTTCCTGCTGCTCTGCCGGCGGCACGGCGATCGCCCAGCATCGTCTGGAGGAAATGTCTCTCGATCGCTGGGCCAAGTTGCGCGAGACCGAGCGCTATCAACTGCAAATTGCCGAAAAATATTTCCGCGACAAAAACTGGAAAGTCGCGGTCGGCGAATATGAAAAGTACATCACACTGTACGAGAGGAGCGGCGCGGCTCCCTATGCTCAATTGAAGTGGAGCCTGACACAAGTACAACTGCGCAAAGCCAACACGGCGATCAAAGACGGATTTCAGTCCGTGATCGACTACTGGCCCGATTCGCCCGACGCCATCGCGGCAGCCTATTACATTGGCAATACCTACAAGCGGATCGGCCAGGTGGCCAAAGCCAAAAAAGCCTACGGCGATTTGATTTCGCGGCATCCCAAACATATGGCTTCGGTATTCGCAATGGTTGATTTGGTCGAGCTGGCCGCGGTAAAAAAGGACACGAAAACGTACGTCGATTTATGGAAGAAATTGACGTTTGAAATCAATCGCGGCAAGTACACCAAAGCGGCTTGTCAAAAAGCCTCGCGCAGCTTGGCTGTTTACTACTTCGAGGCCGGCGCATTTGACGACGCCGTTAAAGCGCTGGCGACAACGTATTCGGCAGGGGACATTCCGCCGGCGGTCGCCGATCACGCGGCCGGCCCGATTTCACGTTTGACGGCGCAGTCCGAAACAAAAATCAAAGGCGAAAAAGTCGCCGACAGCACGATTGCCTTCTTGCGAAAATCCATGCCGGCCAAGTTGGAGGACGACGCGAGCAAGAATCTCGCGAGGGGTTACTGGTACCTGATTGCCGACGTTCAATCGCAAGCTCATCGCGACACTGAAGTTCCCAAAGTCTACGATGAAATCACGAAAAGATTCGGTGTCGACGACCCGCTGCTTGGCCGGCTGGCCACCTGGTATCGAGGCAAGCAAAAGTTCGACGAGGCCCGCACGGTATATCGGCGATTTAAAGATAAAATTGAGGGCCTCAACCAGATCGCCGACAGTTTTCGGCAACAGGCCAACTACACAGCGGCCATAGAAACCTATCGCTCCCTGCTCGCGCAGGACAGTGGAAATGCTATCCGCTGGAAGTCCGAAATTGCCGCCACCTATCGGTCGATTCCTAAATACCCGGAAGCGATCGGAATTTATACGGAACTGCTAAAGCAAGACCTCGAAAACGCGGAAGGCTGGCGTTGGAATATCGCCACGGCCCATCGCGATGCCGGACAGTTGAAAGAAGCGATCGGTCACTTCAGACAGTGCACCAATTTCCCGGAAAACTACAAACAAATGGCGTCGTGCCACCGGCGGCTGAAACAGTACAAGGAAGCACTGCTGCTCTACAGCCAAATCGTCGGCGGCCATCAAGCGTCGGCAGCCTGGGCCATGCTGCAGAGCGGTTACACGCGGGAAGAGGCCGGCCAAAAGGAGGCCGCCATCAAAACGTTCCAGCAGGTCTGTAAACGATTTCCGAAAGACGGTCACGCCAGCACGGCTCACGCTCACCTGCAAAACAAGTACAAGCTTTCCATCACGCTCGGCGGAGCCAAGGACGAGTAATCTCGCCAACCGGCGATTACGAACTAAGCGGCCGCCCTGGAAGTCTTCCGGACGCTGCCTGACCGGCCGAAATTGGCCCGGTCCAAATTGGCATAACAACAGGGCGCCCACCGGCTATAATTGACGCATCGGAATCGCCGGACTGCGGGGCGGGACGCGCATTTGCGACCTGCGGTTAGCCGGCTACGAGAAAGTTCGGCCACAGAAAGGAGACTCGGAAATGAAAACGGACGCATACACACGGGTTATACTCACCATCATCGCCATCTGCCTGACGGTCATCGTACTGCGCGACACCGAAATCATTCCTGCGGCGGAGGCGGCCACCGACAGGGGTGAGGAAGTGATCAAAGTACAAATCGTCAGCATCGACGAGTCTCCCAACCTTCGCTGGGAGACGATTCCCATAAAGATCGCAAAATAGAAACGATGAAGACCAAGTTCAAACCGAACTTGGCCCCGAATTCGAACTTGTCTGTATCAAGCTGGGGCGAGATTGCAACTAAAATCACTCGCCTGCTCTCGGAGCATAGCCCGTGTATGAACGCACCGACATAATTTCCAATCCGCACGAGCATGAAGTCGAAGTGCTGTTCGAACCGTGAGGTTACGATTCGCTTAAATTGCCCGCCGGAAAATCATTCAAGGTCGTCACCGCATCGGACGTGGCAGGCGAACTGGTCATCGACAACGCCGAAAACAGGATGGTGGTATACGCCTATCCGTCCTCGACGTTGAAGGTCTTTCTCGATGGCGAACTAATCGATGAGTTCGTCCCCAAGGTTCCTGAACTTCCGCCCAAAATGACCATGAAGGACTGGATTAAATTTTTGGGCGGGCCTGCCGGGTGGCAATCGTAGCGCCGACCACAACCGAAACCGCCCACAGAGTCCTGCCGCTCATTTTTACCCTTGCTCAATATTCCTTTTTGCTATTCGCCGTCTTGTTGGCAATCGAAAGCGGGCAAGAAATCGTCGAAAAACTTGTCCAGAACCGAAAATTGCCCGCGAATACCGAATGGAATCTGCTCCGCCGCCGCCTTTGGTCGTTCGGCCTCCAGCAGGAACCGCCACTCCGAAAAGGAACAGATGCATGAACACGAATAAACTTGGTTTTCTGGGCCTGTTAGGACTACTGGGTCTGCTGGGGATTGTTTTGGACGATCCGGGATTCTACGGACTGTTTGGTTTCTTTGGCTTCTTCGGAGACAAGCCGAAGGCGAAACAGGAAAAGCCCGAGGATCGCGTCTGATCGAAGGACGGCCAGTCGAATACGCGGGCCGCAAGCCCCTGTGTGTGCCGGCAGGCTTGGCGGTCTTCGTTGATCGCCATACCCGGGGGGCTCGGTCATCGATGTAGATGCCCCGCGGCAGCGGGCTGCGTTCAGGAAAGGTAGGACGAAAGGCAGGTGGGTGTGGTCTTCGTTTCATATTCCCGCACCGCCATGTCACCGGGGCTTTCATTGGTCGCCTCGGGCGTCTCACCGATTCGCGAGTACTTCGTCAAATTCAGGATT
>JAYZEI010000024.1:0-2849 GCA_036337375.1 Planctomycetota bacterium | reverse complement strand
ACTTGTGACCTGGTGGCCGATCTTTCGGATGAACAAATGATCGGGCCGAAGCTGCCCACGATCAATCCGCTCCTTTGGGAAATCGGGCACGCCGCATGGTTTCACGAAAAGTGGATACTGCGGCATGTGGCCGGATTCGCGCCGATGCGTCCTGAAGCGGACTCGTTATACGACTCGATCGCCATCGATCATGACATCCGCTGGGACCTGGCCCTGTTATCGCGCGACGAGATGATGCAATACCTCGATGCGGTTCGCGACCGCGTTGTCGATGTATTGTCCGAGCGGACATTGACCGACCGTTTGATCTACTTCGTCAAGCTGTCCGTTTTCCACGAAGACATGCACACCGAAGCGTTCACCTACACGCGACAGACGCTAGAGTATCCGCCGCCACGCTTCAGCGACGGCCGCACGGAGTCGTGCCTCTCGGAAGAAACGGCTGACGATCTTCAAATCGGGGCGTGCGATGTCGAAGTTCCCGGCGGCCCGTTTTTGCTCGGTTCGCCGCCGCACGAACCGTTCGTATTCGACAATGAAAAATGGGCGCACAGCGTTGAGGTTCAACCGTTTGCCATTTCGAGAACCGCGGTCACGCAGGGCCAATTCGCCGGTTTCGTCGAAGACCGAGGCTACGGTCGTCGTGAGTTGTGGTGTGACGAAGGCTGGCGATGGCGCGAGCGGGCGCAAGCGGCGCATCCGATCCACTGGCGCCGCGAAACCAATGGCCGCTGGCTGCGGCGCGATTTTGATCGCTGGGTCGCACTGGAAGCGAACCATGCCATGATGCACGTGAACTGGTTCGAAGCGCAGGCCTACTGCCGCTGGGAAAACCGCCGACTGCCAACCGAAATCGAGTGGGAAGCCGCCGCGACCGCCGCATCGAACGACGGTCACCTCCACGAAATTAAACGGCGGTATCCCTGGGGCGACGATCCGCCAGTCGCCGGCAGGGCGAATCTCGACTGGCGGGGAATGGGCGCAGCTGACGTGGCTTGTCACGCCGAGGGCGACGGCGCGTTCGGCTGCCGGCAGATGATTGGCAACGTCTGGGAGTGGACCGATACCACATTCAAACCATATCCCGGCTTCGCCGTCGATCCATACGAGGAGTATTCAACGACCAGCTTCGACGAATGCAAAGTTCTCCGCGGCGGATGCTGGACCACCCGCAGTCGCCTGATCCGCGCGGCGTATCGAAATTATTATCGTCCGGACCGCCGCGATGTCTGGGCAGGTTTTCGTACTTGTGCTGCGTCCGATCACCAATAACCCGACGCTTGCAACGCCAGATGTGAACGTCGACAATCGGCGGGCATTGTTCTGGGGTTCGCCGTTGAGTCCGATATGCTCGCCAAACTTAACACATTTGCTTTACAGGGAATCGAGGCCGTTGCGGTCGAGGTCGAAGTCGACGTTTCGCCCGGAGCGCTGCCGAAAACGGTATTGGTCGGGTTGCCCGAAGCGGCCGTTAGGGAAAGTATCCATCGCGTCGCGCGGGCAATGGTCAACTCGGGATTTACCCGGCCGCAGGATCGCATCGTCATCAACTTGGCGCCCGCCGAATTGCCGAAGCAGGCGGCTTCGTTCGATTTGGCGATTACCCTGGGCATCCTTGCCGGCAGCGGTCAGATCGGATCAGAGTTATTCGATCGGTACGCCGTTGTGGGTGAACTCGCGTTGGACGGTTCGACGCGGACGACCCACGGGGCGCTATCGATGGCGATGGCCGCGGCCCGGCAGGAGGGACTGCGGGGGATCGTCGTGCCGATGGAGAATGCGGCCGAGGCGGCCGTGGTTGACGGCCTGGAAGTGATCGCCGTTTCGTCGCTGTCGCAAGCAGTCGGATTTTTCGCCGGGACCCTGCCGTGCGAACCGACGCCGCCACGACTGGACGAATGGTTCGAGCAGTCCGCAAATTACGACGTCGATTTTGCGGACGTGCGGGGCCAAGAAATGGCAAAACGGGCGGTCACCATCGCGGCGGCCGGCGGCCACAATATTCTGATGATCGGTCCGCCGGGCAGCGGCAAGACAATGCTCGCCAAACGACTTCCAACGATACTGCCGGCACTGGCGTCGGGCGAGTCGATTGAGACGACGCGGATTTACAGCGTGATGGGAAAACTGGAAAGCGGCCAACCGCTGATGGGCACTCGGCCATTCCGCGCACCGCACCATACGATCAGCGTCGCCGGATTAGTGGGCGGCGGCAGCCCGCCCGCGCCGGGCGAGATCAGCATGTCGCATCACGGCGTTTTGTTTTTGGACGAGTTGCCCGAATTCAATCGCCGCACATTGGAGGTTTTGCGCCAGCCGCTCGAAGACGGCACGGTGACGATTTCGCGCGCCATGGCCTCGACGACGTTTCCGGCGGATTTCATGTTGGTGGCGGCGCTGAACCCTTGTCCTTGCGGCTATCGCAACGATCCGCGGCGGGATTGTCATTGCACGACACCGCAGATCGAACGGTACATGGCCAAAATTAGCGGCCCGCTGCTCGATCGAATCGACATTCATATCGAAGTACCCGCCGTCCAGTATCGAGACCTGGCCGATGGCCCGGCGGGCACCAGCAGTGAAGTGATGCGCGGTCAGGTCACCGCGGCCCGCCTCGCCCAGACGAATCGGTTCCCGGACAGCGAACGCACCCGCCGCAATGCGCAATTGTCACACCGCCAGATTCGGCAAGTCTGCAACTTGGCTGCGGACGGCGAAAACTTACTTAAGAGCACCATGGATGAATTGGGGCTTTCCGCGCGGGCGCACGACAAGATACTTCGCGTTGCCAGGACGATTGCGGACTTGGATACGAGTGCACGGATTCAGATAGCGCACCTGAGCGAGGC
>JAYZEI010000023.1:0-10841 GCA_036337375.1 Planctomycetota bacterium | reverse complement strand
CGCATCGCGATTCGGCCGCTGGCCGCTCTTTAACAGAACGTGATCACTCCTTTTTTCCCACCCAATTGCGCACTCCCAACTGAAAGATGATGCACAACGCCTCCCAGACCTCGTGGCTGTCAATTTTCGACTGCCCGGTTTCCCGGTCGACGAATGTGATGGGAGTTTCACCGATTCTCGCACCTCGCTTTTTCAGCCGCCAAAGCACTTCTTCCTGGAAGGCATAGCCCAACGATCGGAATCGCCCGAAGTCCAACTCGGCAATTTTCGAGGTACGGTAGCAGCGAAATCCACCGCTGCAGTCCTTGGGCTTCAGCGTTAACAGACACCGTGCGTAGAGATTGACCGCTCGGCTCATCAGATGCCGCTTTAGCGGCCAACCTTCTATTTTTCCGCCGTACACATAGCGAGAACCAATCATAACATCGACGGGGGCACTCTTATTTGCCTCCATTCCGGCCAGTAAGTTGCGAATGTCTCGCGGTGAATGGCTGAAATCAGCATCGATATTAAGCACATATTTGTAGTCGCGATCGACCGCATATTTCATGCCCGCGATGATTGCCGTGCCCAGCCCCATTTTATGTTCACGATGAAGACAGTACAGACGCGTTTCATCTTTCGCGGCTTCGTCGCACCAACTGCCCGTCCCGTCAGGCGACTCATCATCGATGACCAAAATATCCACTTCGGGCGTGTGCGAAAAGATTTCGTCAACCAACCGTGGCAGGTTTCCGATTTCGTTGTACGTGGCGATTGTGACGAGCAGTCTTTCCATAGACAGTTCCTGCGGTGTAGACCCGCCAACCGGGCTTGTGATCAGTCTGTTATCTGGGACAACGCGGCAACTTCTTTCATCGGTAGCGCACTCACCGAATCGTTCCTTTCCGCGGGCCGAAGTTTCCTCGTTCCACCGAACGACCGGGTGAGTTTAACGACGGGACGGCCAACTGGGACCGTTGCGAGCCCATTATCTGACTGACTGCAACGCTCGCTATTCTTGACAGTTTGTTTGTTTGATTTTTGCGAGCGCCCACATCGGTTCGATTGTGGCAGGCAAGCATCATCAAAGCCGGCCCGGCGACCAATGGACGAAAGAATCTCACTTTTCATCTCCTACAATTCACAAATCGGAATTTGGAACATTTGTCCGCTGGAGATTGTTGATTTTAGCAACTACTAGTCTTCTGCAACGACCTCAGGCGAATTGATTTCAACCCAACCAGACTTTTTTAGGATGAAATTGTTTAATCTTCTTAGCCGTTTCCACAAACTCTTTGACGCTCACGGACAAATTGCGTAGGTTGCAAGTGTGCGGTTTCCGCTGTCGCAATTTGTCGACGCGATGTTTACTTTTCGATGCATTCGTCTCATTCGTCATGTGGTTGGCAGCGGCAATCGGAATAGAACGCCTTCGCTGCTCACAATTTTTGTTGTCAAACATCAACGGCGCAAAACGTGCGGCAGGATCGTTATCCAGAGGCTTAGTGGTTACATACAAGTTTGGTCCAAACAGTTGTTACAGCGACAGCCCAATTCTTTTCCGCCGACATCTCCACAGCGAAGCTCGCCGTGATTCGCCGATTCAACTCTCGACGCAAAAAAAACGCTAAGCTCCGGCGGCACCGCGCCGTGCGGCGATTGCAGATGCAACATCTCGAGGTCCGCACATTGCTAGCGGGGTTTTGCACGGTGACCAATACGGCCGACAGTGGTTTTGGTTCGCTGCGGGCTGCAATCGACTGCTCAAATTTTTCGGCCGAAGTTCAAACCATCGATTTTAACATCCCCGGTGCTGGCACCCATACGATTCAACCCGATAATCCACTGCCGACACTGTTCGATCCGGTTGTCATTGATGGCAGCACGCAGCCTGGTTTCTCGGGAATGCCGGTCATTGAATTCGACGGCATCAATGCAGGCCCAAACGCAGATGGACTCCACATTACCAACGGCAGCAGCCTCATTCGCGGCATCGCGGTCAATCGATTCGGCGGCAACGGCATCTTTCTGGACGGTGGCGGAAACAGCGTTGTCGAGGAAAGCCACATCGGCGTCGCTCTAAACGGTACGGGCGATCGCGGCAACGGAGCGGCCGGTGTGCGGATTGAGGATTCCGTGGACAACATCATCGGCGGCCCATTTGGCGACGGCAATGTAATCGCGGCCAACGGCGGTGAAGGAGTATTGATCTTAGGTAGCGCCGCAGTTCGAAATGTGGTCAACGCAAATTTGATTGGAACCGACGCAAACGGTGATGCAGCGTTGGGAAACCAAATCGGAATCTCAATTGTGGCCGCGCCGGGAAATTCTATCGGAGGTGTGACCGCAGATTCCGGCAACCTCATCTCCGGCAATCTAAATGCTGGCGTGCAGATTTCTGGATCGTCCGCGACCGCCAACGCCGTGAATGGCAACACGATTGGCACGACGATCACCGGCAATGCCCCACTGCCTAACAAAATGGGCATATTTATTTCCGGTGCGCCAAACAACTCCGTCGGCAGCACCCAAGCGGACGCGCGAAACCTGATTTCCGGCAACCAAGACGCCGGCATTTGGATTCAAGAAACCGCCGCCACCGGCAACGCTATTCAGGGTAATTACATTGGCACCAACATGGACGGTACGGCGAGTGTCGAAAATGGGGCCGGCATCCTGATCTCCAGCGGCGCGACGGAGACCATCATCGGCGGCACGGCCGGCGGCGCAGGAAATCTAGTTTCCGGGAATGCGGAAGATGGCGTTCATATCATCGGTGTGGGGACCTCCAGTAATGCGATTATCGGAAACTTAATCGGAACCAATGCGGACGGATCGGCCGATTTGGGCAACGGCGGCAACGGAATTCGAATTGCCTCGCCGGGCAATATTGTGGGTGGAACAGAGATCGGCGAAGGGAATGTACTTTCGGGAAACGACGATAACGGAATCGTTATTTCGGGCGATCAAAACGTGATTCTTGGAAACCTTGTGGGTGTCGATCAAACCGGCAGTACTCCACTCGGAAATGCGAACCGCGGTATTTACATCATCGGAGGCAGCAACAACATCATCGGCGGCCAGCGCAGCAACTTCGTGTCCGGCAATGGACTCGAGGGAATCGGCATTGCGCAAACGACCGCGACGGGCAACTCGGTCCTAGGCAATTTCATCGGAGGCGTTGCGATCGGCCTGGGAAATCAAGACGGTATTCTCATTGATAGTGCACCGGGAAACACAATCGGCGGTCCATTTCCAGGGAACCCGAACCAAATCTCAGGAAACACCCGGAACGGAATTCGCGTTTTGGGAAATTCGGCGATCGACAATCAAATCAAACAGAACTCGATTTTCAACAATCAACAAATTGGAATCGATTTGAATGGCGACGGTGCAACACCAAATGATGGGGACGATACGGACAACGCGGCAAACCTCACACAAAACTCGCCGGATATTCACTCCGCAACACTGGATGGGTTGAACAATCTGACAATTGTATATTCGGTCAGTTCTACATTTTCATCTTCCGCGTTTCCCCTGACTATCGAATTTTACGGAGCGGATAGCGACGGCGAAGAGGGCCAGTCGTTTTTGGGTTCCGACACCTACAATAACGCGGGCGTCGGCAAAACGATTACGATCGACTCGGTTAGCGGGGTCTCCGTCAGCGACCAGCTTGTGGCAACCGCAACCGATCGAAACGGCAATACTTCTGAGTTCAGTGGCAACCATACTATTCCGTTTCTGGCGCTCGATTTGGGTGACGCGGCAGATCCCAGTTATCCAACCCTCAACGTTAACGATGGAGCTGTGCACAATATCACCGCGAGATTTTTTCTCGGCGGGACGGTCGATGCCGAAGACGACGGCCAACCGACACCAACAGCCGACGGAGACGATCTGGATGGCAACAACGACGACGACGGCGTGGTCGTCGGCGGTCCGTTGTTTCCGGGATCTCAGCGGCCGTTCACCGTTACGGTTACCGACACGGCCAATGTCGGCGGCTCGTTGGACGGTTGGGTTGATTGGAACGGTGACGGAACCTGGACACATCCCGATGAACAGATTTTTGCTAGTCAAGCGGTAAATGACGGCACCAATGTATTTCAAGTTCAGGTGCCTGCGGGCGCCCAGGGTGGATTGGTCGCGGCCCGTTTTCGGCTAAGTTCCACCGGTGGGCTGATTCCTTCCGGTCCGGCATCCGACGGCGAAGTCGAAGATTATCTGCTGCATGTACCCGACCGCATCTTTACGGTAGATTCCATCGCCGATACCCCGGATGCAAACCCGGGGGACGGTATTTGTGACGACGGCAGCGGAGCATGTACACTTCGTGCGGCAATCGAAGAAACCAATGCGCTGTCCAACACGGCAGCTGAACCGGACGTTATCACCTTTAATCTACCCGGTGCAGGTCCGCAGACGATCCAACCGGCGAGCCCGCTACCCAATCTCTCGAATCCGGTCGTCCTCGACGCTACCACACAAACTGGATACGACGGGTCGCCTCTCATTGAATTGGACGGCAGCAACGCGGGCGACGTGGTCAGCGGCTTGAAGGTCACGGGTGGCGGCAGCGGCAGTACGATTCGTGGATTTGCCATCAATCGATTCGACGAACATGGAATCTTTATCAGCCGGAAGAGCGACGTAACCGTCCAGGATAATTATCTGGGCACCGATTTAACCGGTACGCAGGATCTTGGAAACGGCGAGGCCGGCGTTTATATCATCAACGCCGTAAACAACCTTGTCCACCAGAATCTAATTTCGGGCAATGATCTGGGTATCTTCATCGAGGGTCCACGCTCGACCGGCAATTTGATCACGGGCAACATGATCGGCACCAACGCGGCAGGGACAGCCGCTTTGAAAAACCGCTTCGTCAATATTGAGATCGCTGCCGGACCCGAAAATCAAATCGGGGGTACCGCTGACGGAGACGGCAATCTGATCTCCGGTAGCAAAAACGGCGTTTCAATCCGCGGCGCAACGGCCAGTGGAAACCTGCTGCTGGGCAACAAGATCGGGACGAACGCGGCTGGAACCGCCGCCATTAGAAACACGCGTGGTGTCAAGATTCTCGACTCCGATCAGAATATCCTTGGCGGCGCCGGTTTCGCCGGTAACTTGATTTCGGGCAACACAATCGGGCTGTTGATCCAACGCGGCGAGAATAATCTTGTGCAGGGCAATCACATCGGAACCGATGCCGACGGCACAGCCGCGCTACCAAATACTCGCGGCCTATTGATTCGGGACGGTTTCGCCAATCAGATCGGCGACGAGCCCAACGTGATTTCGGGCAATCTGCGGGAAGGCATTAAGATTTTTGGTTCATCTACGGATAATGTGGTGCGTGATAACCTGATCGGCACCAATGCCGCCGGCGATGCGGCGATTCCCAACGACATGGGAATACGAATTTCCGGCAACGCTTCCGGAAACACGATTGGCGGAACCGACTCAGCCACCAGCAATGTGATTTCGGGTAATACCGACGAAGGGCTTCTGCTCCGAGCGGACAATAACACGATTATCGGCAACTTCATTGGCACCGACGCTTCCGGAACCACCGCGTTGGGTAACGACGTCGGTGTTTTAATCTACAACGCGTCCGGCATCCACGTCGGCGGTGCAAACAATGGCGAGGGCAATGTAATCTCCGGCAACGACGATGCCGGCATCAGAATTACCGGCAACAACGCCGCGGACAACAGCATCGAAGGCAACCTTATCGGTACGAATGCGTTCGGCAATGCAGCTATCGGCAATAAACAGGGCATCAAGATCGAGTCCGTTAATAACACGATCGGGAGCGGCATGCCGGGAGCCGGCAACGTTATTTCCGGAAATAACATTACCGGGATCGTTCTTCGAACCGGTGCAAGCGGCACGACAATCGAAGGAAATCGGATCGGCATTAGTGCCGCGGGCAATGACAGCGTCGGAAACCGTGTCGGCATTTTAATTGAAGACACGGCCAACAATACGGTCGGCGGCATCGCCAACGGGGCGGGCAACTCGATCGCCGGCAACGTGCAACAAGGCATTAAAATCACCGGCGCATCCGCGAGCGGCAACCAGATTCGGGGCAATGCAATTGGGTTCGATCGCGACACCGGTACGGTCGCGGCCAATCTGGATGGTGTACGCGTCACCGAAGGAGCCTCCGACAACACCATCGGCGGCACTGAGCCCGGAAGTGAAAATGAAATCGCCAACAACACGCGCACCGGTATCTGGATTGGTGGCGGAACAGGCAACGCCGTATTGCACAATTCGATCCACGACAACGGCCAACTTGGCCTAACGATCGACACGCGATTGGAAAACGCCAACGACACCGACGACGCCGACGTCGGCGCGAATAACATCCAGAACTTTCCTGAATTCACTTCGGTCACGCTCATCAATGGAAATCTGACCGTTGCTTACTCAGTTCCCACGACCATCTCAAATTCGGCATTTCCGTTAAGCGTCGAATTCTACGCCGCCGATAATGATGCCCAAGAAGGTGAGACGTTTTTGGGATCGCATAGCTATACGGCGACCGGTTCCACCACCACCACCATTCCTGCCGGGCCGGCGGCAAACGGAACGCGCATCGTTGCCACGGCCACGGATGCCGAAGGAAATACGTCCGAGTTTTCCACCGCTGCGACCGTCGCATCACCGTTGCTGGCAGCCGGTGGAGAAAACCGGCAAGCGTCAAATATTGGCCGTCAACGCCTGACGACGTCACAGTTACTGTTCGCCGTGGACGCGGCCGTCTCACGCCTGGGCAAAGCCGGGTTTGACACAGCCTTGTTCCCGGGCATCACCTGGGCGATTGCCGACCTGCCCGGCGAGACGCTGGGCCTGGCCACGCCCAAAACGGTCACGATCGACGTCGATGCGGCCGGTTACGGCTGGTATATCGATACCACACCTCGCGACGATGCAGAGTTCGCTTCATCAACTCGCGACTCCCGCACTGTTTCAAAAATGGATTTGCTCACCGTCGTCATGCACGAGCTTGGCCACGTTGCCGGGCTAGACGATCTCTACGACGCGGATGAAAGAGACGACTTGATGTACGCTTGGCTTGATCCCGACATGCGAAAAGCAGCCACTTCCGCAGCCTTTGCGGATGAAGTATTTGCCGAGTTGTAAATGCAGCCCGCCACGCGGTCGCGGACCGTATCAGGCACTCGACGACATCTGCTTGTCAACGAGAATCTTCGCTGCCAAACCCAGAGCCAAGGTCATTTTCTCGCCCGAGACCGTGATCGTCACCGTACCGGCATCGGTCAACTTATAGTCAACAGCAACGACTTCACCTTCGGTCCCGATTCCCAATCCACTCCCGCTCAGGTAGCGCAGAAACTCCGGCGACTGGTCGATTACTCTGCTAAACCGAAACCGCTCACCTACTTCACAGGTTGCCAGACTTTGAGCATCCGGGGACTCAAGCGACCCGTCCGCTTTAGGAATAGGATCTCCATGTGGATCGACGTTGGGATACCCCAAGAATTTGTCGATCAGGTCAACCAACTGGTCGCTGACCGCATGCTCCAAATTCTCCGCCTCATCGTGTACTTCATCCCAATTCATTCCTAATACGTTGACCAAGAACAATTCGATCAACCGATGGCGACGCAGAATTCGCAGTGCTAACACAGTTCCCGCAGGAGTCAAGCGGACACCTTCGTACGGAACATAGGAGACAAGGTGGCTATCGCTAAGGGTCTTAAGCATGCTGGTCACGGTTCCTGGCGAAACACTCAACGCCACTGCAATCTTGCCCGTCGCCGCAGGACGCCCCCCCGCCTCACCGCAGATTTGATAAATCTGTTTGACGTAATTCTCTACCGTTAAACTGACCATTGTCGGGGAGGCTACCGGCCGTTGGGAATGGAATTGTGCCTTTCATTCTAGTGGATGCCGGCACATACGAACAAACCACCGCACTCAGTTCGTTGAATCACGTTGAACCCATTGCCACAGCCGATTCTGTTCGCCATGATTACATTGATACGGGTATCGATAGGCTTTGCCGCTGAAATAAAATGAAGCTGAACGTTGGCGCTTTTGAAATCTGTGGTCGCATCATCGATCGCGCTGTGCCATTGCGCGTTGCGCACGAAAAAATCGACGGCGGCACACTCATCGTCGACTGCGGTGCCCGGGCGGCGGGCGGACTGGAAGCCGGTCGCCTGTTAGCCGAATGTTGCATGGCCGGATTGGGCCATGTTTCACTGACCTCAGGCAATCAGAAACTCTGGCGAGGTTTGTCGGTCGAAGTTCATACCGATCATCCGGTTGCGGCATGCATGGCCGCACAATATGCAGGTTGGGAAATCAAAGCCGATGATTACTTTGCGATGGGCTCCGGTCCAATGAGGGCTGCAGCCAACAAGGAAGAACTCTTTGAAACAATCGGATATGCAGAACAACCCGAAATCGCCGTCGGCATTTTGGAATCTCGCGATCCACCCACACGCCAGGTTTCCGAGCTTCTAGCCGGACAGTGTGGCGTGTCGTGCGCGAATCTGGTCCTGCTGTTTGCGCCGACCGCAAGTCAAGCTGGCAGCGTCCAAATTGTCGCCCGCAGTATCGAAACCGCTTTGCACAAACTTTACGAATTGGGTTTCGACCTGGATCGCGTTGAAAGCGGTTTCGGCACAGCACCGCTACCGCCGGTGGCAGAAAACGACCTCGCCGGAATCGGCCGCACAAACGACGCGATTTTGTACGGCGCCGAAGTAACACTTTGGCTCCGCGGTGACGACAAAAGCCTCGCAACCGTCGGCCCCCAAATTCCCAGCAACAGTTCGCCCGATCACGGTGAGCCCTTCGCCAATATCTTTGCACGACACGATCATGATTTTTATAAAATTGACCGGCAGTTATTCAGTCCAGCAGTTGTAACGCTCGTTAATCTAGATACCGGGCAGACCCAAAGGTTCGGAGAAACTTCTGCCGAATTAATTCACCAGTCGTTTATGTCCTAGCGGCGACCCCATGCGAATTCTGTGTCTTGGTTCGACAGAAAGCTGGTACCTCAAAGATCTGCAACGCGCGGCTGGAGAACGGCACGAGGTCGTACCCGCAACATTCCGCCAACTTCATTCAGAAATTTCTGAATGTGGATTAGAAGCCGGCAGCGGTTCATTTGATGCGACAACGGCTGACTGCATTTTAGTACGTACGATGCCGCGCGGGTCCCTGGAACAGGTTGTGTTCCGCATGGATGCGCTCGGTCGCTTGCAAGCCGGTGGCCTTACGATCATCAATCCCCCGCGAGCCATTGAGATCGCCGTCGATAAATTTTTGGCAACTGCCAAGCTGCAGGCTGCCGGCCTCACGGTACCCCGCACGGCTTGCTGCCAAACGGTCGACGAAGCTATGAGCTACTTCGAGCAACTGAAGGGCAGTGTTGTCGTCAAACCGTTGTTCGGGGGCGAGGGCCGTGGCATTACGCGACTCGACGACGAAGCACTCGCGCTGCGGGCATTCACGATGCTTGAGCAGCTCGGTGCGGTAATTTACCTACAAGAATTCGTTCCACATGAAGGCCGCGACTTACGTGTGCTTGTGATCGGCGACCGCGTGTTTGCCGTCGAACGGCGCAACCCGCACGACTGGCGGACCAACGTCAGCCGCGGCGCGACAATGCAGCCCGTCGAAGTGACACCCGAACTTGCCGATACAGCGCGTCGCGCCGCACAGGCCGTGGAAACGCCGTTTGCAGGTGTTGATCTACTGCCGGGTAAGAACGGACAATTGTACGCCGTCGAAGTGAACGCCGTACCGGGATGGCGCGCGCTGGGCCGCGCGCTGAACATGGATATTGCCAGGGTAGTGCTCAAATATTTGGAGTCTCTCGATTGAGTGTGGACCACGCTATCAGCGACGAGCGGACGGTCGTGAACGTCGCGACAAGATTGTCGCAATACGCCCGGCGACAGCCGCAGCAAATTGCCGTTGTCGAGACCAGCGGGCAGCGTGGCAGGCCTCGCTACCGCTCAATTACGTTCGCCAACCTGGATGCCGATAGCAATCGAATCGCCAGCGGACTGCGTAAATCCGGCATCGCCGCGGGTACCCGGATCGCGCTGTTGGTGCGGCCTGGAATCGATTTTGTCGCGCTGGTTTTCGGACTGTTCAAGTGTGGTGCGGTGGTGATTTTGATCGATCCCGGCACGGGCCGACGTAACATGGTGCGTTGTCTTGCCGAGGCCAAACCGGAGGGCTTCATCGCGATCCCGGCAGCGCAAGCGATTCGCACCCTGCTGCGTCATCGTTTTCCAAAATCGAAGCTTCAGGTTACCTTGGGGCCCAGATGGTTTTGGAGCGGACTAACACTGAATCAACTGCGGCAGCGCGGTTCGGATGAACCGTTCGAAGTGAACACATGCGGTGAGGATCCAGCGGCCATTATTTTCACGACCGGCAGCACCGGGCCACCTAAGGGAGTCCTTTATTGTCATCGAAACTTCGACGAGCAAGTCGTACAGATCCAACGGCAATATCAAATCGAACCCGGCACGATCGACGTCGCGGCCTTTCCACTTTTTGCTCTTTTCAATAGCGGTATGGGTGGCACGACCGTTTTCCCAAAGATGGATTTCGCTCGCCCGGCCGACGTCGATCCGGTAACTTTTATTTCTGCCCTTAATGACTGGAACGCAACGCAATCGTTTGGATCGCCGGCCCTTTGGAATCGTATCGGCAGATACTGCGAGAAACACGACGTAACGCTGGCGACGCTAAAACGTGTACTGTCTGCCGGCGCACCAGTTCCGGTAGGCGTCTTGAAACGCCTCACGGCCCGCCTCTCACCGACTGCCGAAATGCACACACCTTAC
>JAYZEI010000022.1:0-13385 GCA_036337375.1 Planctomycetota bacterium | reverse complement strand
GGCGCCGTGCAAAAGGGAACGGGCCTGCATTTATTCGCACCAATGGGATTCCTCGACGACACTTATTTCCATCGATCTTATTGGGTTTATGGACGCAGCTTTGCCGGCGGTCACGGTGGTTATTATCAAGCGGGCAAATATGCGCCGTCGGGTCGGATTTTGGTCCACGACGATAAGAACGTCTATGGCTTTGGCCGCAAGCCGCAGTATTACCGCTGGACGACGACAATCGAACATCAACTATTCGCCACCGGCAAAGAGCCACCGGCGGAGGCCCGCGACGCCGGCGATGCGGCCTCGGCGCAAGCGGCCCGCCGCCGCGGCAACGGCGGACAAATGATCCGGTTTGAAAGGACGCAGAGCCTCAACCCGAACGGCAAAGCGATCGTCGTCTCGGCCTGGGTAAACAGCGAAAGTCCCAACGGTGTCGTTCTCGCCCGCGGTGGCCCGTCGGCTGGTTATGCACTGGTTGTCAAAGCCGGCAAGCCTCAATGGTTGGTCCGCACGTCGGCAACGAAACTCTCCGCGATCGGGGGCAAAGATCGAATCGTCGGCGCATGGACGCATTTGGTCGGTGTGCTGACCAGTGACAAGAAGATGCATCTTTACGTCAACGGTAAACGGGTCGTTTCGGGAGCGGCGGCCGAGTTAATCAAGGTCGATCCGGTTCAATCGTTGGAGATCGGCGGCGACGACGTCAGCGCAGTCGGCAGCTACCGCAGCCCGCATTCGTTCATGGGCACGATCGACGAAGTTCGCGTTTACCACGGAGACATGACCGAGGGCGAAATCACGGCGCTCGTCGACCCGGCAGAAAATCCGAAAAATGCAACGGCGATCCTTGTGTGCTCGTTCGACAAGGGCGACGCCACGGACGTGTCGGGCAACAAAAATCACGGCAAGCTGGACGGCGTCCGCAAGACCGAAGGGAAATTCGGCACGGCCGTGCGTTTCCGCGGCAGTTCCAACGCCCGCAGCGCCGGTTCATTCGTTCAGCATCACTGGACGGCCGACGTCCCGCTGCTGGTCCGCACCATGGTCAAAGCCGGCGGCAAACTGTTCGTCGCCGGCCCCCCTGACCTGATCGACGAAGAAGAGACCTTCGGCCGTCTCACCGCGCGGGACGAGAAGGTGCAAAAGGTGTTGGCCGAACAAAATGCGGCGTTGGCAGGAGCCCAAGGTGGGGTCTTGCGCGTGGTTTCTGCAACGGACGGACGAAATCTGGCGGAGTACAAACTGACCTCGTTGCCGGTCTGGGACAGTATGGCGGTCGCGGGACGCCGGCTGTTTCTGTCGACAGAAGACGGTTCTGTTGTGGCGTTTGCAGGCAAGTAAACGCTGGCACTCGTTGCTCAAAAGCCGTAAGGATGCCTTATGCAACTCGACATTCTTGCCATCGCGCCGCATCCTGACGATGCCGAAATTGGCATGGCCGGCGCGATTCTGCGGTTCAAGGACGAAGGCCTGCGAGTCGGCGTGCTGGATTTGACCGACGGCGAACCAACGCCGCACGGTTCGCCAGAGATTCGCAGCGAGGAGACCCGAGCGGCCACCGAAATTCTGAAACTCGACTGGCGTGAAAACCTAGGTCTGCCCAATCGCAAGTTGGAATCCACACTTGAAGCACGTGGTAAGTTAGCCGGTGTAATTCGTCAGACGCGGCCTCGATGGTTATTCGCCCCGTATTGGACGGACGCGCACCCGGACCACGTGGCTGCTTGTGATCTGGTCGAAGCAGCGCGATTTTGGGCCAAGCTCACGAAGACTGATTTGCCCGGCGAGCCGCATCATCCGGAGCGAATCTTCCACTACTTCAGCGTACATCTGAAAATCGTGCCACAGCCGGCGTTCGTCCTGGACATCAGCGAATACTGGGAGAAAAAACTGGCTTCGGTAAAATGTTACGACAGCCAGTTTGTCGCCGGTCGCTCCCAGGAACCGCCGACATTTCTTGATTCGTTTCGAGACAGCGCCGCGTTTTGGGGCCGATCGATAGGCGCTGCGTTCGGCGAACCGTATGCAAGCAGGGAACTGATTGGCGTTTCAAGTTTGGATCGGTTTCTCTGATTGCGTATTAGGGAAATTCATTGAGGTGTTTTGGGGATTAACGGGCCCGACGTTCTTGTCGGCCACAGCGGGCGTTTCCCGCGTGATTCGATACTCGAATCCCCTCAGGTTGTTCCGTTTAAAGGATCAAATACCGGACAACCATCCGCCATTGCCATCGACGATAGCACCTCGCATTTTTATCTTCACGCGATTGAAAGTTGTTAGGGTCACGCAGACGATAGTGGTTCAACCGGTAACGGCGAGAAAAAGACCTCCTAACCTTTGTCGAAGATTCCGACGGGCTGGCGATCATGCATCAGAATGGCCGATAGAGACGTTAGCGGTTGTTCGGCCCGCGCAAACGCTAACGATCCCCAAATAATTTCCCCGCTTCTACAGTCGCCGATCAACAAGGAGGTTGCCAGCCGTGACTCAGGATGTCAATGTTTTAGCGCTGGTCAAAGGCGAAGAGCGATACGTTTTTCTTTTTGATGACGATAGCCGAGCGGCTGCCTTGCGAGTTCTGGGGCGATATGCTTCGAATCCCGATCTCAGCTTCACTTGGTACGACGCGGCGGTACTCAGTCAGAAAATCCGCCAAGAATGCACCGAGCAGAAGCCGAATCCCCGCTTTACCTTGCCGCAAACCAGCGATAAGGATGAGCTAGCGTAGCCAGTTACGCGGCCTGACGGCGGGAGCAGTTCTGGTCTTGCTTGCATAGTTGCGTAATGAGCTGCTTGCGATGAAAAAGGCCATCCAGCGATTCTTGCAATACTTGCAGGTCGAGCGCAACGCGTCGGACTTGACGATCAAAAGCTATCGCGAGGATCTCTCTGCGCTTTCGGTACATTTGGAAGAAAGTTGCGGTATCAGTCCTACGCCGGGTGAGATCACGACACTCGACTTGCGGGGGTATGTTGCCGGACTTCAAGAGGCGGGTTACGCGAAAACCACCATCGCCCGACGATTGGCGACACTCCGCAGCTTCTTTCGGTTTGGCCAGCGCGAAGGTTGGACTGATGCTAATCCCGCCAAGCCTCTTCGCAATCCCCGCCGAGGCCGATCGCTGCCTCACTTCCTCTCGGCGGACGAAATCGGGCGGCTGCTGAGTGCGCCGCCGAGCAATGAACCACAGGGAAAACGTGACCGCGCAATTCTGGAAACCATGTACTCGGCCGGTTTGAGAGTCAGCGAATTGGTTGGGTTGCGCGAAGGCGACTTAGATTTCGACGGTGGCGTTGTTCGCGTGCTAGGAAAAGGCAAACGAGAGCGGCTGGCACCGATCGGTTCGTTCGCGGTTCGCGCGATCCGCAATTGGCTTGCAGTTCGCAAGCTCGCCGCGGACCAACCGAATGGTGCGGCAGCCCCGGTTTTTGTCAATAAATTTGGCCGCGCCATCACGACGCGTAGCGTTGCACGGATGCTCGAAAAGTATCTGAAGCTGACGGGGCTCGACATGCGGACAAGCCCCCATACCTTGAGGCACAGCTTCGCTACCCATCTGCTCGATGCCGGCGCGGATATCCGCAGCGTTCAGGAGTTACTCGGTCACAAAAGTCTTGTAACGACGCAAATCTACACACACCTCAGCACGGCCGGCTTGAGGGAAGCTTATGAAAAAGCGCATCCGCGGGCCGGTTAAACCTAGTTTCTAATAGCGAAAGATCGCGTCGAGCCCGATTTTGAATTTTCGCACTCCGGGCCGGTATTCGTAATCGCGGTTACGCCCTTCTTTGGTCATTAGGAGTTAAGCCGCGCACATTACACCAGGTTGTTCCGCACTGCCCAAACGGCGGCCTGTGTGCGGTCTGTGCAGTTGATCTTACGCAAGATGTTTTGTACGTGTTCCTTGACCGTTTCGACGCTGATAGCGAGGGACCGGGCGATTTCTTTATTACTCAAGCCCAAAGCAATATGTCGTAGCACTTGCGATTCTCTCTGCGTCAATGGTACGTCGTCTCCCATCAACTGGTTGGACTGCATCGTGGCTGCAATCGCGTGCATTGAACCGGATTTCGTTGGTCCATTGCCTGACGCAACGGCTTCGATCGTTGAAATCAAGTCTCCCCGGCTCAGGCCTTTCAGGACAAAGTCGCTGGCGCCTAACGCTGTCGCTCGGGCGACGTAGGTGGGGTTGTTGTACGTTGACAGGATAATCACCCTTACATCGGGAATTCTTTCCTGGAGACGATCTAACGCCGAAAAACCACTTTCTTCTTCCAGGCGAATGTCTAGCAGGACGATATCGGGACGATGCTTTTCTGCAAGCGCGAGTGCTTCGGACGCATTAGAAGCTTGAGCCACAACATTTACCGTCGAACCCTGGAACAGGGCCCGCAGACCCGCCCGGACCACTTCATGGTCGTCAACGATCAGCACATCAATACCCATGAGATCGTGCTGCCCCAGATTCGCTCGGTTTACGGAAAAAATAACGCCGCCATCCCTCCCATGATAATTGCGGCAAACATGAGGAGAACAGGCCCCCCGAGTCAACTGGTGGTCGTGTGTTTAGCTCGTTGAACTCAACATAAGGCTACGTCGGGGGCTCTCCAGAAGGATCAATCACCCGGTAACGATGATAACGATTTTAAGGGGGCAAGTTCTACTTATGGACCATATTCGAATTCACTCACAGTTTGTGTTCGTTGACGTTTAGGCACATGTAACGTAGATAAACTACGACAGCCTTTGCCATTTCTCCCCAAGCACTGGCATTCCCACGAGTTTGAACACAACACGATGCGGCGTAACTGCCGCCAAACAGCAAATATTGGGCTGGGAGTAAAGCGATATGCACAAGGGCACACTTCTGCTGGTCGATGATGATCGTCACGTTTTGCAATCGATGACCGACTGGCTTCGAGATCAAAAATACCAAGTTGATACGGCTTCAAGTTTGGCCGATGCCAAGGCTGCCGTCGACAAGAAGCCGTTTGATGTGGTGCTCAGCGATATTCGGCTCGGCGACGGAGACGGAGACGGGTTTGATCTGTTGTCGCACTGCCGTGCCGATCATCCTGATGTAACCGTTATCTTGCTGACCGGTTACGGAACGGTTGATTCGGCCATCGAAGCGATTCGGGCCGGCGCGTTTGACTTTTTGACGAAGCCTTTGATCGATGAGGAATTGGAAATTGCGATCGAGCGTGCCTTGTCCCAGCGCGAAGTGTTGAGAGAGAACGATACGCTCAGAGCACAACTCGATATGCGGTTCGGCATGGAGAACATTATCGGGCAGGATCATCGCATGCGGCGCGTCTTTGACGTCGTTGATAGCGTGGCCGACACCAAGGCCACGGTCCTGATTAGTGGCGAAAGTGGCACTGGTAAGTCGATGATCGCCCGCGCGATCCATCGCAGCAGCGACCGGCGAGATAAGCCGTTTGTCGAAGTGGCCTGCGGGGCGCTGCCCGAAACATTGCTGGAAAGCGAGTTGTTTGGGCACGTGTCCGGTTCGTTCACCGGTGCGACGGGCGACAAGATGGGTAAGTTCCATCAAGCTGACGGCGGCACAATTTTCCTCGACGAAATAGGCACGTCGAGTGCAAGCATGCAAGTCAAACTGTTGCGCGTGTTGCAAGATCTGGAATTTGAGCAAGTCGGCGGCAACAAGACGTTTCAAGTGGATGTCCGTGTCATCTTAGCAACGAACGAAGACTTGGCTGCTCGTGTTGCCGATGGATCGTTCCGCCAAGATCTTTACTACCGAGTTAACGTCATCAACCTCGAATTACCGTCACTTCGTGAGCGAATCTCGGATATCCCGATGCTGGCGAGGCATTTTCTGGCGACCGTTTGTGGAGAAACCGGCAAAGAGGTCCATGACTTTTCCGACGAAGCGATGGCAATTCTACAATCGTATCCCATGCCGGGTAACGTACGCGAGTTGCAGAACATCGTTGAACGCGCTGTGCTGTTGGGTAAAGGTGATGTGATCGAACGCCAAGACCTACCGGCAAATTTGCAGGCGATTCAGACGCCGCTGAACATCAAGACGACGAGCACGGACGGCGGTTTGAGGACGCTCAAGGAAGCACTCGAGGCGCCGGAACGGCAAATTATTCTCGATATGCTCAACGCCAAAAATTGGAATCGAAACGAAACGGCGGATGCCTTGGGCATCAACCGCACGACGCTGTACAAGAAAATGAAACGCCTGGGCCTCGAGGAACCTCGTTTCACTTCTTCACAGTTTTCGCCCGTTGCCGACCGCACAATCGTGATGAGCCCAAGTCTGCCGACCACGTAGGCGGAGCGATCATTCCACGACACGGGGACGGCTTCCCAATTCGCTCAATCGCAGTTCGCGAAAAGTTGGGCCGCATCGTTTATACTGTGGGCGGGTTGATTTCTCGCGACGCCGTTTGCGTTGGCGAATTCATAGGGGGTCATCATGCGTACCGTTTTGTGCTGCGGATTTTTTCTCAACGCCTTTTTCTGTGCTGCGGCACCAATCGAAATCGGTTCGCATCGCGAGTTGTTTATCGATTCTTACTTGGTGGAAAAGTTTCAGGGAGACGCTGAACTTGTTCTGCACAAGCCGCGGCCGCGGGAAGTTGTCTTAGTCACGGACAAGCCTTGGGAGGGAAACACTTCGGCGTACTACACGATCTTCCGGGACGGTGATCTTTATCGCATGTACTATCGAGGTTCCCACTACGATGAAACAAAGCGTGAGGCGGCGCACCGCGAAGTGACTTGCTATGCCGAGAGTGAGGACGGCATTGTTTGGACGAAACCGGAGCTGGGGTTGTTCGAATTCAACGGTTCGAAGAGAAACAATATCGTCTGGGATGGAATTGGCACACATTGTTTCGTGGTGTTCAAAGACAAGAACCCGTCGTGTGAAACCGATTCCCGCTACAAAGCCATCGCTCGCGGTCGGCCCCGCGGAAATAAGGGGCTTTATGTTTTCAAGTCTCCGGACGGCATTATCTGGTCCCAAATCGGCGATGGCCCTGTTATCACCGAAGGCGCGTTTGATTCCCAAAACTTGGCCTTTTGGGATCCTCACGCAAAGTTGTATCGCGAATACCATCGAACATTTGTCGATGGAGTCCGTGCGATCATGACCGGTACTTCCAAAGACTTTGTCCAATGGACCGACCCGGTGTTGCTCGAATACGGCCAAGCGCCCAAACAGCACCTTTATACGAACGCGGTGCAAACCTACTTTCGCGCGCCACATATTTTGCTTGGATTCCCGACGCGATATCTTCCGCAGCAGGGGAGCCGAGTTGAACCGACATTCATGGCCAGTCGTGACGGGAGAACGTTTCGCCGTTGGCTGGAAGCCGTCATACCGGAATCTGCGCCCAAAGATCGGAGCGGCAATCGCAGCAACTACATGACCTGGGGCATGGTTCAGTTGCCAGGCAACGACCGGGAACTTTCTGTTTATGCGACCGAGGCATACTACAAGGGACCGGATAGTCGCGTTCGCCGCTTCAGCTATCGAGTTGATGGATTTACCTCTTTGCGAGGTATTCACGACGGTGCTTTAACCACCAAGCCGCTGGTTTTCGAGGGTAACCGGCTGAGTGTTAACTTCGCCACGTTGCCAACGACCAACCGGCCCAACGCAATTTCACCCGGAGGTAGCTTGCGGATCGAACTGCAAGATGCCGACGGTGAACCGCTAGCCGGCTATAGCCTGAATGATTGCGACAGGTTGCATGGGGACGAAATTGAAAAAACAGTAACGTGGAAAGGGCGGGCAAATCTGACGGAGATCAAAGGCAAGCCAATACGGATGCTCTTCGCTTTGCGCCATGCCAATCTCTATTCCTTCCGTTTTAGTGAATGACGACTAGGGTGAGTGGACACGTTACGCTACGCACTTGGCAACAGATTGTTTTTGTTCATCGGGACAAGACAAAGCTGCAGGTTGAGTGACTGCGCGGCCATGTGGGAGATGTCATCGATGTCGCGATTTCGGCAGATTCAATGTATTGGTATCCACCAGTCGTAAAATGCCGTTCGGCCGTGGCCCGCCGATGGTTTCCGCGACATACGGAAAAGCTATGCCATGCTGTTCCATTCGGCCGCGCTCGTGTGCGGCGGGGAGTTGCCGGAGTTGAGAGGAAACGAAGGCAAAGTCTGGTTATGGCAAATCGAAGCGGATTTGTGCGGATAACTTTGCTCATCTCGTTGACAGCAATTGCCGCAATGCAGCGTTGACTATCTGCTCGGAACCGGGCGCGACCCACAGCCAGTTGTCGTGGAACTTATCTTTGAAGGCGGCTTCGGTCGGTATGTAGCCCGGCCAGCATTCACCGTAACCGATCGACATGACAAATGAATTTTGCCTCAGTTTTTGGGCCGCCAGTTGGTAACCGACAAAAGCCTCCCCAGGAAATAGCACGATTTGGGCCGAGCCGAGGTCGATGCACGGCAGGTCGATCTTTTGCCCTCGCGCGATGCGGTGTCGGCTGGAAAGACCCATTGCCGCCAGGATGCGAGTTTCGACGGGTTTTGTCTCATCCTGCAACGTGGTGGTGAGCGCGTCGGGCGTCAGCGTTGGATGAGGGTGAAACTTTAGCGCAATCGGTTCGTTGCGAAAATCGACTTGTTTGAGAGGAACTCGACGAGTGTCGTTCCGGGAAGCCACCATTGCCCGGTAAATTCGATCCGTCAACCGCAGTCGGCTGTCTTGTGAACCATCATTGAACTTGCCCGCCGTGACGTCACCACTGCAGCCACTGACATAGATTTGCCTCACGGAAAAGTCATCGCGCTGGCGCCGATCGCGTGCTAGGCCCACGAAATCGGAGGACACTTCCCCACGGCCGTAGTAGCTCATGGGGTGCGTGGCGTAGGCGTGAAGTTCCAACACAGGTTTGTCGTTATTGAAAAAGCTCAGTGTTTTCAGATGTGGATCGATCAAACCTTCCGGCGCTTCACGATGAAACCTGTCGCCACCGCTGCGGCTGTAACGACCAAAAGTAACACGACCGTCGGAATGGACAACCCGCCGATTGGAGGCGACCTTTTCAACACGGGCTTTCCCTATGCCGAGATGCGTGATGCGCTTTGCATCTTTCAAGCTGTCAGCCAGCGCTGTGGCGACTCGTTTGACGGTGCGATCGTGAAATGCTTCGTCGTAAAGTTCACCTTTCAATCCAACGTCCGCCAGCAATTTGGCTGCTCCGCTGTCGGTCACCGGTGCGTCGTGCTGGTGCAGTGAGCAGACGAGTACTCGGTCACGGGTCGTGCCGGCCGCTTTGGCCAGCGCGTCGCGCCATTGGTCGTACGCGCCGTTGCGGATTTCGCACCAGTCGACGGCGCACAACACGATGGGTTTTTCACCGCCGGACAAAACAAATCCGTGAGCGTAGAGCGGATCGACGATTTTCTTTGACTTGGTCGGCAGTACGCCCATACAGCGATGCCCGAGTGGAATCGTTACGTCAGCGGAAAAGGTCACCAAATTGAAAGAAGGAAGATCCGTATCGTTGCCATACAGCAAGGCACTGGGAATTACGGTCAGAAACAGCACCCACTCGACCGCTCTTCTAATGATGACCATGCTGCGTCCGTCGCGACGATGATTTGAGTAAGGGGAAACGAAGAAAATATTGTTGCTTTCCCTTAATTTTTCTGCTGTTCAAAAAAACGAGCCCGCTCAACTCTCGTCAAGCGGGCTCGTTGGGGTGCGTTCACAGCGCGGTAGTGGTGTTTATGCAAACAACTTCGTTACCGCTTCTGCCTTAACCAGTTCGCGTGGCTGGTTCAAGTGGTTATAAACAATGGTCTCCGGAGCGATGCCGAAGGCGTGGTAGATAGTCGCTAAAAGCTCGCGCGGATGAACCGGGTCTTCCAGTGGAGCGGAGGCGGTCTTATCGCTCTGGCCGTGCACGTACCCTTGTTTGATGCCGCCGCCGGCGATCATTGCGGTGTAGCAGTAGGGCCAGTGGTCGCGCCCGTCGGCACTGTTGCCGTTTCCGGAGGTGCTGATGCCGCGCTGCGGACTGCGGCCGAATTCGCCGACGGCGACGACCAGCGTTTCGTCGAGCATGCCCCGCTGTTCCAGGTCGGCAATCAAGCCGGAGAGGCCGGCGTCCAGCATCGGCGCGGATTGGGTTTTCATCCGTTTGGGCAGGTCTTTGTGTTGATCCCACGAGTGGTTGTCAGAATTGGCAACTTTCGGCCATACGACTTCGACGACTCGTGTGCCGGCTTCGACCAGGCGGCGGGCCAGCAGGCAACTCTGACCAAACGTGTTACGGCCGTACATTTCGCGCATTTGCGCCGGTTCGCGATTCAAGGCAAACGCTTCCCGAGCACGGCCGGACACGATCAGGTTCAAGGCCTGGCTGTAATACTCATTCAGCTTGTAGTCCTTCACGGCGTTGTCGATCTGGGGCATGCCCTTGTTGATGACTTCGCGCAGCCGTGCGCGGCGGCGGAGCCGGGCGGCGTACACATCGGGGCGCAGCTGCAGATCGTCGATCTTGATGTTGTTCATCTTGTTCATGTCCATGTCGCCGCCGGACGGGTACAGAAAATACGGATCGTACGCCTTGCCTAAGAAACCGGCCGTGCCGCCCTTACCCACCACGTTGCTCTCTTGCAGCGGGCGCGGCATCATCACGAACGGCAGCATCGGCTCGCCCGTCGGCCGCAGGCGAATAATCTGCGAACCAAAATTGGGGAAGTCCTTGGGGCTGGGCGGCTCGAGTTGACCCGACGGACTGACTTTGTCCGTTGTGTAACCGGTCATCATCTGATAGATCGCCGCCGTGTGATTGAACAGCCCATAGGGCGTGTAGGCCATTGAACGGATGAGTGTGATCTTGTCGTTCACCTGCGCGAGTTTGGGCAGGTTTTCCGTGAACTGTACGCCGGGCAACTTGGTCGGGATATTGGCGAACGGACTCTTCACATTGTCCGGAACGCCCTCCTTGGGATCCCACAAATCGATATGGCTCGGTCCACCCTGCAGGTAGCAGAGAATTACGCTCTTTGCTTTGCCCCAACCGGGACCGCCCGTGTGACCGGATTCTTTGGCGCTGGCCTGCATTTCGAACATCGAGCCTAGCGACAGCCCAAGCATACCGGCTCCGCCGACTCGCATCAGATCGCGACGGGTGACGCCCAGTTCGCGATCGCAAAGATCTTTGCCGCATTGTCCAGGAACGACGAGCATGGCATTTCTCCGTTGTTGGCAGTCTTGTCGGGCGGGCATCGCCCGCGGTACGGATTAGTGATTAAACAGGAACGCGGGGTTGTTGATCAATGCCCATGTTAGGTCCTGAGCACCGATTAATCGAGCGTTCTCGAGTTGTTTCTTGCTAGTTTCAACATCTGCGCGAAGCTGGCCCAGCCGCGGATCGACCGGCAGCGGCTGTTCGGCGGCGGTAACCAGGTTCCGCAATTCCTTTAGTTTCGGGTCCATTGTCCGGGGTTTCTTGGCCTCGACAACAGCCGTTTGCAAATTTTTCAATTCGGCGTCGATCCCGCGATAGTAGTTCAGCAAATCGCCCTTTTGTTTATCGGTTCGCTGGCCGCCGGCGACCGCGAGAATATCGGTGATATTCTTCGGCAGGCCGTCCAAACGGATAGGCCGCGGCGATTTAGTGACGGAAATCCGCAACCGGCCGATCGCGTGCTTGCCGTCTGCAAATTCCTGATCGAGCCAGAGCGTGAAAATTCCCGCGCCGGCGTCGGCCTTGGTTTCGAAAACAGCGGTTCGAGTCGAACCGAATTTACTCGCCGTTGCCCAGCCATTGCCGCTCTCGGCTTTCTGACCATCGATAGCCGTTTTCACGTCGTAGCCGTCTTGGCTGAAATCGGCCTGCGCGTTTTGCAGTGCGACGGGCTGCCTCTTATCCGGTTCGTTGGCCGCCGCCCGCTCGACGCGAAATTCCGTCAACACAAAATTCCCGTTCTTTGCGCGGCCGGGTCCCTTGACCGGGAGACGGTCGTCGGCAAACGCCTCGAGCTTGATGCCGGTGATGCCGTCGAGGTCCGTCTTGGCGACAAACTTATACGAACCCTTGCCTTCGGGCCCGGACACGAAAAAGGAATTGTCGTCTTGCTTTTCGAATTTGGCGTTGTTGGTCGCCGTCAGTTCGCTGGGCAGGAGCACCGACCAGGCGGTCGTCTCGGCGATCTTCTTTTCCCAGGCAGCCAGTTTGGCCGGCAGTTCCTGTTCGTACTTTTTCACCGCCGCTTCCGTGCCGGCAATCTTTGCGTTCCGCTCTTCGTTGAGATTCTTCTCTTTCGCGGACATCTCTTTTTCGTAGTCGGCCAATGTCTTCTGGGCTTTCCCTATGGCCTCCTGTCGTTTCTTTTCCTGGTCGGCGTTTCGCTTTGCCAAATTTTCTTCGAACTTTTTCAACTCGGCAGTCAGTTGCTCGTGGAACGCCGGCAAGTCCTGAAGAAGTTCCAAACCCGCGGTAACTTCCGCCTTGGTGGCCCGGCGATTGAGCACCCGCAAGAAAATATCATCGATCAGTTTCTGATCGTCTTTTTCGGCGGCGACCAACTTCACCAGCTCATTTCCGCCATCGCTAATCGCGTTGCCGATGGTCGGACCGCTGATCAGCGCCATAACCGGGCCGAGTTCCAGACCACTGGTCCGCTCGCATTCGCAAGCACTCTCGCGGGGCGGGCGTCCCAGGTTGCCGAGAAATCCGTCGGGTAGCTTAACGCCCGAGTCGGGAATCGCGGCCGCGCGGGTGCCGGCCGGGACGCCGGGAATCTTGGTGACCGAACCGGTGACACGATGAACGGCATCGTAAAGCACTTCGGCGGGCAACCGCCGGGCGATGGCGTGGGAGTAATTTATGCTGTCGTCGTCATTCCATTTATTCGTTTCGATCGAAAGCTGGTAAGTCCGTGATTTACAAATCAGCGTGTGGACCTGGCGAACGTCGAAGCCGCCTTTGATAAATTCTGCCGTCAGATAATCGAGCAGCTCCGGGTTGGTCGCCGGATTGCCTGCGCGGATGTCGTCGATCGGCTCGATGATGCCGACGCCGAACAGGTATCCCCATAGCCGGTTAACGTAGCTGCGGGCGAAATACTGGTTGTCGGGCGAAGTGATCCAGGCGGCCAACTGCTGGCGACGGGTCGCGTTTTCGGGCGATTCATACTTGCATTCAAAGGGAAACTGCGGCGGCGTGATCTGCTGGGTGCGGTCGTGTTTGATGTCGCCCGCATTTTTGTCAGCGATGATTTCGTACAGCGGCTTCGCCCCCTCGACGGCCGTGCCGCCCACTTTATTCTTGCCGCTGGCCGGATCGTTTTTCAATTCGAACTGGGCCAAGTAGGCCGCGGTCTGGTAATACTGGTCCTGCGTCCAGCGTTCGAACGGATGGTCGTGGCA
>JAYZEI010000021.1:0-10446 GCA_036337375.1 Planctomycetota bacterium | reverse complement strand
AAACCCCGCCAAGCATCTTCGGTCGGTTGCGAATCGCGGCGGCACGCCTTATCCTGCTACCACTGCCGTACTTGTGCCCTGAAGATGCGGAAGGTTGCTGATGGAAAAATATAATTCTCGAATTGGCCTCGTTCTATTCGCCTTGTACTTACTCCTCTATGGTGGCTTTGTTTTTTTGAGCGCGTTCTCGCCGGAGACGATGGAGTGGACGCCTGTGGCGGGCGTTAATCTGGCGATCCTTTACGGATTCGGTCTGATCATCGTCGCGCTAGTGCTGGCGCTGCTGTACGGCTGGATTTGCAAATCGTCTGACGACGAAGCGGCCGAGAAGGGAGGCACCGAGTGATCTACGAGGCAACCTTTGAGGCCGTTGCTGTTTTTGCTCTGTTCGTGGCCATTACGCTGGGGTTGAGTTTCTACCTCGGCGGCCGTGCCAAATCGTCGAAGGGTTACTTCGCCGCGCACGGACAGATTCCCTGGTTCGTTAACGGAATCGCTTTCGCAGGCGATTACTTATCCGCCGCTTCGTTCCTGGGAATCTGCGGCATGATCGCGTTCTATGGTTACGACGGATTCCTGTATTCGATTGGCTATTTAGCCGGCTGGATTGTCGCCCTGTTTGTAATTGCCGAGCCGATGAAGCGGTTGGGAAAATTCACGTTCGCCGACGCACTGGATGCTAAGTTCAATTCGCGCGGCATCAAATTGGCGGCAGGGATCAGCACGCTCGCGGTAAGCATCTTCTACCTGATTCCACAGATGGTCGGCGCGGGCGTCTTGATCCAGCCGCTATTGGGTTTGGAGCACTGGCATGGTGTGTTGATCGTCGGCACAGTCGTCATCATTATCGTCGTCACCGCAGGCATGGTTTCGACGACCTGGGTGCAGTTTTTGAAAGGCTCCCTGTTGGTGATTTTCAGCGCGGTGTTGACCATTTTGATTCTGGCCCGCGGCTTCGACACGGCGGCCGGCGGCGATGACCGCCACGTTTTTATATCGACCGGGCCGGTCGCGGGGGTCATCATCCCGGAAACTGAAGCGGACGGGTTTGAGAAGTCCGACAACTGGCCCAATGTGCCGATTGTCCGGTTGGCGGATGCCGAAACCGGCAACACGTCGATGTGGCGCGTTGAGCTGGCAGAAATTGAGCGATTACCCCGATTTCAAAACTCCACAGCGGTGCCGCTCGAAGGCAACTGGCGCAATAAGCCGTTCATTCGAATCCGAGACAACGCGACCGAAGCGGTTTCCGTGTGGAGCATTTCCGGAACCAAGGGTAGCGAGCTGGAGATCCATGAAGCTCAAACGCGGACCATGACCGCCGACGGCAAAGAGTTGGTCAACGGTCAGCTCAAAGGTAAGAAAATTGGAAATGGCGAAAACGCGCGTCGAGCCGAATTGCATCCGGTCGGCAGTATCACGCGGCTGCCTGGCAACAAAGACAAAACCGGACCGCTTGGTCCAATGGAGTTCTTTAGCACACTACAAGCAAGCGAAGTGGTGCTGTGGGGTAATACCAAGATCGATGACGCCGGCGACACGACGACCGTTTACTTTCAAAAGCCGACGCCCGGCAGCCGAGTGTTGCGGCCCGGGGAGCATCCCAGCTTTAAAGGCATCCGTAGCGACAAGCTCATAAATAAGATCAATTTTTTGTCGCTCATGTTGGCGCTGTTTTGCGGTACCGCATCGCTACCGCATATTCTCATCCGGTACTATACGGTCAAAGACGCAGCGAGCGCCCGCAAGAGCACCATCGTCGGCATCGGCAGCATCGGGTTCTTTTATGTCCTTACGCTGTATCTCGGCCTCGGCGCGATGACCAGCGGCTCGATGGACGTGACCTCCAGCAATATGGCTGCGCCGCTGTTGGCCAAGAGCATGAACGAGTGGCTGTTTGCGATTATTTCGGCGATCGCTTTCACAACGGTGCTGGGAACGGTTAGCGGTCTTATTCTGGCCTCGGCCGGTGCGGTATCGCACGATTTGGTAACGAGCGTCATGGGCATCGAACTTGACGATCACCAGCAAGTCCGCGTCGCCAAGATCACCTCGGTCGTCGTCGGAGCGGTGGCGATCGTGCTGGGAATTGTCTTCCAGGGCATGAACGTCAGCTACCTGGTCGGCTGGGCTTTTAGTGTCGCCGCCTCTGCAAACCTGCCGGCGCTGGTGACAATCTTGTTCTGGAAAGGCGTCACCCGGCAAGGTGTTATCGCCGGTGTGGTCGTCGGCATGACGAGTTCGCTGGCGTGGATTCTGCTCAGCGGCGACACGTTTTCAAAAGTTTACGGTCTGCCAAACCACGGAGGCTTCGTGCCCTTCAGCCAACCCGGTATCGTCACAATTCCTCTAGGCTTCGTGACGCTGGTCGTTGTCTCGCTGCTCACACGCCGGCCCGTGCTGGACGGCGACGCGTAAAGGCTGGCTGGTATGTCGCGGAAATCTTGTGCGGTGGCGACTGTGCGGTGAACATGTTACCCAATGCAGATCAGCGGACATTAAATACTCCCCACGGCGAAGCGATCGGTGCCAGCTACAGCTGGGAAGGCGGCCAATACTGTGCCATTCACACCGGCAAAGGAATTGTTGGCTGCGGCATTTACGACATCGCCTGCGCCAACGAATTCGGTATGGCGATTGCAATCGCCAAAGGCACGCCGGCATGTCCGCTGCGGCAGCCGGAAGATCTTTACGAAGCGAAAATTGTCGCCACCAGCGAGGCGGCTTCGCAACTTGGGATCGGGCACGGCATGACCGGCATGGAGGCGCTGGAGAAAATGCTTGCGTCGTAATGCAGCCGTCGCATCGCTTTAGGAGTCGCGGGCGTCATGCGGCACGGTAAACGTCCCGGCACCACCGAAGGCGACGACCACGACCAGAATTCCTGCGGTTGGCGGTCGCTCGAAACTGGCCGCCAGGTAAGGAAACAACTCCGGTAGCTCACGCTGGCAGTCTTCAAAGTCCGCAGGCCTCGAGAGAACTGTCACCAGCGACGAGATGCCTTCCTCGGCATCCTGCTCCCGTTCCGGCAAAAGCGCGGCATCTACAGCGTCGTCGCCGTCCCAGGCCCGCGCAATCTCTGCGCCGATTTCGTCTTCACAATCCATCAGGAAGATAACCGGCACGGCAACACCGTCCGCAGCGGCGCGATCGTACGCTTCAAATATCAACGCGATGCTTTCTTCGACTAACGCTTCTCGAGCGTCCATATCTCGCTGCTGGTCACCGGTACTGCCATGCAGTTCCGTCATCTCTCCTGTTCCTCGCTGGTTTGACGGCTGATTACATAAATCTGCAAACATGAAACTCCTGCCGGATCCGGGTTGCTTCGCGGCAACCTCGCCCCTCCGTTCACCCCGAAAAATCTTTCCAAATTTACCCGGATGGAAAAATCTGTCGCGGACAGAACCGGATCAGCATAACTTAGTTGCGGTGGCGAAACAGGCACGGTCACGCTACCCCTGGCTTGAAAGGGGTTTGAAAATTAGAATGTCCAGCTCGGAAATACATAAGTCAAATATGTCACAGCGTGGTTAGAAACCCAGCGTCAACGAGGAGAGAACTGGTGTCAATTCGTGTAGCAATCAACGGATTCGGCCGCATTGGTCGATTGGTATTTCGCAACCTTATGTCGCAAAGTGACAAATTTGAGGTGGTCGCCGTCAATGATTTGACCGACAACCGAACGTTGGCCACGTTGTTGAAGTACGACAGCATCCACGGTCGTTACGACGGAACGGTCACCCACGACGAGGACTCACTGACCGTCGATGGCAAGCGGATCACCGCACTGGCGGTGCGCAACCCGGCGGAATTGCCGTGGGGTGAGATGAATGTCGATGTGGCGGTGGAAAGCACGGGGGTATTTACCGGGCGTAGATCTGACAGCCGCGCTGGTTACGACTCACACATTGACGCAGGTGCCAAGCGCGTCGTGTTGAGCGCTCCGGCCAAGGACTCTCCCGACTTGACGGTAGTCATGGGCGTCAACGACGACAAACTTTCGGCAGAGATGAGGTGCATTTCCAACGCGAGCTGCACCACAAATTGCCTCGCGCCGGTCGCCAAGGTCTTAAACGATTCGTTCGGATTTGAGTCCGGCCTGATGACGACCGTGCACGCCTATACGAACGACCAAAACGTGCAAGATTTACCGCACTCGGATTTGTATCGCGCTCGGGCGGCCGCTCTGAACATCATCCCGACCTCCACCGGCGCAGCCAAAGCGGTAGGGCTGGTTATTCCCGAACTGCAGGGCAAGTTGACCGGGATCGCAATGCGAGTTCCCGTTGGAACCGGCAGCGTTGTTGATCTGACGGTCAATTTAAGCAAGCCTGTGCTCAAAGCAGAAATCAACTCGGCGATCAAGGCGGCGGCGGAAGGACCGCTCGCCGGTGTGCTGGAATACACCGAGGATCCGATCGTGTCGTCCGACGTGATCGACAATTCCCACAGCTCGATATTTGCTGCCGACTTCACGCAGGTGTTGCCGGACGATGCTTCGCAAAAAGACGGCGCAGGCAAGCTGGTCAAAATCGTGAGCTGGTACGACAACGAGTGGGGCTACAGCTGCCGTACCGTGGACTTGATTGAGAAGTTCGGCGCGATGTAGTCGCGGGTTACGTATGTACCCGCTGCGATCGTTTTATGCCGGGTCGTGACCGTGGCAGTTCCGGAATCTTGACCGTCGTTTTCTGCGCGGCCTGGAATATTTCGCAGTAAACTACTGGGAATTCCCTTAACGATACGGTGACCACTTCGGTCGCGAGGCGGCGCGCGGCGCGCGATCGGCGTCGGTTTTTTGCCGTTCGGCGGCTTCCCTTTCGATCAACTTCCGCGGAGTCTCTAAATGTTGGTGCCGCCGATCAATTCGATCCGGTTCTACCTGTAGAGCCTCTGGAAGCGGCGACGTTCGTGGTCCCCAGTCCGTAGGCGGTGCCGATCGGCGCGAGGTGAACGATGGTGATCCGCCGGCTGGTTGCCGAACGACTTGTTCCTGCGTCAACAGAGACAGCGGAATCTCCGATTGAATCCGGCGGCCATCGTCTGTGATGATCCGAGCGAACAATTGCAGCTCGGTATTTTTCGGCGTGTCGTCCGGCCACAACAGATCAATTTCTGCGCCGCTGCCGATCTTTGTTTCTTGGACGAGCAGCGCGGTTTGCTCTGGGCTGAATTGCCACCGCGCCAGCCGCGCGTGTTCCTCGGTCGTCGCGGCCAAATCCAATGCCGCTACAGAAAATTGGCCCGCCGCTGGTACGATCTGGCCCGCAACATTCCGCGGTTGTACCACAACTTGCACGCCGCCAGAAACAGTTCCCCGGGCGTGCTGCAAGGTAAGCCACACGATCTGCCTATCGGCAGGCCAGTCGCGCGGGTTCGATAGGGCGCCAATTTGAGCTGGTTCATCGTGGCGGAGCGATGCGCTGTCGTCCACGCCAGGAATTTCGACGCCGGGAAGCTCAACGTCGGGCGGTACTAATCCGTCATTGGGTCGATCGGTGCCCTCGACCTCCGGCGGAAATCCTCGCGAGGAACCGGGCCGGCCACTTTCGGATTGTTCCTGCAATCGCCTGTTTTCCGACTGGCAATCGCGCAGTTGCGACCGATACGTCTGCAGGTAGTCCTGCAGTTCGTAAATCATATCCTCCTGATAACGGAGTTCCCGCTCGAGCGCCGCCTGTCCCTGAGGCGCGCGACAACCAGCCAGCATCAGCGCAGCGAGCGCCAAGAGCTGCCATCCTTGGCATTGTTTCATGATTGCCTCGACTAAACGTCTTCCATGCGTTCTACGATACGGTCGACAAGCTTGTATTCCAACGCTTCTTCCGGATCCATGAAGCGATCGCGGTCGGTGTCTTTTTCGATCTTTTTGAGCGGCTGGCCGGTGTGCTTGATTAGAATCTGATTGAGCCGATTTTTTGTCTTTTTGAACTCCTTGGCATGAATCATGATGTCCTCGGCAGTGCCTTCCATACCGGCTAACGGCTGATGGATCATGATCCGCGAATTGGGCAGCGCGTGACGCTTGCCGGCGGCACCGGCGGCCAACAACACTGCGCCCATCGAGGCGCATTGCCCGATGCAATAGGTTGATACTTCGCAGGTTATCAGTTGCATCGTGTCATAAATCGCCAATCCAGCACTGACACTGCCGCCCGGCGAATTGATGTAAAAGTGGATTTCCGCCTTGGCGTCATCGGACTGCAAAAAGAGCATCTGAGCCACGATGGCATTTGCCACATCGTCTCCGACTGCGGTACCGAGAAAGACAATTCGATCCGCTAGCAACCGGCTATAAATGTCCATCGCCCGCTCTTCGCGGCCGCTCTTTTCGATAACGTAAGGTATCAAAGGCATTTGGTCGTTACTCCGATTAACTTGACTCGCTCCCGCGCGACACCAAACTTGCTCTCTATTTACGATGGCTCTCCGCGGCCGTCGCGTTTTTTCGATCCTTTTATTTCCGGCAGGTGCCAGCCACTAATCTTCGTCTTCGTCGTTCTCGTCCGAACCGGGCGGTTTTTCGAGAATCTCGTCAACGACACCATATTTCTTGGCATCACTCGAACTCATATAAAAATCGCGGTCGGTGTCCTTTGAGATTTGTTTAATGCTTTGCCCGGTGTGCTCAGCCAGAATCTTATTCAATAGCTCGCGCGTCTTGAGAATTTCGTCGGCTTGGATTTCAATGTCGGAAACTTGGCCGCCGACTTGCCCGTACGGCTGGTGAATCATCACTTTTGCATGCGGTAGGATGTATCGTTTTTTCTTCGCACCGCCCGCCAACAACACCGCGCCGCCGCTGGCCGCCAAGCCGACACAATAGGTCGCCACGTGGCAACCGAGTATCTGCATCGTGTCGTAAACCGCCAGCGTCGCACTGACGCTACCGCCCGGCGAATTGATGTAAAAACTGATATCCTTGCGACGGTTTTCGCTCTGCAGGTAGAGCATTTTCATAATCAGGTCGTTGGCATTGCCGTCGTGGATCGGACCCTGCAGAAAGATGATGCGATTCTCCAGCAGCATATCGCCGAGTGTCATCCACCGCTGCCGCTGCATGTCGCGATTGGCCAATTGCGGATCGAAGGGTATTTGTTCGGCGCGTGGCAGAAGCTGTGAAGCGTCTTGAAGAAGGGAACTGTAATTCATGGTCGATCCTTCTGTCTTGGTAGAAGTCATTTCAAAGTCGGGAGGACGGAATCCCCGGCGAACGGCCCAGCAGGAACCTCGCCCACTCAAAAACGGTTTCTACGCTATGTATGATCCTTCGGTTCGACGAGCGCTTCGAGTTCGCCGTGTTCGGCAACGGGAATTTCTTCCTGGTCGCCACCAGTGGCCGAGAATTTCAACGGCTCGATATCGCCGCTCCCGGCTTTGAATGTTGTCTTCTTGAATTTGGCCTCTGCGCGGACAGCGTCGATGACCTTGCGCTCGATGATCTGATTCCGCAATGCGTCTGTCAGATTGTCTTTTTCGATGCGAGCACGCACCCGCCGCGGAGATTCGCCACCCTGCATCGCGAGCAGCGTGATTTCGTTATCGAAGTCCTCTTCGTCGGCGTCGATATCCTGATCTTCGGCAATGCGTTCGAGGATAAAATGCTCGCGCAGCGCCTGGGCAGTTCTTTCCTGGCTGTTTTGTCGTAGATCGTTCGCATAGGCCTGTATTTCAGCCTCGGCAAAGCCACTCCGCCGCAATTCCAGCACGGCCCGCTCCAACTCCCGGTGACTCTGTCGGGCAAGCAAATCGGGTGGTAATTCCCAATTGGCCGCTTCGGTCAACGTCTTGGTAATCTGCTCGCGCGCGTGCCGTTGTTGGTCGTATTCCAACTGCCGCTCAAGATTGTCTCTGATCGCGTCGCGTAGCGCGCCTTCGCCGTCGAAACCGCCAAGCTCTTCGAGCAGCTCCTTGGTCAACTCGGGCGGTTCAAACTTCTTGATGTCCAACACCTCGAATTTGATTGAGGCCTTCTTGCCAGCCAAATCTTCATTCGCCGCGTCGCCGCTAACCTGCATTTCCGCTTCGCGTGATTCGCTCACCTTCACGCCGTTCATGAGCTTATCAAACTTTTCGATCTTGCCGTCATGAAAGCTCAACGTCGGTCGAATGCAAACCGACTGTTCCGCGATTTCATTAACCGTATCTTCGCCGCTGCTGACGGTGATATTGACGGTCAGGTAGTCGCCTTCCTCGGCCGGATCGCTACTGGGCACACGGCGACCGTACGATTCCAAAACTTGCCGTAGATGCTTTTCGATCTCCTTATCCGAAAAATCGGCTTCGGGACGTTCGATACTGAGTCCCTTCCACTCGGGCAAGTCAAATTCGGGCCGCACTTCGAGTTTGAACTCAAATGTCATCTCGCCTTCGTCCGGCACGTCGATGGCTTCCACATCGAGCTCCGGTTCGCTGATGGCTGCAAAATCTTGTTCTTCGTTCACCTGCGACATGCTGTCCATCAACAGCGAACCTTTGACTTGATCCTTGACGTCCTTTCGAAAACGTGATTCGATCAATTTTCGCGGCGCTCGGCCCACGCGAAATCCCGGCACGGCAGCCGTTTCCATCATTTCGCTGAAGGCGTCGTCATAATAGCGGTCGATATCCTCTCGCGGGATCGTCACCGTCACGTTCCGTTGGCATGCATTAGCCTCCTTGACCGAAATTTCCAGCTTTAGCGGATCTGGGGTTTCTTCTTCGATCTTTTTCAGTTCTTCTGCGTCTAATTCGTCGGTGGACATGATGTTTGCCTGGTTGTGTCTACAACCCAAACCGTCGGTGAGGTATTCGACCGACGCGTCAGGTTACGGTGGAGCTCAAAAAAGAGCGGGTGATGGGATTCGAACCCACGACAACAACGTTGGCAACGTTGTGCTCTGCCAACTGAGCTACACCCGCAGCGATTTGTGGCGTAATCCGTGACGAGACTCCCACACGACCAGCAGCGCCGGTCGGGTAAGAACTTGGAATCGGCGGATTATAAGGCCAGCTGACCAAGCCGCAAGGTCAATCGGCCCACCCCGGTACGGCAGGTTAAAACTTTGTGATACCTTCCGTCAAGGGGTACGCACCGCTGCGGAAACCCTTAGTTAATAAGGTCTTTCCTTTGGTGCCGGTACCACTTTGCCCAGAATCTGAAGCCGCTGCGGTCAACGCTGCCATTGCCACCACGCCTCAGACATTGCGGTCACCGTTTTGCACAGTTAGGATAAGGGGTTGTGTCGACAATGCGGTCGGTTTCTCGGCGGACCGTACTCGCCACCGCGGGCCCGTAAACCGGATAGTCCGATGATTGATGCCAAACTCTTTCTGGTCGGCGATGACCCAGAGCCGACCGTCATCAAGCTGAAGAAGTTGCCGATGACGATTGGTCGCGGCAAGGAGGCGGACTTAACGCTAGCACATCCGATGATTAGTCGGTTGCATTGCGAGTTTTACGAGGTGGAAGGGACGCTTTGCATCCGCGATCTTGGCTCATTAAACGGAACCTTTGTGGGTGAAATACGCGTCAACGAGGCAGCACTGGAGTCGGGGGACCACTTAACTGTCGGATCCGCAACCTTCAAGCTGGTGATCGGCAACGATCCGGTTGACGACGGAATCATGCCACCCACGGCCGAAGCTGACGGCGAATTTACCACGATGGGCGACAGCGAATCGTTCATCGATTTTTCCGACGAACAGCCTAAAACAAAAAAAGAAACGAAGCCCCCTAAAAAACCGAAGTCTGAGAAAAAAGACGCGTCTTTGGGCGAAAAGAAAAAAACAGACGCGACGAAAGAAGCAGCCGGAACAAAGCAGAATCCTAAAAAGAAGGCCGACGCGGAAACCACCGACTTCGGAGCGGAATCCATCGGATCCGCCGGTGAATCAGGCGGCGACGACGATCTGGACGATTTTTTGGCCGGTTTAAAGTAATCGACGCCCGATCGGGCATCAGAGCCGGAGTATGAATCGAATCCCTTCGGCGACCACCTCCCGCTCGCCCAGGATCCAGCCCAACGAGGCGAGCAGTATCGCACCGCCGACCGCCACCAGCGCGATGCCGACCGGGTTCGGTTTGACCTCAAGTTGCCGCAATTCGCCACCCAATACACGTTCCAGGTGTAGCCAGCCGGCGTAACTTTGCTCGGGCGTGGTCGCTACCAACGACACATTTCGCGTCAACGTAAACTTCTCGATGTGCAATTGCACGCCCAGATCGGGCAATGCCAGGCTGTCGCCCGCCCACTGATGGTCGGTGTCCATCCGCTTAACGACCGATGCCAACAACGGCCTCAATTGCTCGGCCGTAACGTTGTAGATCACAAGACGCGGTCGAATCAGCAGCGCGCCCAACGTCAGGCACAGTGAATAAAACACGATGAGCATTATCCAAATCACATAGCCGCCGAACCACTGAGCAGCAGCTTCGGGCATGAACAGCGACATTGGGCCAAC